>JAJRQV010000011.1 GCA_024280035.1 Campylobacterales bacterium
AGTCTTTAGGACTAAGAGTCTTTTTCCACACACACTCCCCCCTCTTTTTGTTAAAATGTTTCAAGAAGGAAACATTATGCAGACATTTCAAAAAAGATAAAAACTTTATTTCTTAACCTCAATTTTTAGTATTGTTTTCGCACTGATAGGTTTTTCATATAATGTTTGGCGTTTACAACAGAGTGAACTCAATGATACCATTCGCATGGCGTCTTTCGAAGTACTTACCGAACTTGCAGAGTTTGAACAGGTTCTGTATGGTGCTTATTATGATAAAAACAAGAGCATAGGAAACCCTAGAAAAGGGTGGGTTAAAATTGGTCTTATTGTTGATTTAAGTCAACTGATTTCGAAACCAGTACAGAATAAATCTAGGCTTTTACAAGAGTCTTGGAAAGAGTATTGGCAAGACATTAATACAAATGAAGAAGTGGTTACACAACTGGTAAAAGAGATTGATGGTATTCGTAAAGAGATAAAAGATGAACTTGTACGACTTGAATAAAAAGTACTTTAATAACTTCCTAATTTCTTATTCGTCATAATTACTCTTTGAATTTAAGGGACTTTAATGGAAAAATATCTACTTATAAGCGATTTTACCTATATCGTTGACACACTTTTTGTCATTTTTTCAATGACACTAATTATTTTAATGGTACCTGGTTTTGCAATGCTAGAAGCAGGTTTAGTGCGTACGAAGAATGTTGCTACTGTATTAACAGTCAACACAATGATTTATGCGGTGGCTTCCATGGCTTTTTTTCTTTACGGGTATGAATATGCCTTTGGTACTTGGGAAAACAGTTCATTAAGTATGTATGCTGCTTTTATGTTTCAGATGGCATTTGTGGGGAAAACAGTTAATATCATGAGTGGTGGGGTGAGTGAAAGAGTTCGTATTATTCCTTTAAGTATTTTTACTGTTATTATGGGCGCACTTATTTATCCTACTGTGGTTAACATTACCTGGGGAGTAAACTTCTTAGAAGGGACTGCTTTAGCACTTAGTATGTATGACTTGGCAGGTTCTACAGTGATTCACTCTACAGGGGGCTGGGCACTTCTTGCAGCAATTTTAATTATGGGATCACGTAGAGGTCGATACATGAAAGAGGGACGGGTTCGTGTTATTCCTGCTTCTAACATTCCTTTAGTGGTTTTAGGTGCTTTTCTTCTTTGGATTGGTTGGTTTGGATTTAATGGTGGCTCTGTAGGTTCAATTACAACAAAAGAGGGTGCTGACGCTGTTGCTTTAACCATTATGAATACCAATACAGCAGGGCTCGCAGGTGCTATTGTTGCAGGTTTTATTATGTATATTCGTTACCGTAAGTTTGATATTACGATGATTTTAAATGGTGCACTTGGTGGTTTAGTTGCTGTTACAGCAGGACCCGATTTATATACTATTTATCAGCCTATCATTATTGGTGTAATTGGTGGTATTTTAGTTGTATTTGCCGTACCAATCTTTGATAAAATGAAAATTGATGACCCGGTAGGGGCACTTTCTGTTCACCTAGTTAATGGTATTTGGGGAACACTAGCTGTTGGAATCTTTGCTAGTGACCCTGAAAATGGAATCACACTCATGGGTCAAATTAAAGGTATCGTTGTTGTCGGCATTTTTGCATTTTCATCTTCTGCTATTGTACTTTATTTTATTAATTTAGTGGTAAAATTTAGAGCCAGTGATGAAGAGCAGATGAAAGGCTTAGACATCGAAGAGTGTGGGCTTGAAGCCTATCCTGAGCATCAACGTTCTATCTAAGTTTTACACATAGACTCCACATTATTTAGGTTATACTAGTACTAAGTAAAAAAAGGAGTCTATTATGTGTATGCCTCATGCCTCGCCTAAACATGTTAGCCCTGACAAAAGGGATAAAAAAGAGCGAAAATCGCTTAAACCTTTTAATAAAGAACTTTTAAAACCTGATCCGGACTTTACAGATGAGAGAAAACATGCTTATGCTCCCAAAAAGAAAAAATCATTTTTAGATAAACTTTTTGGCAGTTAACTTGACCTGAATTAACACTTTTGTAACACTTCTTCTATTATAATAAACTCATGAATTCTGTGGGTTTGAAATATAAGTCATTATTAACATCACTGTTTATCCATCTTTTTATCGCACTTTTACTTACGGTTGCGTATAAACAGTACGAAGAAAGAAAACATGAAACCCGCGTGTGTGTCAATCTTCAAGCCCTTCATTATGTTGAACCTAAACCTGTCAAGCAGGTTGTACCTAAGAAAGTTTCTAAACCCGTTTCTAAACCAAAACCTCTTGTTAAGAAAAAAATTGTACGGCTTATAAAAAAGAAAACAGTACTTGTAAAAAAAGTAGATGTTGTTGAAGAGACTCTCAGTATTGAAAAAGAGATAGACCTTTTACCAGTAGAAGTAGAAGAAGTTGTTGCTGTTAAACCTCTTGTTGTTGAGGAGATAAAACAAGAGTTAGTTAAAGCTCAAGCAAGAGTAGTTCAACCAGAAGTTCCACTTCCTATTGTAAATATTACTCCAGAAGAGGCTTATATGGATGAGAACCTTGCCATTATTAATGCCCTAATTAAACGCAATCTCTCTTATCCTAGAATTGCAAAAAAACGTGGTTTACAAGGGAAGACAATGGTACTGTTTACACTTGATAAAGAGGGTAATATTGTTGAGATTTCAGCCTCAGGAGAGGTGGCATCTATTTTAAAAAAATCTGCTTTAAAGACTGTTCGAAAAGCTTCTGATTCTTTTCCTCATCCTTCTGAAGTTCTGACCTTGCAAATTCCGATTGTTTATAAGCTACGTTAGATATAATTACTAAAAAACAACAGTTATAAATTACTAAGGACTCAGATGTCAATTTACAGAGAATATGATATACGTGGTGTGTTTGAAAAAGAACTTAATGAAGAGACCGTTAAAAAGATTGGATATACCTTAGGTTTAAAGGTAGAGGGTGAATATGTCGTTATTGGATATGATGCACGTACACATTCACCGAAACTTTTTGAATTGTTATGTTCAGGTTTTAAACACGCAGGAAAAAAAGTTATTAATATTCAAATGGTTCCTACCCCTGTAAATTATTTTTGTAATTATCGAGAGATGATCTTAGAGAATGCAAAAGTGGTAACCTCTTCAGCTTCTGTAATGATTACGGGTTCGCATAACCCTCCTGAGTACAATGGTTTTAAAATCACTATAGACAAGGCACCTTTTTTTGGTGAAGATATTTATGCCCTTGGTCGTGAGATTGAGAGCCTTGTAGAGATTATTCCTGATAATAATAGTTATGATGAATTTGATGCTATCTCAGAATATATGGATTATATAGTAGAAGAGTTTGAGCATCTTAAAGGCATGGACTTAGATATTGTTTATGATTGTGGAAATGTGGTTGCGGGTACGGTTCTTCCTACTATTTTTGATAGACTAGAACTTCGTGCTAAAGGAATTTTTGTTAATCCTGATGGATCTTTTCCGAATCACCATCCTGATCCTTCTGAGGAAGAAAACCTTGAAGATATTAAACTGCTTTTAAACCGTCAAGGTGACCTTGCCTTTGCTTATGATGGAGATGCAGACCGTATTGCAGTACTGACTAAAAAACATAATATCAAAGGTGATATTATGGCACTTCTGTTTTCTAAGCAGATGGCAAAGCCAACGGTTATTGGTGAGGTTAAATGTTCTCAAGTGATGTATGACACCATACGTGAACGTGGCGGGAAAGCAATTATGTATAAAACAGGTCACTCAAACTTAAAGGTTAAGATTCGTGAAACCAATGCGGACTTAGCAGCAGAAGTCAGTGGGCATATCTTTTTTAATGACCGCTATTTTGGTTATGATGATGCAATTTATACGACTTTTAGAATGCTTGAACTTATACACAGAGGTATGGATGTTGATGCTGAGGTTGAGGCACTTCCTCCTGTGTTCTCAACAGAAGAGATTAAGATTAAAACAACAGAAAAAGAGAAGTTTAAGATTATTGATGCTTTAAAAGTAAAATTAGAAACACCTCCTGTAGATTTTCCAAATATCAAAGAAATTATTGATGTTGATGGTGTGCGTGTAATTTTTGAAAATGGTTGGGGGTTAGTACGTGCAAGTAACACAACCCCTGTTCTGGTGACACGTTTTGAGTCTGAAAGTTTAGATGATGCTAAATTGTATGAAAAAGCTTTAAACAGCTTAATTGAATCAGCAAAGGAGTTAATCTCTTAATGATGTTTTATATTACACTTTTTCTTGGGTTTTTATATTTGAAAATTTTTCGTGTTCGTATTGGACAGGAAAAAATTGGTGCCAAAATAGTAAGTGAAGGTCTTCTTAGTACCTTAGCCCTTGTTAGCTTATTGATTTTTGGTTTTATGACACTACCGTGGTACTTTGTTTTAGGAGCATCTCTTGCTTTTTTTATTGCTGCTGCGCTGATGGTAGTTGCCGTACAACTGGGGATATTTGTGGACGGAAAACCTGTCTTAGTGATGAGTACAATTTACAAAATCACACCATTCATTGCGATTACTGTTGTTCTTGGAACAGTAAGCACTATTTTATTATAAAGAGAAAATTATGAAACAACACACACTTTTAATGCCACTGGATATGCACCTTCATCTTCGTGATGGCCTTATGCTTGAAAATATTGGATCCTTATCTGCTTACTCTTTTTCAGGTGCACTTATTATGCCTAATCTTGTGCCTCCTGTAAGTACAAAAGAGGAGTTAATTGCTTATAAAGAACGTATTAAACATGCTATTGGTGTAGAAGCTGCTGATGAAGATGAGTTTGATGATATTGGAGAGTTTTGTGATGATGGTGGTTTTGAACCTTATATGACTCTGTTTTATCAAAATTATGATGAAAACTTTTTAGCAGATGTTGCTGAAGAACTTACTGCCATTAAACTTTATCCTGCGGGGATTACAACAAATTCTGAGGGTGGGGTTAAGAACTTTGACATTGAAGAGATGCGACCTACCTTAGAAGCGATGGCGAGAATGGACATTCCCTTATGTGTGCATGGTGAAACAGATGGTTTTGTTATGGATAGAGAAGCAGAGTTTATGAATATATATGATGAACTTGCTACAAACTTTCCGGATTTAAAAATCATTATGGAACACATTACGACAAAAGCAGCGGTAGATATGTTAGACAAACATGCTAACCTTTATGCAACAATTACGGTACATCATCTTCTTATCTCTTTGGATGATGTTGCAGGCGGAATGTTAAAACCTCACCTTTTTTGTAAACCAATTGCAAAACGTCCTGAAGATAGAGCCGTTCTTTTAAAGATAGCTCTTGAAGCCCATCCTAAGGTGATGTTTGGTTCAGATTCTGCACCTCACCCTAAAGAAGCTAAAGAGTCATGTGGTTGTGCTGCAGGTGTTTTTACAGCGCCAATTGCACTTCAACTGTTGTGTGATATCTTTGAAAAAAATGGAAAATTAGATAACTTACAATCTTTTGTTTCAGACAATGCTCAAAGTATATATGGGATCTGCCCAGAGTTTAAAGAAGTGACTTTAGTACAAGAAGATTTTAAAGTACCTGAAACATATAAGGGTGTTGTTCCTATGTATGCAGGTGAAACTCTGGCATGGTCGATAGAAGATGTCGACTAAGATTCTTCTACTAGAAGATGATCTACTTTTTGCAGAGTCGCTTGAAGACTTCTTAGAGGAAGAGGGATTTGAGGTTAAAACAGTACATAATCCACAACTCGCACTTGAACTTACTTATACCGAAAAATTTAATCTTTATCTTTTAGATATTAACTTACCACTAATGAGTGGGATTGAGTTTTTAGATGCCTTACGTCAAAGTGGGGACTCTACACCTGCTATTTTTCTTACCTCTTATCAAGATAAAGAGGTGATGAAAGAGGGTTTTTTAAAGGGCTGTGATGATTATTTGAAAAAACCCGTTGATTTAGAAGAGTTACATCTTAGAATTTCGAGTGTCTTAAAGCGAGTACGTGGTGAAACAAAGCAGTGCAGTGGTGATATCTGTATTGATATAGAGCAGAAACGTTTGTATAAAAACAAGAAAGAGATAGAGCTTTCTATTCGTGAATTTGATCTGATTGCACTGTTTTTACATAATAAAGGTCAAGTGGTAACAAAAGAGATGATTTTTGAGGCCTTGTGGCCTACAAATCAAGAAGGAAGTGATGGGGCTGTTCGTGTTTATATTACACGTTTAAAGAAAATATTAGGTGATGAAACCTTGAGTAATATTAGAGGTGTCGGATACAAATATGAGCCAAAATCATAAGACGATTCTTCTTTTTATTTTTATTTTAATGGCGATGATTTTTTCTAGTTTTGGTTTTTTTATGGCAGAGTATTTAAGTATTCAACTACTACTTATTTTTTCTCTTATTGTGGGTTTTGTTATTGGTGGTGCTTATGTCCGACTTTTAATTGAACCTCTTGAAAAACGCTCAAATGAGCTTGAACTCTTAAGTAGACAAACCCTTCATGAACTTAATCTTCCTGTAGCGACAATTTTAGCCAATACGCAGATGCTTTTAAAAAAAGAAGAGAATGAAAAAAATATAAAACGTCTTTCTCGAATTGAACAGGCTTCTGTCACATTAAAAACACTTTATACTGAATTAGATTATATGATTAAAAAACAGATTCATAAGGTTGAGTTAGTGGAGTGTGAATTGCAAGATTTAATTGAACAGAGAGTTCAAACCTATAAAGAACTTTTTCCACAAATTAACTTTGAACTAACTTTAGAAAAGTATAGTGTAACAATAGATACAATAGGTTTTTTAAAAGTATTAGATAATTTGACACATAACGCTGTAAAATATTCTCGTCCTAATTCTGTTGTCTCTTTGCGTTTGAAAGATAAACAGTTTAGTATAAAAGATGAGGGTGTTGGTATGGACGAAGACTTTATTTTTAATGCCTTTGAACACTATTTTCAAGAAGATTCACAAAAAAGTGGACAGGGAATTGGTTTGGGTTTAGTTAAAGAATATTGTGACCGTAATAAAATTTCAATTTATTTAGATTCAAAAAAAGATCAGGGTACAAGAATAACCTTGGATATGAGGATGGTGAATGCAAACAACTGAGTGGACTGCAATGGCAGAAACGGGTATTGATTATGGTGTAATGGGAAGCTTAATTTTAATGAGTGTTTTAGCTTTATGGGTATTTGTTGAGCGTTTAATGTATTACAAATCTATTGATGTTAAGGCACATGATAATAGAGAAAAACTTGAACTTGAACTTTCAGATAATGTTTCAACAGTTGCAACGATTACAGTTAATGCTCCTTATATTGGTCTTTTAGGAACTGTTCTTGGAATTATGTTAACTTTTTACTCTTTAGGGGAGAGTGGTGCGGTGGATACGAAACAAATTATGGGTGGTTTAGCATTAGCCCTTAAGGCAACAGCAACGGGCCTTTTAGTAGCTATTCCTTCGGGAATATTTTATAATGTTTTACTTAGTAAGATGGAGAGAATTCTAGCCTACTGGGACATTGAACATAATAATAAGACGCAAGGGTAAAGTGTAATGGGTTTAAAACGAAAACCAATGGCATCAATGAATGTTATCCCTTTCATTAATATCATGCTAGTTTTACTTGTTATGGTGTTGACTACCGCGACCTTTATTCGTCAGGGTATTATTCCTGTTGATCTTCCTGAAGCTAAGTCTTCAGATAAAAAGTCAGACAATAAAGAAGTTACTATTTATGTGACAAAAAAAGGTGAAATCTTTATTAATAAAGATTTAGTAAACCTTGAACAACTTCAAGCTAAATTAGAAAAGATTTCTAAAAAAGACACGGTTGTTTTACGCAGTGATAAAGAGTCGAAATTTCAAGATTTTGTACATGTTATGGATATCTTAAAAAAGCTTAATCATGAGTCTTTATATATCGTAACCAAAGAATAATCATCTCTTTGGTAAAAGCATAAGCCTTAGCTCTTTTTTCTCTTTTTTAATTTCTGTATTGTTTACTTCTTCTGAACTCAGCTTAAAGCTTTTAAGTTTAATCTCTTTATCATGCATAAAGAGTGTTTTAAAAATAAAATAAGCAAGTACCAAAGCCACTGCGCTCAAGTAGATAATAATAAATTTTTTAATAAAGGGATGTTTCATAGTCGAAGTATAGCGTATAGACTTATCTTGTCAAAAAGAAAGTAAAACCTTCACCTTCAAAGTTAAGGTTCACTTGTACACCCTTGCGTTTTTCTACAGTGGCTAAGAGGTCTTCTACCTTTTCATAGGTTCGGGGTAGGGTAATGTCAACACTGATGTTTTGTTCTGCCAATAAGGCTTTTACTCGACCTGCTATAATATTTACAAACTCAGCTAAGGTGTCTAAAATCTCTTCAATTTCATCTGTCTCTTCACCCAAAAGAAGTTCGCATGATTTCTTAGCAATATTAAGGGGAAAGACTAAAATCACCATACCATCTATGTTTCCATAAAAACCAATTGAACTGGCAATTTTGTCTTTAATACCATCAATTTTGAGTTCTCCAACACTAGCATCTTGTTTCTCTGCTTTGGCATTAGTCATCATCTCCATGGTATTAACGGTAGCGCTAATAAAACGAGGAAGTTCATTTACAAGAACCTTGTTAAGTGCGCGTTTATTCCCTGCTGCGCTTCCTCCTGAACCACCAAGTTCTTTAAGTAGTTTTTTATCTTTTAAGATATCATCCATATTATCAAAAAACATCAGCCCTGCATCTTCAAGTTCATGTTTAAAGTTTTCAGGCGTTTTTTCAAAGGTCATGCCAACAATACAAAGATTTGCACCATATTCTGCACCTGCACTAGCAAGTTTTGCGAAAAAGTTAACCGCATGAATATTCATTGAAATGACCTTATAGGCATCAAAAATAAAGAGAGTAAAACCTACATTAAGAGAATTTTGATGATAATTAAGATCAAAACTTTCTGAAATTTCAGCATCTAAAAAACCACCTACTGTGTAAATAATGGCATTACCTGTAACCCGTGTGGCAATTTTAGACCCTAATAAACCAAGAAAAGTTTGATAGACTATGGCTTCGTAAAGATCAGCCTGACTCTTTTTTTCATCAAACTCTTTTTGGGTTTGACAAACTATAGGATTATGCCCTCTATCAAAGAGTTCAATAGCCAGAGCAGAACGTTGCGAAGGCTCCTCTTGCCAGACTAAGATACTTTTTTTAGATTTATCTTTGTCTTGCATGCTTGAACTAAACAGACTGGCAATTTTATGGGTTTTAAAGAGTGAAAAATTTAACTCAGGATTATAAAACTTTTGAATAGCTGCATATTTTTTATCATCATAATCACAAATTCCAACAATAATGCCTGACTTTTTCTGAATAGAATAAAGCAGGTCTATAAAAATATTTAGACCATTTTTGTTAAAGAATATAACTTTTTTTAAAGAGACAAGTAAAATTTCAATTTTGAGAGACTCTGTTGCTTTAATGTCTTCCATGGTTAACATACTTGGTGCGGTGGTACCATCTAAAAAACCTTGAGGATGAAAAACACCAATACGATTTTTTACAACAGCTCTCATACGTTTTCTTCCATGATTAAGTCTTGAAACTCTTCATATATATCGTGTACATACTCTATATTAAACTCTATAAAATCATTTAGCCCTGCATTAGTGGCTAGTGGCTGTGAAAGTTGATAGAAAAAAAGAAGATGCATCCATTTTGAAGTAATTGAGTCTCTTCATCAAGGTCTTTTTTGTCTCCTTTGGAAGCAAGCACTATAGCTGAAGTTTTAAGAGGAAATTCCCATACATCCGCAATCTCTTTACATAAATCATATAAATCCATTCCGCTAAGACGTTTTAAAATAGTGTTATAGTTAAGGTCATTTGAGGCGCGAAGTAAGTTTATATTTTCTTGTTTTGATTTAAAGAGTGCTTCACATACAATGATAGAAGCCGGAAGCAAAGAGATAGAAGTATAAATATCATTATCTTTAATGTTGAGATGTTCTAGAATCTTTTTCCATTGTAAACTTAGTCTATCTTGTATCTCAGAAAAGCTTTTTGTATTTAACTCAAAAAGTTCCCATTTTTTAGGACTAAGAAGTGAAATCATGTAGTTGTAAACAATCTGTTTGGCTTGGGTGAGTCCTAAGATACTGAAAATTTGATTAATATCTTTAATATCATTTTTAAAACCATAAATAGGTTTATTAACAATATTTTGAAGATAAAGCTTTAATGCAGGGTCTTCAGAAGCACTTTGAGCTGCTTTTGCAAGCTCTTGTTTATCAAGATAAGAGAGTACTTCTTTAAGTGTTTTTACAGAAGGAGGAATGGTCTGAATATAGGCACGAATCTCTTCTTGTGTAACCACAGTTTTCTCCAATACAGTACAAAGCTAGAGTTATTCTAGCACGATAAAGATGGCTTGTAAAGTTTTATTTAAAATTTATTAACTTTTAGTAGCTTCAGATATAGAAATTAGCATAAGATTAATTCTAATAATACAGATACACAAGATAACTTACTTATTTTAAAACAAATATAGAGTCTGTTTTTTATTTATTTGTTGTATTTTAGATTTTAGAAAAATATCCTATGTTTAAATAGTATAAGTTGTAAACTCTGCTGTTTATAAGCTGTAGTAGTCTTCTACTAATATTGGTATAAGTTTAACTTGTTTATACTATAACAAAAAGAAACGAAAATAACTTAAAGTTGAAAGCAGTTGAATGATGTCAAATACTCACCATTTTTTTAATCGACAGCCTATACTCTCTTATGATGGTGAAGTTTTTGCTTATGATTTACAGTACGAAGGTATAGATGATGAGGTAAGGCTTTCTGTTTTAAGTTCACATCTTATTAGTTCTGTTCTTAATAATTTTGGTAAAAAAAGAATCTTAGGCAATAAACTTGGGTTTATTAAAATAGATGAAGCATTTTTGTTAAGTGATAGGATGCTTACTGCACCAGTTGAAGGTTTTATTTATTCCCTCATGGACAACTTACGTGTGACCAAAGAGTTATATGCACGACTGCAAGAGATGAAGCAGCTAGGCTATATTTTTGCTCTGCATGATATGAGTATAAAAACAGGCTCTTTTAAACGTTTTGTTCCTATTTTAACTCTTATAGATTATGTAAAAGTCAATATGAAGGGTTTTCCTCAGGAGTATCTTATTAGTCTAAGAAAACTGCTAAATGAATATAAAATCATGTTGATTGGTGTTAATATACAAGAACATGAATTATGTGCAATTGCACGGGGTTTAAAGTTTGATTATGTTGAAGGATACTATTTTAGTGAACCTGTTCTGATTGAAGATAAAAATTTTGATGCAAAGTCTTTAACCCTTTTACAGCTTTATAATATGCTTTTATCTGATGCTAGTGTAGAAAAACTGGTGTTGACCTTTGAAAATAACCCTGAGTTAATTGTACAGCTTTTACAATTTATTAATTCTCAATCATTTGCCCTTGTACATAATGTTTCGTCTATCTCTCAGGTATTAACTCTTTTAGGACGAGAACAGTTGGCACAGTGGTTAATGATGTTGATGTATGGAAATTCAATTAATCAAGGTCAATATAATGAACCATTAATGCAGATGGTTCAAAACCGTACACGTTTAATGCAGGGTTTATTTAAACTTATTCATCCGAGATTAACAAAAAAAGAAGAAGGAAAAGCATTTTTTGTTGGAGTTATGTCACTTTCAAGTACAGTAATGTTAATGCCACTTCGTATAATTCTAAAAGAGATGAACCTCTCTTTAGATGTGCAAATGGCTCTTTTAGAAAGAAGCGGAGAGTTAGGTGAGATGCTTGTAGCAGTAGAATCAATTGAAAAATTTAAGTTAAAAAAACTTAAAAAGTTTATGATGAAATATGGAATTAAGGCGCATAATATTGAGTATTTAATGAAGCAGACTTCTGTGGAGATACTTAATGGCTAAGACTCCTTCTTTAAAGCGTTTTGCAGGTCTTTTTAATTTACTGTTTTTTCATGATAATGGAGAGTATAGTTATTTTAAAACTCTCTTAGAAGAGACGTTTAAGTCTGTCTCTTACGAAGATTTAAATAGCTGTAATTTAATTAATAAGGATATCCATTTAGTCCTTGTTTGTGGGGATAATCAAAACTTTCCCTTAGAAAATATGATGGAAAAATTAACTCAATATAAATATTTATCATCTGCTTTTATTTCTAATAAGTATATATCCTTAGAAGCTTGTCAGTTTGCAAATAAGATAAAAGCTTCTGTTACACTTCCTGTTCCTAAAGATGAGAAGAGTTTTAAAAAGCTTATTTCTTCTATCTTACCTGAGCTTCGTAAAAAATATAGTGAAGATATATTAAATCAACGTAATGCAAAACTGGCTAATGCTAAACAACATTTGCATGTTCTTTATAATCAAACACAAGCAACATATATGAGTGAACAACTTAAAAGTTTTCTTGGGCTTGAAGATCTTGAAGCCTATAAGGCACATGAATATAACCGTATGGTTTTGAGTAAAATTGAGAGTTTACAAAGTGATACTAATGAGGTCTTAACCTTTTCAGATGGTTCTTCATGTTTTGTTACTTATTCAAAGTTACTCAGTAATGACAAACTTGTTAGTTTTATTCCTTTATTAACATCATTAACCAGTACAGATGATAAAATTTTAAATCGTATTAGTTTTATTGAGGTGCTTAAAGACTTAAGTCTGAAAGAGGAATTTCAAAAAAATGACACGCCCTTAGTTGTTTTATCGATTCAAAATAGTGAAAATATTTTACAAACACATAGTGAAACATTTTATAATGAGTTAGTGCTTAAGCAGGTAAAAATGATGTCTAATCTTTGTGATGGTGTCCGTAAAATGGCGCAATGGCATAAAAATATTTTAATTATTCAGCCCAATACAAATGATATGAATATGATTGCACAACAGGTTGAAAAAATTAATGAACAGAGTCAAGTAGAAGGAGAGATTTCAGGCGTATCTTTATTAGTAAGTACTTTTGTTGTAAATATAAAGGCATTAGAGTTAAATAAAATCATTATTATGATTGATCATCTGGCTAATCATAATTTAGATAGAAAAGATCTGCATGGAATTGAATACATTGAAGTCTCTGTTTCTGATGAAGAAAATACGCAAACAGATAAGACCTTTTACTATTTTGAAAAAGCAATGCTTGAAAAAGCAGAGATTAAACTTTGTAACTTTTATAAGGGTTTAAATATCAGCTCTTTTGCTCAGATTATTAAAATGGATAAAGAAAAAATCTATGTTATTAAAGATAAAATGCAAGGGTATGCAATGAAGGCAGAGGGTTCTGTTCTTATTCAGTCACCACTGTTTCCTATGGATATCATAGCTAAGGTGAAATTGGTAGATATTAGTAAAAAAATTGCTATTCTTTCAGATTTTCAAACCCTTAACTCTTCGGCTAATAATCGTCAATACATTCGTGTTCAAAGTGATTATAGAATGCATATTTCTATTAGTGCAAAAGCACAATCTTTCTCAGCTACAGTACTTGATATTTATATAAAAGCAATGGCATGTAGTTTAAGTAATGTTAAAAATACCCCAGAGGTGGGTAACATTATGAAATTACAGTTTCAACTTCCTTCAAAACGTTTTGATGAGGGGATGGCACAACTGAATATTGAAGGTGTGGTAACACATCTTGTTAAACGTAAAGATGAGGTAAAACTTGTCTTTGATTTACGCCTAGAAGAGCCTTATGAAAGTTATCTTTTAGAATATATTTACGAAAGACAGCAGGTTTTAATACAAGAAGTTAAGCAGATTGCACAGCGTCTCTCACAGGCTTAAGCGATTCTTATGCTAATAGAGGGTATTATTGCGCATTAATTTAAGCAAGGAGCCTAATCATGGCAAGAAAATGTGCTATTAGCGGTAAAGGTCCAATGGCCGGAAACAATGTTTCACACGCAAAGAACAGAACAAAAAGACGTTTTTTACCAAACTTACGTACAATCCGTATCACTCTTGAAGATGGTACTACACGTAAAATTAAGATCTCTGCATCTGAATTACGTACAATGAAGAAAAATTCGTAGTCGATTAAGATTATAAATTGAACCTGTTTCGAAAGATCCGGGCCGCTCTTCACTGGGAGGTTGCTCCCAAACCAGTCCCTTCTATTCTGCCTGAAATCTATGGGCAATTCAAAGCATTTCGTCTACCTATAATACTGACTGTAATTACCATGATGGTAGGTACCATTGGTTATGTACTTATTGATAACTTTTCCCTTATGGACGCTATTTATCAAACAGGTATTACTTTTACTACAGTTGGATTTGGCGAAATTGCACCTATTTCTGATATGGGACGTATCTTTACAATTACACTTATCATCGCAGGTTTCGCGATTTTTTCAATTGCAATTGGTACGCTTGTTGCCGAAATTAATAAGGGTGAACTGGTACGAATACTAAAGGAACGCAGTATGTTATACAAGATTGCACGGCTGAAAAATCATTTCGTTATCTGTTACCATAATGAATATACTATTGAAGTTAGTAAACAACTTCTAAAAAGTCATATTCCTTTTGTTGTGATTGATCCCAGCGTAGATATGGCAGAGATAGCTAAAGAACATCGTTATCCTTATTTTATTCAAGGTGAACCCCATACGGAGTTGGCGATGTTAAAAGCACATCTTAGTTCAGCAAAGGGCTTGATTACACTTTCTCACTCAATTGCTGATAATATTGCTTTAATTGCTTCTGTACGCCTGTTTGAAAAAGAACATGAAATTCCTGTTGCTTATAATGTTATTACCTCTGCTGAAAATATGTCTGATTTAGAAAAACTTAAAAAACTTGGTGCCAATACAGTAGTAACACCAACAAAACTAACGGCTCAACGGGTTACGGCAATGGCAGCTCATCCTGATATGGAAAATCTTCTTGAAGAGTTTATGTACCGTTCAGATACACCTTTAGATATGGAAGAGATTCAAGTGCCTAAATATTCATGGATGGTACTTCAAAAACTTAAAGAGACACATCTGCGTAATATTGCGAATGTTTCAGTGGTTGGAATTAGAAAAAAAGATGGAAAATTTGTCCCTATGCCTCAGGGTGATGAATTGGTAACTTCAGAGTCTAAACTGCTTTTAATAGGAACGCAAAAAGGTATTGGTATTACAAAGGGGCTTATTAAACAACGTGTTAAACCACAGGAGTTAAAATATGTCTAAGATTACACCTAATGAAAATGCTTTGTGTGCAGCAGAAGGTTTTTTTACGGATGGAATTGCAATTGGTTTAAAAGCAGATAATAAAAAAGATATGGCTTTTATCCATTCTGAGACCTTATGTGAAGTGGCATCAACTTTTACAACAAACAAAATGACAGCCGCACCTATTCGCCATTTTAGAAAGTATGGAGATTTTAAAACAAATTTTGTACTTATTAATGCTAAAAATGCCAATGCAATGACGGGAGCTGCTGGGATAGATGATATAAATGAAGTCTTAGATGCTTTAAAGCTTAAGTTTACACATTTAGTTAATCCTATTATGAGTTCTACTGGTGTTATTGGGGTGAGAATTCCTAAACAGAAAATTTTAGAAGGGGCTTTGAGTTTTGACCTTTCTAAAAAAGAGCCAAAAAATGCTTCTGAAGCGATTATGACAACAGACTCTTTTTCTAAACGCATTGCCTTTGATATTGAATGTGAAAGTGGAACCTTTAGTATAGGTGCTATGGCTAAGGGTGCAGGGATGATTAATCCTGCGATGGCGACGATGTTATGTTTTATTACAACAGATGCAAACGTAGATGCTTCGGTGATACAAGAGATTTTAGATGAGCAGGTGAAAACAACCTTTAATGCAGCCTCTGTTGATGGTGACACATCAACAAATGATACCGTTTTACTTTTGAGCAATCGTAAAAGTACTGCCTTTGATAAAGAAGCTTTTGCAGAGGCTTTAAGACGTATTATGCACTTTTTAGCCTTAGAGATGGTAAGAGATGGTGAAGGGGCTACTAAACTGGTAGAGTACATTATAACAGGTGCTAAAGATGATAAAGAGGCAGAAACAGCAGCTAAGGCACTGTCTAACTCTTTATTAATGAAAACAGCTCTGTATGGGGAAGATCCCAACTGGGGAAGAGTTGCATCTACTATTGGTGCCTCAGGCATAGAGTGTGATGAGGCAGGTTTAACAATCTCTTTTAATGATTTAGTGGTATATGAAAAAGGAAATTTACTTTTTGATGAAACTATGGAGATAGAAGCTGCTAAAATAATGCAAACAAGTGAATTTACAATCTCTTGTGATATTGGTATTGCTAAGGGTGAATTTACTGCTTATGGCTGTGATCTTGGGCATGAGTATGTTAAGATTAATGCTGATTATCGGACCTAATGTTTTTCTTTCTCCGCTTCTTTTTTCTCTAAATTTTATTTATTTAGCACCACAAAAAGAGGCTTTTTCTAGCCTCTCTCAGGTTAATGCTCAAACCAAATATTTAAAAAAAAAGTAAAGTATTAAAAAAAGTCTTTCAAGCTAAAGATAAGCGTTATCCTCATGAGCAACTCTGTTCAGGGGGCATTGCTAAACTCTATTTTAATGAACGCCCTGATATTTATATTCATAATAAAAAAATAAAAGTATTTACAAAAAAAGAGGAAAGTGGCTGGGTGGTCTTGTTGCCTCTGTCTTTATATCAAAAGAGTAAATTTTTAAGCCTTAAGTCAAAAACTACACAAACAGAACAAAAACATAAGATTAGCTTACATAAAGCCAATTATGAAATTCAGCATATTAAACTTGATAATAAAGAGTTTGTTATCGCTTCTAAAAAAACCTTAGAACGGATTTGGAAAGAGAGTGCCTTAAAGAAGAGAAGCTTTAGTCGTTATTCTCGTCTATATTGTAGAGATTTAAAGATGATAAAACCTCTGGACTCAGAACTACGACATGATTTTGGGAAAAGACGTTTTTTAATGGGGTGGCAAAGAATCCCCATGCAGGTATAGACCTCTCTGGAAAAAAAGGTGATAAAATCAAGGCTCCCTTATCGGGTGAGATTATCTTACTTGGAAATCTTTTTTATAATGGAAATATGCTCTTAATTGACCATGGACAAGGGCTTATTACTGCGTATTCGCATCTTTCAAAATTTTCTAAAAAAGAGGGTTCATGGGTAAAGCAGGGTGAAGTGATAGGGGAGGTTGGTGCAACAGGTAGAGCAACTGGACCGCATCTGCATTGGTCGGTTTACCTTAATGGTGAACCCATTAATCCAGACCTATTTTTGGAAGACGCCAGCCTTTAAAATAGGCAAGTAGTCTTAAACCAATAGCAAAGAGTGAAATAAATAGGATAGATATCTCATTTAGATAATTTAGAGTATTTGCTATAAAAAGAAGTAGGGCAACAAGAAGTGCAATAGAACCATAAAAATCACTGACTAAAACAGCAGGCACCTTGTTAATTAAAATATCTCGTGTTAAACCACCACCCACAGCCGTTAAGAAACTTAAAATAATTACACCAAAAATATTAAACTCTGCCTCTAATGCCAAAAGTGCACCAGTGATACTAAAGGCAACAAGACCTATGGTATCTGAAACCACAAAAAAGAGTTTTCTCTCAACATCTTTCTTTTTATAGATTTTAAAAAAAAGGCTAACAAAAGAACAATCAGAACAGTGGTTGCAGGGTAATACTCTTTAAAGGTAAAAGGGGTGGTATTTAAGATAACATCACGAACAATTCCTCCACCTAAGGCAGTAAGAAAAGAGGCAATTAAAATACCTAATAAATCAAGATGATTACGTACGGCAACAAGGTAACCACTAAGTGCAAAGGCAGTAATACCAATAATATCTGCTATAAAAAATAGATCCAAAGTTTATAAGCTTAAAGTGTGAAGGGCGAAGGTTGAAGGGCTTGGCTGAATAATAGCTATAAGCTCTCTTCCTTCTACCTTCATCCTTCAAGCTCTCCTCTATAGTCCTCTTTAAAATCTACATATCGATAAGAAGAAGCATAAAGTTCTTTTACCTCTTCCTCGCTAAGTTCTCTAACAACTTTGGCAGGGCTTCCCATAATTAGTGAACGTGGAGGAAAGACCTTGTTTTTAGTCACCAGTGAACCCGCGCCAACAATAGACTCTTTTCCAATAACAGCGCCATCTAAAATGGTTGCAGACATACCAATAAGACAGGCATCTTCAATGGTACAACCGTGCATCATTACGCGATGACCAATGGTGACGTCTGAGCCAATAATAGTAGGGTTGCCATCGCTCATATCTTCTTTTTTGTAATGGGTTACATGAATCATTGAGAGGTCTTGAATATTTGTTCTGTCCCCAATAGCGATGTAATGAACATCTCCTCGAACCACACAGCCAAACCAGATAGAGACATCTGTACCTAAGGTGACATTCCCAATAACATCCGCAGAGGGAGCAATCCATGTTTTATCACCAATTTTTGGAGACCACTTTTTAAATGTATAAGTCATATATAAATCCTTTAAAAGAGGCTAATGGGGTGATGAGAATAAGTGGTGAAGAAGATTTATCTTCCTTACCCCTTTATCTTATTAGCCCTTCACCTTATAAAATTAGCTCTCTTTAAACAGACGTGTAGCTAACTGTTCAACATAATTAGGGTTTTCTTTTTTAAGCGCCTTATGTACTTTTTCGGTATGGGTCTCAATAAGACGTTGATTATTAATTTTTTTAGCCTTGTTTGTTGGTATTTTTGTATAACCACCATCATCTTTAAGCTCATAGGCCAGAACATTATCATTACATTGAAGCTGTAAAATCTGTAAGAGTTTAGCCGCTGATGCCTTATCTGAAATGCCGGTAAGCAGTTCAATACGACGAATAAGATTTCTAGGCATCCAGTCTGCACTGGATATATAAATTTGAGGACTAGCATGTTTAAAGTAAAAAATACGCGCATGTTCTAGGTATTTACCAATAATAGAAATAACACGAATGTTCTCACTCAAATCTTTAATGCCTGGTTTAAGACAACAGATCCCACGTACAATAAGTTCCACTTTTACACCTGCTTGAGATGCCTTATATAAAGCGCGTATCACATCTTCATCTACTAAAGAGTTTACCTTAACGATAATATGCCCTTCTTTTTGCATTTTTGCCTCATTTTGTATCATCGACAGAAGTTTAGGTTTCATCTGTGTTGGTGCCATGTACAGACGATTTAACTTGCCTTTTTTAGAGAATCCTGTTAAAAAATGAAAGAAACGTGTAACATCATTTACAATCTCTTCATTACAAGTTAAGTAGGAGGTGTCGGTATATATTTTTGCTGTGGTCGCATTATAATTACCTGTTCCAATATGGGCATATTGTTTGAGTGTATCACCTACACGTTTAGTGACTAAGGCTGCTTTGGCATGAACTTTAAAGCCCTTAATACCAAAGATAACATGCGCACCTGATTGTTCTAACTGTTTTGCCCAAATAAGATTGTTTTCTTCATCAAAACGTGCTTTTAATTCAACCATAACAGTAACTTGTTTTCCTGATTCTGCTGCAGAGGTAAGGGCATTTACAATAGGGGAATTTGCCCCTGCACGGTATAAGGTCATACGAATAGCAAAAACATCAGGGTCCTTAGCTGCTTGCTGAATGAGTCTAGTAATCGGATCAAAACTTTCATACGGATGATAAAGCAGAACATCTCGTTTATCTAAGACAGAAAAAACACTTTCATCAGTGTCAAAAGGGGGTAGATTTCTTGGTTTATATAGAGGTACGGTAAGTTGGGCAAAGTTTTTATTGCCTACAATCTGCCATAAAGAACCAAGGTTAAGCCAAGTATTAAAGTAATAAATATCTTCTTTAAAAACATTAGTATGACGGTTAAAAAAGTTAATAAGGTCTTCATCTGCATTAGAACCTAATTCAAGTCTAACCATCTCTCCACGTTTACGAAGACGAAGCCCCTCTTCAAGAATCTCCATAAAATCATCGGCTTCTTCTTCTTCGATGGTAATATCAGCATTTCTAGTAACACGAAATGAAGAATATTTAATAAGTTCAAATCCTGGAAAAAGATCAGAAACATGTTCAGCAACTAAGGTTTCAACAGGTACATACACATTATCAAGTTCAATAAAACGAGAGAGCATTCTTGGCACACGAATAAGACCAAAACGAATCTCTTGAGTTTCGGTATCACGAAGTTGAACAATAACCCCAAAACTAAGGTTGTTTAGATGAGGGAAAGGGTGAGTTGCATCCACGGCAATAGGAACAATAACAGGATAAATATAGGTATTAAAATATTCATCTAAGGTGCGTTTTTCTTTAACAGAAACTTCTTGGTACTCTTTAATAAAAAGGTTCTCTTTTTCAAGTTCTCGAAAAATATTAATAAGGGTATATTCAACAACCTGTTTCTCTTGATGAAGATACTTTCGAATCTCACGAAGTTGTTGTAATGGTGTGAGTCTGTCTGCTCCTGAAACAATTACCCCCGCAGTAAAAAGTTTCTTAAGCCCTGCTACACGAATCATATAAAATTCGTCAAGATTTGTTCCATAAATGGCTAGGAATTTTAACCTTTCTAGTAGAGGTAAGGCCTCATCTTGTGCCTGATGCAGTACACGTGTATTAAACTGCAGCCATGAAAGCTCACGATTAAGGTAATATTTTGGGTCTTTAAGATTTAGCATAGTATTTCCATAATTATATTTATATTGTTATATTATAGCTAAAAATTATTTTATTAAGATTATGAGTGAAAGAGATGCTTAAAGTTTTTTAATCTTTTCGATCTCATCACGAAGCCGTGCGGCTTCTTCAAACTCAAGCAGTTTAGCGGCTTGTTTCATTTTTACATTAAGTACATCAAGCAGTTTTTTACGTTCACGTGCAGGCATTTTTTCTGATTTTTTACTCTTATTATAAAGTTCTCCTGCATCTTCGACCTTTAAGTCAGTATCCAGTTTTCGAATAACTGTTTTGGGTGTAATTCCATGTTCTTTATTATAATTATCTTGGAGCTCCCGTCTAGCTATTGTGGTGTCCATCGCTTTTTTCATGGACTTTGTAATTTTATTGGCATATAAAACTACTCGACCTTCTGCATTTCTAGCTGCTCTTCCCATGGTTTGAATAAGAGCTGTTTCTGAGCGTAAAAAGCCCTCTTTATCAGCATCTAAAATCGCTACTAAACTCACTTCAGGTAAATCAAGCCCTTCTCGTAATAAGTTAATTCCAATTAAAACATCAAACTCACCTTGTCGTAATCCCCGTATAATCTGATTTCTTTCAATCGCATCAATATCAGAATGCATGTATTGTACTTTGATACCCAAATCAGCAAGATATTTTGTTAAAGCTTCGGACATTTTTTTAGTTAAGGTGGTTACGAGTATTCTCTCATTTTTAAGGACTGTTTTTTTAATCTCATCATGCAGGTCTTCTACCTGATTGTCAGAGCTTCTTACTTCGATAATAGGGTCAAGTAGTCCTGTAGGACGGATAATTTGTTTAGCTACAGCAGAAGAGAGTTCAAGTTCAACCTCATTAGGAGTAGCCGATACAAAAAGATAAAAAGGAGCTTTTTCTATAAACTCATCATACCTAAAAGGGCGGTTATCTAATGCTGAAGGCAGACGAAATCCATAGTCTACTAAAACCTCTTTACGGCTTCTGTCTCCAGCGTACATTCCACGAAACTGAGGCAGGGAGACATGAGATTCATCTACAATAACTAAGTACTCTTTATGCCTTTGAGCAAAGTAGTCCAAAAGGGTAAAAGGAGCTTCTCCCTCTTTTTTATCTGTTAAATGCCGAGAATAGTTTTCTACGCCTTTACACATTCCTGTAGCTTCAAGCATCTCTAAATCAAACTCAGTTCTTTGTTTAATACGTTGGTACTCTACCCGTTTATCTTCTGTAGAGAAGTAGTTAAGTCTCTGGTCTAACTCTTTTTCAATTCTTTTAATAGCACGTGATAGTTTTTCATTTCCTACCGCAAACTGTGAAGTGGCATATATAGTTACCTTTTTGAAGTCTTCAATCTTTTTGTTCTGTAAAACATCTATGCTGTAAATAGAATCAACAACATCACCAAAAAACTCAATACGAATAGCTTCATCTTCATGATAGGCAGGAAAGACATCAATAACATCACCTGAAACACGAATATTTCCACGGTCAAAGAAATTATCATTCCGAGTGTAACCCATTTCAACAAGACGTAAGAGAAGCTGTTTTTGATTGATTTCATCATCAAGAGCAATGGCTTGAACCATTTTCACGTATTCGTCAGGATCACCTAACCCGTAATTAGCTGAAACAGAAGCGACACAGATAACATCATCATAAGACAGAAGATTTGCTGTAGCAGAGAGTCGAAGACGTTCTAACTCTTCATTAATAGAAGAGTCTTTTTCAATAAAGAGGTCTTGCCTAGGAATATAGGCTTCAGGCTGGTAATAATCATAATAAGAGATAAAGTATTCAACATGATTGTCAGGAAAAAAACCACGAAATTCAGAATAGAGTTGAGCCGCTAATGTTTTATTGTGGGTCATAATCAAAGTGGGTATCTGCATCTCTTGGATAACCTGTGCCATAGTAAAGGTTTTACCTGAACCGGTTACTCCTTCTAGGGTGTTGTAACGGTTCTTGGCTTTAATACTATTGCTGAGTACTTTAATAGCCTCAGGTTGGTCACCTGCAGGTTTGTATGCTGAGTGGAGCTGAAACTTTGTCATAAGCATAACCTTCTATTTTGTATATTGCGAAATTATAGCTTTTTATTGATTGATTTATATTTTTAATAGCTATGGCTGCTAAGGTAAGGCTATAAAAGAAGATAAAAAACTCTAAATTTTTGTAATGACTTAGTACGTATGTTTATCTTATTTAATTTAAAACAAATCTGCATGCTAAAAGAAGATAGTATAGTTACGGTCTTTACGCATATTTTCTAATATCTTTTTTGCTTTTTGTTTAGTCTTTTCATCAAAATAAATTAGCATATTTCTTGAAAATATAAAATCAAACCTTCTTAATTCTAAAAACTCTTTATCAAAGATATTTATCAGCTTAAATTTAACCTGATTTTTTATATTTTCTTTTAAAATATAGCTACTTCCTTTTTGTCTAAAATATTTACCTAAAACACTTTGGGGTATATAGCTTATATTTCTTTTCGTATAAATGGCTTCTTGAGCCTTTTGCAGTGCTTCTTCATTAATATCAATTCCTATGATGTCTTTACAAAGAGAGGCTTATATTATGTATAGATATATTTTTTTAAATAGAGACCTTATCTAAAGTAATTATGAGTGTAAATTAAGCAAAAGATTGATATTAAGATTTACAAAAACAGTAGAGTTGTGAAAAATTATATTTTATGAGGCTAAAATAAATGAATAATAACTTACTGTATATTAGTGACATGTATTAAAATAAGGCTAATCTGCCTTAAATCCCTGCTTAATCATGAGAATTTTTTATTTCGCAGCTTTTTAAGTCTTGTCTTTTTTGTGAGTACTTGTGGATGATGTTTTCCATTCTCATTGTAGCCAATAAAGCAACTAAAAAAGTTAGGGCAAAGGCATAACTATATTCGAGATTAAAAAGATAAGTAATAAGTACAAAAGATAGTAATGGAATAGCAACAAAAAAGGTACCTAATAAAACCTTTAATTTAAATTTTACATATTTTTCAAAATTTGAATGACTACCTTGTGTGTTGACAAGAGAGTTAAATTCTAAATTTTTTAGTTCTTTAAAAAGATCTATTTGTATGTTCTTGTTTTTGTAACTCTTTTCTGTTTTCTCAAAAATAGACTTTAAGTTGTTACATAAAAAACTGTCAGTTGTATTTAAAAATAATTTTAACACGATAATTTCCTTTTTATTAATAGTATTATAACATAATATTATTTAATGATTAATTAATGGTTATCTACAGTAGAATCAAAAGAATATAATCTACACAGTAATACATATTTAAGAATACAAGTCTCAAAAGAGGCAAGTTTTATAAGACATAAGTGTTATACTAAAGAAATGTATTATAAGTAAATTCTATTTAATAAAAGGACGTGTCGATGAATGAGAAGAAAGAAAACTATAATATTGAAGCCCTGAACAGAGAAAAAAGAGAAAAACTTTTGAAGTTTGCATCAATAACACTTTTCATTTTAACCCTAGCCGCCATATATTTTGAGTTTTATGATGAGACCTATGTGCCCCCATTCTTACGAATCTTTTTAGCGATGTATTGGTTGTATTCACTTTTTGGTGTCATAATTTCAAAAAGAGGAAGTGATGAGTGGGTATCACGATTATACTTTAATGTATCGAAGTAAAAATACTTTTTTAACACCGTTGCCTTTTTTACTAAATAGTGTTAGAATTATAGCAATTAATATAAAAGAGTAATAATGATGAATATAATTGAACAGCTTAATGAGAAAATTGATGCGATGCTAAATCGTTATGAAACAATGAAAACAGAAAATGAAACATTACGAACAGAGGTAGTGAGTTATAAAGCACAAAGTGAAGCAAAAGATACACAAATTAATAAACTCGAAGAAGATAATGCAATGAAAGATATTGAGATAGAAGATATTGTTAAAAAGATTGAGTTAGCTCTCGGATGAGTAAAAAAGTCACTCTAACCATCAATGGAAGTCGTTTTGACATAGACTTAGAAGATGGTTTCGCCGGTTATATGGATAATGAACTTGATAAAGAGTTTAACATTCATGGCAATAATGACATAAAATCACTGCTTCAAGCCTATATCAAAAAAAATTATGAACTCTACGAAGCAAAACAGAAACTCAAAGAGACCTTAAAAAAAATATAAAACAATAAAAAAACACGTTCTTTAACCCTGCTTACGATATTTCACAGACATTGACAGATTAAGTTAACTATAAGTAAAAATGATTTACAATGCTTTTTAAGGTTACTAGAGTAATCTATATTTTAAAACAAGGAGTAAGACATGAAAAAAGGTTTTACTATGATCGAATTAATTTTCGTTATCGTTATTCTAGGTATTTTAGCAGCAGTTGCTATTCCAAGACTTGCAGCTACTCGTAATGATGCTACGGCTTCTACTTTAGCTACTTCTGCAGCTACATGTGTTAATGATGCTGGTGGTGCATATATGATGGATGGTTTATTTGCTGGTACTGGTGGTGCACCGAATGGATTGCCAGCAGCTTCTGCTGCGTGTGCAGACGCTTTAGCCATTCCAACAGGTGGTGCAGCTGCTTGTTATACAATCACTGCAAATGATACAGCTGGTACATTAACAGTTACTGACGTTCCTGGTGCAACAGCACAAGATGTGTGTACTTTAGCAGGTCTTTTAACCAGACAAAATGGTTTATCTTCTGCTGCTGGTGTTATACACCAATTCTAGATTATACTTCTATAAGTCTTATTGGCTTATAGAGTACATTCGAGTAAAATAAAGTTTTTTGGAGAAGTAATTTTTACTTTTGTATAAAGTTTTATTTCTTCATTTCCCTCCATTAGGATATACATTTTTACATAAAAACTAAGGTGATGCTTATGCGTTTAGCTTTTACTATAATAGAGTTGATATTTGTAATTGTTATATTAGGTGTTTTGGCTGCTATTGCAATACCAAAAATGGCTACTACTCGAAATGATGCATTGGCTTCAACAATAGCATTTAATCTCTCTGACTGTATTCAGTTTTCGGGGAGTTCTTTTATTACAAACTCTATTTTTGATATAACAAGTGATGCCTGCATTTCGGCATCTATAACAAACTTGTGTTTTACTATCACTCCTAATAATGTAAACGATACATTATTAGTTCAAAATGTTGCAGGAGCTGCAGCTGGTTCAGTATGCTCTACTGCTCAACTTTTGACGGCTAGAACGAATATTTCATCGCCAGCAGGAGTAACTCATCAATTTTAAAGGAGAAAATATGATTAATAATAGAAAAGCTTTCACGATGATAGAACTTGTTTTTGTAATTGTAGTCTTGGGAATACTTGCATCAGTAGCAATTCCAAGGTTTGCAGCGACAAGAGATGATGCGCAAATTGCAAAAGGACGTTCTGATATTTCTTCAATTCGCGCTGGAATTATAACGGAAAGACAGGGGAGACTCTTTAGAGGAAATTCTTCTTTTATAACAAATGCAGCAATGGACTCAGCGGCTGGACTTTTTGATGGGGTTATGGCTTATCCAATTACTGCTGGTGCAGTAGGTGAAAAAGGACGTTGGCGAGCTGTTGTTGCAGGGACAACATACACTTTTATTATAAATGCAGGAACAGCAACCTTCACCTACAATCAAGCTAATGGTGTGTTTGATTGTGTGACGAATAACCCTAATGCCGCATGTACAGCCTTCACTGCTAACTAATTGCACTATTATGAAATTTCTATCTTAGGCTCTTTATTAGAGCCTTTAACTTACTCTTCATCTGAAAAACTTTCAAAATTACAAATCATTAACATTCCTTTTCGTTCTAAAGAGAAAGAAGGTGTTGTTTTAGATGAGGTAAGTAAACCTGACTTTGATACTTCTGAGCTTATCTCTTTAAAATCTTCTTTTTTTAGTGAACAACAGTATAAACTGGCAAAATTTATTTCAGATTATTATTTTTGTTCTTTGGGTGAGGCTTTTTCTATTTTTGTAGCTTTTGAAAGAGTGCAGACAGTTGAAGATGAAAAGAGTTATCCTACAGATTCTTTAGTTTCTAAAATTGTTTTGTCTAAAAAACAAAACTCTTCTTTATTAGAGCTTCAAAAATATAAGGTCTCTCTTCTTTTTGGAGATACAGGCTCGGGTAAAACAGAAATTTACATGAAGTGGTTTGAAGAGATTTTATCTGATGACAAACGGGTCTTAATGTTGATGCCAGAAATTTCACTTTCACCTCAGATGCAAGTGCGTTTGGAAGAACATTTTGGTGAGATGGTTGTGATGTGGCACTCTAAGCTTACTGTAGTTCAAAAGCGTAAGGCATTAGAAAAAATTCATAATGGTTCAGCTCGTGTGATTGCTGGGGCAAGATCAGCTCTTTTTTTACCTCTGCAAGACTTAGGATTAATTGTTGTAGATGAAGAGCATGATGACTCGTATAAGGCAAATTCTCGTCCTCGTTATAATGCTCGAGATATGGCAATTTATTATGGAAAACTTTTAGATATACCTGTTCTTTTAGGTTCAGCCACACCTGCTTTATCTTCATATGTTAAGTTTCCTTTTGTTCGTTTAAAGGGTGGGCATTTTTCTCAGAATCGTCGTTTTATTTATGAGCCTCATGTTGAAGAGATTACGCCTATTATAGAAAGTGCTGTTTTAAAAACGACTTCAAAACAAGAACAGTCTATGCTTTTTTTACCCACACGTGCCAATTTTAAGTATATGATTTGTGATCGTTGTGCCTACACCTATACCTGTCCTTATTGTGACGTAGGGATGAGTTTGCATAAGTTTGCGCGTAGGGTTAAATGCCATTATTGTAATTTTTCTGAACCTATTCCTGAAGTCTGTCCTGAATGTAAGGTGGGTAATCTCCTGTCTTCACGTTTAGGTACAGCAGAAGCAGTTGAATTTTTTCAAGAGAAGTATCCTGATTTACGTGTGGCACAGTTTGATAGAGACAAAATTACTACACAGAAAAAACTTAAGGCATTACTCTCTTCTTTTAATAAGGGTAAAATTGACCTTTTAATTGGAACGCAGATGCTCTCTAAGGGGCATGATTATCATGATGTTACCTTAGCGGTTATTCAAGGTATTGATAACATTTTACAAATGAGTGATTATAGAGCAAGAGAAAAAGCACTCTCCTTATTGATACAAATTGCAGGAAGAAGTGGGCGTAAAAAAGATGCAATTGTATTAATTCAGAGTTTTAATCAGGAGTTTTTTGATCCGTATCTTACAAAATATGAAGAATTTTTAGAAGATGAAAAAGAGTTTAGAAAAGAGATGTATCCCCCTTATAAAAAACTTTCTAAACTTGGCTTTGCTCATGTAAAAAAAGATGTGGCAAACAGTAAAATGAATGAGGTTCTTCAAAAACTATATGCATCTCCAAACATTGAAATTGTGGGGCATGGTGCCTCTCCTATTGAAAAAATAGCGAATAAGTTTCGTTTTCAAATTTTGATTCGTGCAGATAAAAGTACGGATTTAATCAGAGCAATAAAAATGAGTAAAAATCAACTTTGTGAAGTAGATATGGACCCAATAGACTTTATTTAAGGATTTAGTTGGGATAATCTTAATATCAAGTGGAATTTCTATTTAATCTAATTTACCAATTGATTAGTTCGATGGAAAACTACTACCATAGTTTTTAAGAGCAAGTGTGTTAATTTCTGGTAATAAATTTTATTTAGAGTAATCGATTGGCTCGTTTTCTTACTAAGCTAACTTTTAACTTCAAGCTATCTCTTACAAATAAAAAGATAAAATCACTTTATGATAAATAGAATATATACTAAGAAAATTTATGTAGGTAATGTGGCTATTGGTGGGGATGCTCCTATTTCAGTACAGTACATGACTTACTCCGAAACTGCCAATGTTGAAGCAACTGTAGAGCAGATTAAACGTTTACACTTTGCAGGCTGTGATATTGTGCGTGTTGCTGTACCTAATATGGAAGATGCGTATGCCTTAAAAAAAATAAAAGAGCAAATTTCATTACCTCTTGTTGCAGACATTCATTTTAATTATAAACTGGCACTTATTGCTGCTGAAAGTGTAGATTGTATTCGTATTAATCCTGGAAATATTGGGGAGAAATCCAGAGTAAAAGATATTGTAAAAGCCTGTCAAGAGAGAAATATTCCCATTCGTATTGGGGTGAATGCGGGTTCTTTAGAAAAAGAGTTTGAGCAGAAATATGGTCAAACGGCTGAGGGAATGGTAGCCTCAGCAGAGTACAATATTAAGTTTTTAGAGGACTTGGGTTTTAATGATATTAAGGTTTCATTAAAGGCTTCTGATGTGCAAAGAACAGTAGATGCCTACAGACTTTTACGTCCTAAGAACATTTACCCTTTTCATTTAGGGGTGACAGAAGCTGGAACAATTTTTCATGCTACCATTAAAAGTTCTATTGGTTTAGGCGCACTTTTACTTGATGGTATTGGCGATACAATGCGTGTTTCAATTACGGGTGAATTAGAAGAAGAGATTAAAGTGGGCAAGGCTATTTTAAAAGATTCTGGGGCTTTAAAAGATGGTTTAAATATTATCTCTTGTCCTACCTGTGGACGTATAGAAGCAGATTTAGTTACAGCAGTAGCCGAAATAGAAGAGAGAACAAAACATATTAAAGCACCCTTAGATGTTTCAGTTATGGGTTGTGTAGTGAATGCTATTGGTGAGGCAAAACATGCAGATGTTGCTATTGCTTATGGAAAAGGTTCTGGTCTTGTAATGGTAAAGGGTGCTGTGGTTGCGCGTTTAGATGAAAAAGAGTTAGTGGACCGTTTTGTTGATGAAGTTGAAAAAGCGGCAAAAGAAAGCGAGAAAGAGTAGATGGAAGAGAACTTATATAACATAAATGTTGAACGTTCTGTATTAAACTCAATTGTTTTTGAACCTTCTCAATTTGAAGATATTGAAGCTAAACTCAAAGTAGATGACTTTTATCTGCCTGCACATCAAGAAATTTATAAGGATATGATTGAACTACATAGAAACTCTCGACCTATTGATGAAGAGTTTATTAAAAAACATCTTAATGCTAAAAAACGTTTTGATGAGATGGTTATGCTTGATATTCTTTCATCAAACCCAATCTCAAATACACTGGCTTATGTAAATGAGATTAAGGATAAGGCAGTCAAACGTCATCTTCTAACGCTCACGACAGAGATTAAAAAAGTAACTATGGAAGAAGATCTACCAAGTGCTGAAGTGATTGATATTGTAGAGAAAAAACTGTACGAAATTACACAGGCAAATGAAAATGTAGACTTTAAAGATGCACCGACAATGACGCATGACACCTTAGAATATATTAAAGAGATGAAGGCTCGTGGGAACTCCATTCTAATTGGTGTTGATACGGGCTTTGCAGAGCTTAATAAAATGACCACAGGCTTTGGTAAGGGTGATCTAATAATTTTAGCTGCACGTCCTGCTATGGGGAAAACTTCATTGGCTTTGAATATGGTTTTAAACCTGATGGTGAAAGGGAAGGGCGTTGCATTCTTCTCTTTAGAAATGCCTGCTGAACAATTAATGTTAAGGCTTCTTTCTGCTCACACCTCCATTAACTTACAAAGTCTTCGTACGGGTAATTTAAATGATGAAGAGTGGTCACGTCTGAATGGAAGTTTGGAGATGATGAACAGCTCTAAACTTTTTGTTGATGATGGTGCAGGTGTAACGATTAATCAACTTCGCTCAAAACTTCGTAAGCTAAAATCACAACATCCTGAAATTGAGATGGCAGTGATTGATTACCTTCAAATTATGAATACAGCAGGGCGTGATAGACAGGCTGAAGTATCTGAAATATCTCGTGGCTTAAAACTACTTGCTCGTGAGCTTGAGATGCCTATCATGGCACTTTCTCAGCTTAACCGTGGAGTTGAATCACGTGCAGATAAACGTCCAATGCTTTCTGATATTCGTGAGTCGGGTGCGATTGAACAAGATGCGGATATTATTATGTTTGTTTATCGTGATGATGTTTATCTTTATAAAGAAGAAAAAGAACGTGAAAAAGCAGCTAAGGCTGAAGGTAAAGAATTTACCTCTACTTATATTGAAAAAGATGAAGAAGAGGCAGAAATTATTATTGGTAAACAGCGTAATGGCCCAACGGGGCATGTGAAGTTAATGTTCCAGAAAAAGTTAACACGATTTGTTGACGCTCCGGCCTTTGGCGGTGTAGAAATCTCATTTGAGAATGTTCAGGCTACAGAAGCAAAAATGGACGTTGGAAATGAGACAATCTCCCAGCCCGTCATCTGATGTAAAAGAACCTAAGGAAGCTTCCCTTTTAGGTAAGCCTGAACTCTTTAGCTCTTTAGGGCAATATATTTTTCTTCTTCTCTTACTCTTTTTACTTTTTTTAAGTTCCATTTTTTTAAAATATCAACAGTATAAAGAACTGACCCAGTTCTCTGATTTTACAACTACTGTTATCGTTGAAAAGCAGTACAAAAAAAAGAACTATACGGTGTTAAAACTTCATCATAAAAATTTCTCTTTTTATACCAGTTCACGAGAAAAATTAAAACCTTTAGAAGGCTCAAAAATAGAGCTGAGGATTTTACACACGCAGAAGATAAGTTTTCTAGATTATCTTAAAGGTTTTTATGCCAGTACCGCACTTGTTTCAAACCTGTATGAAAAAAAAAGGCGTTATGTTTTAATGGACAAACTTACTTCTATTCATACTGAACCCAGTACCTCTATTTTTAAGGCTCTGTTTTTTGCAGGAAATATCCCCAAAGATACCCGTAAAACTCTCTCTTCTTTAGGTATTAATCATCTTTTGGCTATTAGTGGTTTTCATTTAGCTGTTTTGAGTTTTATTCTTTTTTTCTTATTAAAACTTATATATAAACCTATTGCGCAGAAGTTTTGTCCATATAGAAATAGTCATAAAGATATTACCATAATTGTTTTTATCTTACTGTTTTCTTATCTCTTTTTTTTAGACTTTGTACCCTCTTTATTACGTGCTTTTGCCATGAGTATCTTTGGATATATCTTATATGATAGAGGTCTTAAAATACTCTCTTTTTCATCTCTTTTTCTAGTGGTAAGTTTTCTTATTGCACTCTGGCCAAAATTGCTTTTTGCCTTAGGTTTTTGGTTTTCTGTTGCAGGGGTGTTTTATATCTTTTTATTTATGCATTATATGCAATCATTAAGGGTTTGGCAGATTTTTATTCTTTTGCATATATGGGTGTATGTGGCTATGTTGCCCTTAGTGCACTACTTTTTTGGACTTTTTAGTGTACACCAACTCTTTTCACCTATATTAACAATGCTTTTTATTCTGTTTTATCCTATAGAACTTTTTTTACATGCGGTGGGAGAGGGTACAGACTTGGACTTTATATTAGAATATCTACTGACTCTTAAACTTCATAGTATTGAGTTATTCACTGACTTTTGGGTCATGCTCTTGTATATCGTACTCAGTATCTTTGCCGTCTTCAAAAAAATCTGCTTCAAGGTTTTGTTCATCTTCAATTTTAGCTTCTTGGGCTACTTGTTGTATGGTGTAACATAGTTTAAGCCCATAAATAAAAATAATCCAAGAGAGATAAATCCATAAAAAGAAAAAGATTAGAGTTGAAAATGAGCCATAAATTGTTGCATAAGTTTGGTTGTGTGAAACATAAGAGATAAAACCAATTTTTGCGATATACCAAGTCAATGAGACAGTAAATGAGCTAATTCCTGCGGCACGGTTACTGACCTCAGTATTGGCAGATATCTTATAAATCAAGAAAAATAGGGTCCAAATAATAAGATAAGGGAAAAGTTCTAAGATACTTAAGGCTTGGGTTAGCTCATTTTTACCTAAATAGTTTTGCAGTTGATTAGAGAGATAAAAAGAGAAAACAAGTGCAATAGGAGTTAGAGTAACAAGTGTCCAATAAATAGTTAATGATTCCCAAAAACCACGTGGTTTTGTTTTAAATATCTTATTTACAATGTACTCAAAATTTTGAAAAAATAGCATTGAAGCGACTATGATAGAGATAATTCCCATAATACTAAGTTGAGTGGAGTTTTTCATAAAACTATCAACAAAAAGTGAAAAAGCTTCATTTGAAACAGGAATGATATTGTCCATGATAAAGGCTTTTATATTTCCATAAAAAGCATCAAAACTTGTTAAAGAGGTAGAAATGGATAAAACAATTAACATTACGGGAACAAGTGTAAAAAGTGTATAAAAACTTAAACTTGAAGCATAAAAAGTGATGTCTTTGTCAAAAAGTGAAGTGATATAGGTTTTAATAACTCTAAAAGAAAGTTTAACATTTCGAAGTTTACTCATAAGAAGCCTAGTCGATATAATTTAACTTATAAAAGAAGAAAACTATCTCTCTTGTTTTATAAGGTATCCCCTTGTATAAAGAGGCATTATAGCTAAAGAATAAAAATAATCCAGTAGCTTTTATGTTTTTATTATTTAAGTCCCATTTTATGTGGGTTTAAAATATTGTTAGGGTCAAAACTAGCCGTGGCGGTTTCGCACAGCGAAAAGTTTCTAAAGAACTTTCAAAGAGGATAAAAGTCTTACTTTAATCCCATTTTATGTGGGTTTAAAATATTGTTAGGGTCAAACGCCATTTTAATAGAATTAAAAAGATTCATCTCTTCATCTGTAAATGCCATCTTCATATAAGGTGCTTTGGCAATTCCAATACCGTGCTCACCACTTAGTGTTCCGCCTAAGTCAATAGTTGCTTGAAAAACTTCTTCAATGGCTTCATAAGCAATTTTAACCTGCTCAGGATCTGAACCATCTACCATAACATTAGTGTGCACATTTCCATCTCCTGTGTGACCAAAACAGGGGATGTTAATACTATACTTATCAGCAATAGCATAGAACTTTTCAAGAAGTTCAGGCAAAACTGCTCTTGGAACGGTAACATCTTCATTAAGTTTTTTAGAACCATAAACAGAAAGAGCAGGGCTTGCATTTCTTCGTGCAAACCAGAGGTCTGCTGCCTCTTTGTCATCTTTAGCACGTTTAAACTCAGAACAACCATTTTCTTTAAAAACTTCTTCAATTTTATTGAGTTGAAAGTCTAAATCATCTTCTAAGTTACCATCAACATCTGTAACTAAAATAGCGCCTGCTTCTGTTGGTAATCCCTTATTAAAAGTTTGCTCAACGGCACGAATAGTGAGGTTATCTAAGAACTCCATAGCCACAGGGGTAATTCCACTCGCCATCGTCTTGTAAACGGCTTCCATCGCTTGTTTTACGGAAGGAAAAATACCCATAGCTGTTTTGGTTAACTTAGGTTTAGGAATTAGTTTCATGGTTACTTCAGTGGTTACTGCGAGTGTTCCTTCTGAAGCGATTAAGATACCTGCAATGTTATACCCTGCCACATCTTTAATGGTACGTTTACCGGCTTTGATGATGTCTCCATTAGGAAGAACAGCACGAATAGCCATAACATAATCTTTAGTGATTCCATACTTAGCGGCACGCATTCCACCTGCATTTTCGTTTACATTTCCACCTATGGTTGAGTAGTCTTGACTTGCTGGATCGGGGGGATAAAATAGACCCACTTCTTCGACTGCTTTTTGTAAATCCATATTAATGACACCGGGTTGAACAATGGCAACCATGTTTTTCATATCAATTTCTAAGATTTTATTCATATGCTTTTCAAGAGCAAGGACAATCCCTCCCTCAGAAGGTAAGGCACCGCCAGTAAAACCAGAACCTGCTCCCCGAGGAACAATAATGATTTTGTACTCATTACAGTGTTTTAAAATAGCTGAGATATCTTCTTCATGGCGAGGAAAAATAACCGCATCGGGTTCAAAATGTTCACGTGTTGCATCATATGAGTAGGCAATAAGATGTGCCTTATCTTCAAATATATTTTCGTCACCAACAATGTTTTTAAAATATTCGTAGTGTTTTTTATCCATTAATCTTCATCCTCCGTTCCAACTGAGATAGTAAAGCTATTAATAAATGAATTTAACCATGAATTGTTTTCATTCTCATCTTGTGCTTTATGACGTGCATGTTGGTATTTTTGAATCCAAATATTATCTGGATTGTGCGCAGCAAGTAAATCTACATAATAAGCATCATAATCTAAAATTTCATCACTTCCTTCACCAAACCAATTGTCTTGTATATGGGGTACGCGTGTGTAGAAAGGCACTTGCTGTTCTTTACTTTTGACAGTTGTTGACTTGTTTTTAATAATCTTAAATGATTGACAATCTACAGTAAGAATAGATTTGTCAAACATAAAAGCAACTGTACCGATGTTATTGGCTCTACAAGCTTGATTAAAGTCTTCTTTTAAGGGAGAAGGGTGACCATTTGAAGAGATGACGGAGGCAAAAAGATCGGGATGAACCCACTGTCTGTCCTTATGGTAACTAGTGATTTTTTTGTAAATACTTGCATTAGGAGCAATCAGCATAGCTCTTTGGTAGTTATAAGCAAGGGCTACCTTATACCCCACCTTTACCTTCCATGTTCCACTAGGTAAGGCGCTTTGTTCAAGCGCGATAATTGGGATAAGTTTTAATGTGCTCTTCTCCCCTTCAATCTTAGTGATTTCTACCCAGTTCAGTGCAACCGAATGTCTTTTGTCAAATGAATGTGAGACAATGCCATACATACCTACTTGAGAGTCTTTAATGGTTGAAATAGTAATAATTCCTTCGTCTTCGTCAACAGAGTTAACTAAGGTATGAACAGGGGCATTAAAAAGACCAAAAAGTGTAGTTGATAAAACTAGTGTTAATAAAAATAAACGCATATAATCCTCGAAGTTTTAAATAAGTCATGGATTATACATTGTAAACAATTAAAGGTCTATTAGGTATTTTTTTTAGGCTTATTCTAAAAGTCTATGAATTTAAGCGATGATAAGTGAAGTTTAGATAACCTTTCATTCAGAATAATAGATAGGTTTTTTATGTATAAATTTTTAGTTCTTTTTTTAATGCCACTTATGCTTGTGGCTTCTGAGGTTGAATTCACCAAATGTAAAGCAGGTGAATCTTTTTTAAATTTCTTAGATACTCATAATCTTCCTCAAAAGATTTATTATAATCTTGATAAAAGTGACCAGACTATTACCGAAGAGATTTATGCAGGGGTAAATATCCAAATTTTACGTGATGTAAATGAAACAATTGAACAGGTTTAAATTCCTATTAATGAAGAACTTCAGCTTCACATCTATAAAAAAGGTGAAAAATATAAGTTTGAACAAATTCCGATTATATATACAAAGGAGCAAAAAGCCTTTACTGTCGAGATTCAAAACTCTCCTTATTACGACATTGTAAAAGCTACTGGTTCAGATAAGCTAGCCCTTCAATTTGTTAATGCCTTTAAAAATTCTCTTAATTTTCGTAGAGATTTACGCAAGGGTGATAAGTTAGTTATGGTATATGAGCAGAAGTATCGTTTTGGTCGTAATTTTTCTCAGCCTAAACTTCAAGTCGCTATGATTGAAATGCATAAGAAAAAACATTATATTTATCTGAATGATGATGGACGTTATTATGATGAAAAAGGTGTTGAAGCAGAAGGTTTTATGCTTAATCGTCCTGTTCGAAATGCACGAGTAAGTTCAAGCTTTACGCTTCGTCGTTATCATCCTATTTTAAAAAAATATAGAGCACATTTAGGTGTTGATTATGCAGCACGACCTGGTACACCAATTATGGCAGCAGGAAGTGGACGTGTTATTTTTGCAGGATACACCCGTGGTTATGGCAAACTAACAAAGATTCAACATAGTGATGGTTATATGACCTTGTATGCGCATCAAAGGGCTTTTCGTAAGGGAATTAGACGGGGTAAACATGTTAAAAAAGGGCAGGTGATTGGTTATGTGGGAAGTACGGGGCTTTCAACCGGACCTCACTTACATTTTGGTCTGTATAAAAATGGACATGCTAGACATCCTGCTCGTGTGATTCGTATTACTACCAATAAACTTAAGGGCAAAAAGTTAAAAGCCTTTAAAAAATTAAAAGAAGATTATAATAAAACTGTTGAACTTCACTTAGAAGCGGAAACGAAGGCAACATGTTTTGTTGATTTTAAAAATGTGTATTATCTAAATGAAGAAAATTTTGAACTTTTGGACCTTCAAAAACCAAAAGACAGTAATAAAAACTTATGATAGACAATATAACACTTACCCAATGCCAAGATTCCAACTTTGTAAAAACACAAAGAATGCTTTATACACAAAAGGGAATTCCTAAGGCTTGGGATATGGTTCATGTACATGATAGTGTTGCTATCTTAATTTACCATACTGAAAAAGATGCTTTTGTTCTTGTCAAACAGTTCAGACCTCCTGTATATCTACAAAATAAAAATGGTTATACGTATGAACTGTGTGCGGGTATTGTAGATAAAGAGTTGTCACTTGAAGAGATTGCCAGCGAAGAGATAGATGAAGAGTGTGGATATAAGATAAAAAAACTTGAGCGAATCACCTCTTTTTACACAGCTGTTGGTTTTGCAGGTGCCCAACAAACACTTTTTTATGCTGAGGTAAATGAGAGTATGAAAATTCACGAAGGCGGCGGTATTGATGTTGAAGAGATAGAAGTGATTTATCTTGATATTAGTGAGGCTAAAACTTTTATTTTAGATGAGAGTCATGCTAAAACACCAGGTATTATGTATGCCATGATGTGGTGGTTTGAGAATTTTAAAAGCTAAACTTGCTTAAGGGGCTGTTCCCCGCCTCCCCTTAAGTAAAAGAACGCCTCTTTTAAGAGACTTTAATGATTTTAATGATTTCTTCATTATTGAAGTTATCTACTAAAATTCTTTTAACTCTGTCTTGCCATAACTCACCAAACTTCTGTTTATCTTCATCAGAAGCTTGCCCTTGCAAGATAGCTTGAATAAGAGGACCTTGTTCAGGGCTTGGAGGAATTGAGCTTGGGTCATAAACCACATCTACGCTATCACCTGTATCTACGCGAGTAAAACGAATATTTTGAACATCTTGATTATATGCCATTAAAGAGTGACGTGCAAAGTTTCCTGCAAGCCCTTTAAACCCACTTTTATCTGTTGCGCCTGTAATATAAGAGATAACATTAGCAACAACACCTGTTGTCCCTTCTTCTAAATCATCAGCAAGTTTAATATCTATACTTCCACGTAAGGCACGACCCTCGGGAAAAAGTGTTTTAAGTGCATGGTAAGTCATTAAATATGCACCACCAACCGTAGGACAGCTGTGTCCTGCCCCTTTCACTACTTCTAGATAAGAAATTTCTACTTCCCCTTTAACAAAGGTACCAAGTACAGCAGATAAGGGATCTTTTAGTTTGATGGCAGGAATGGTGTCAAAAAAGTCAGGGTAAGTCATGTTCTCTCTTTTTTTAATAAAGAGTATAGTTAAATTTTTTACATATAGGCTTGATAATTATCAAGTAAGATATAATGTCATTATGAAAACAGATACAGTCTTTGATAAACCTATAAAAAAACAGTTTGAATTTGATGAAGAAGTTGCCGTTGTCTTTGATGATATGCTCTCACGTTCGGTTCCTTTTTATGATGAAGCGATGAAACTCACTTCGCATTTTGCAAGCCTTAATATTGGTGAAAATGAACGGGTATATGACCTAGGATGTTCTACTGCTTCTTTACTCTTAGAGATAGAAAGAAAATCTGATAAAAAGATACAACTTATTGGTATTGATAACTCAAAAGCAATGTTAGAACAAGCATCTAAAAAACTGCATGCTTTTAATTCAAAGATAGAGCTTGAATTTGGTGATATTTTAAGTTTTGACTATCAAGAATCAGCAGTAATCTGTTCAAACTATACTATGCAGTTTATTCGTCCTCTAGAACGTGTTAATTTTGTAAAAAAGATTTATGATGCTTTGAAACCAGGAGGGCTTTTTATATTTTCTGAAAAGGTGATTTCTAAAGATTCGGCATTAAATAAGCAGATGATAGATACTTATTATGAGTATAAAAAGGCTCAGGGTTACAGTGAATATGAGATTGTTCAAAAAAGAGAAGCCTTAGAAAATGTGCTTATTCCATACACGGAAGAGGAAAATATTAAAATGTTAGAAGATGCAGGATTTAGCCATTGTGAAAGTATTTTTAAATGGGTGAATTTTGAGACTTTTATAGCACGGAAGTAAAACGAAATTTACCAAACAACCTTATGCTCAGGCTCTACGTGTTCTGTATGCGTAATCGTCTCTTTAGCTGACTGATAAAGCTCTTTACTGCCTTGTTTAACGTCTTCAAATTCAATGATATTTTCATCACATACTTTATGATAATAACCACGTGCATCATAATACTCTCTACAATCATTATAATATGTACTTGAGATACCACGTTTATTGACACATCCGCTAAAAACTATTACACTCATCATTAAAAATATGATACTCTTGTACAAATGGATGTCCTGTAGATATAATTTAGTATCAACAAGCAAAAATAGTACCAAGGATAATGATGTCAGTTATAAAGATATTTAAAAAGATTTGTACGATTCCACACTGCTCCTTTGAAGCTGAAAATTTAGAAAAATACATTATTGAAAAAGCTGAATCTTATGGTTATTCGGTACAAAAAGATAAGCTTGGGAATATCCTTTGTTCACATCAAGAGGCAAATCTTATTTTACAATCGCATTATGACATGGTCTGCATTGGACAGGCACCGAATTTAGAACTGTATGAAGAAGAGGGTTTCTTAAAAGCAAAAGAGAGCTCTTTAGGTGCAGACAATGGTATTGGTATGGCTATGATGCTCTCTTTAATGCAAGAAAAAAAGAAAGTGTCTTGTCTTTTTACGGCAGATGAAGAGGTGGGGCTTATTGGTGCTCAAGGTTTAGAGTTATATATCAAAGAAAAATGGATGTTAAACCTTGATACTGAAGAAGAGGGATATGTTTATATTGGTTGTGCAGGTGGGGCAGACATTATTGCTAAAAAAGCTTTACATTTTCAAGAAATTACTGAGGAGGTCAGCTCTTATGAGGTGATAGTTGATGGATTAGCAGGAGGTCACTCAGGAATTGATATTGATAAAAACATTCCTTCTGCTATTAAAGTCTTGAGCTCTTTTTTAGTACATATTCCTCATTATTTAATTCGTATAGAAGGGGGAGAAAGACGTAACTCTATTTCAAAAAGAGCAAAAGCGGTAATTTCTGTACCAAAAGGTGTTATTGTTGATAATAATAGAGAAAATATTAGTATTAAAAAACTTAAGGTTAAACAGACAAAGATGATTGATCAAGGGCACATGATTTCAGAAATGATTCATGCCTTTGCCCAAGGTGTACGTGCTGTTAATAAGGAATTAAATATTATTCAAAGCAGTATAAATCTTGCCCTTATTGAAACTACTGAAAAAGAGATAAAAGTAAGTTTAAGTGCACGTTCAATGGACTCTGAAGAACTCTTGGTTTTAGTTAATGAAACGCTGTGCTTTTTTAAGGCATTTGATTTTATGGCACGTTCCGAGGGTATGTATCCAGCATGGAAACCTGAGGTAAATGACTTCTCTTTAAAGGTACAAAAAATCTGTAAAAAACATTTTAAAGAAGCTGACTTCAGAGCCATACATGCGGGCTTAGAGTGTGCCATCTTAAAACAACATTCACCACATTTAGATATTGTCTCTATAGGTCCCAATATTTATAATCCTCACTCCTCATGTGAATCTGTGGAGATGGCTTCAGTCGAACGTGTGTATAATGCCTTAAAAGAGATTGTAAGGGAATGCTCATGAAAACTAGCCGAGGCGGTCTCAAAGAGAAGTTTATTTATAAAACTAGCCAAGGCAACCACAAAGTGAAACCTTATAGATTAAAAGCCTTACTGTTTTTATTAATAATTGCATTCTCAAGTGGTTGTGTCACTCTCGGAGTAGGTGCAGCTTCCGCCTTAGGCGGAAGCTATTATCTTTCCGGAGAGATTAAAGCTTCGTATCCAGTTTCAATTTATCATCTGTATGAGGTGACGCTGTATACCTTTGAAGAAGAGGGTATTAAAAGTACGTTAGTAAAAAATTCTAAAATTGATGCCGACATTGAGGGTGAATTTGATGATGGAGAAAAGGTAAAAGTACATATTTACTATAATAAAAAAGAAGAAGCGACCTTAGGTATTAGAATAGGAAGTATAGGTGACGAAAAAAGAAGTAGAGAACTTCTCAAAAGAATGCAAAGATATATTTAAATTTTTACTACCCGCGTGATTAAAGGACTTAGAGATAATTTTTAATCCGTTAAATTTGTGTAATCATGCTGACTTAAAGCTCTTTTTATTAAGCAAGTTTACGCAGGTTTAAAACTCTTTGTAGTTTTACAAAACAAGCCGTGGCGGTCGCGAAGCGATGTTTCAGGCGAAGCCGCATAAGCAAGTTTACGCAGGTTTAAAACTCTTTGTAGTTTTACAGTACGCTTGTAAAAAACATTCACTGTCACACTTAGGTCTTTGCGCTGTACAGATATAACGTCCAAAAAGTACCATTCCTTGATGGAGTTGATGCAGATTAGTTTTAAACTTTTTAGCCAGGGTGGCTTCTGTTTTTAAAGCCGTGAGGTCATCACTTAGACCTAAACGATGAGAGACTCTAAAAACGTGGGTATCTACTGCCATTAGATTCGCTTTAGTAAACTCAATCAGTACAACATTGGCTGTTTTTTGACCAACACCGCCTAGTGTCATAAGTTCTTTAGCTTCAAGTGGAACTTCTCCATCATAAACCTCTACAACACGTTGTGCCATTTTGATGATATTTTTTGCCTTATTATTAAAAAATGAACAGCTGTGTATTAAGGCTATTACATAATCTAAGTCAGCATTTCCTAAACTTAGGGGGTCAGGATATTTTTCAAAGAGAGCAGGGGTGATAAGATTTACCCGTTTGTCAGTACATTGGGCTGAAAGAGCCACAGCAATGACGAGTTCAAAGGCATTTGTATAATTAAGTTCAGTAACTGCTTCATCATATCTTTTGACGAATTCTTCTTTTATTTCTTCTATCTCTTTTTTAGTTGCTTTTTTCATAACAACATTGTAACAGATATAGGTTAAAACGCCCTATACTTCGAAAAAAAACACCCATTTAATTCAGTTTTAATTATAATATAAGATAATGAGTGATTATTTATTATTCTAATTGAGAGCTTTGATAGACCTATTATTCTTCAAAAGTCTCAACTATTTTCAAGGGGAAATATATGGCATCACTCTTTTCGTGGTTCAGTTCAAAGCTAAAAAACCAAGGTCCTACGGCATCCATGACCGATGTAATGGAAAAAGATGGTTATGTATCTAAAGAACTTTTTTATGAAATTTTAGACCTTGAAACAAATGCTATTTTATTTTTTACCAAAGATGAGGGTTGGATAGGCGGCAATAAAGCTTTTTTTAATCGTTTTAATTTTACAAATATTGCAGATTTTCGTATGAAACACGAAAGTATTAGAGAACTTTTTCTTGAAGAGTCTGAAGAGGTGTTTACCGAGTATGATAAATCATGGTTAGATTATATTCGTATTCATAAAGAAAATGGCTATCGGGTGGTACTTAAAGATAAGGACAAGAGTGATATCCCTTGTCGTGTAAAGGCACGTAAAATCCGTCAAGCAGGAAGAGACCTTTATGTACTTGAACTTGAAGATATTTCTGAACTTGAAGAGGCGCGTTTTAAAACCCAAGAAGTAGAGCGTTTAAAGAGTAAATTTTTAGCGAATATTGGACATGAATTTAGAACACCAATGAATGGTATTTTAGGTTTTATTGAGCTGATGGAAAAAAACAATGCTGACCATGCCCAGAGTGAATACCTTCAAATGATTAATATCTCTGCACGTAATTTGATGTCAAATATTGAATCCTTGCTAGACCTTGCTCAGATGCAGGGGGGACGTTTGAAACTGGCTACTTCTGAATTTAATCCTATTGCTGAGATGGAAGAACTTGCTCGTCTTCACGCGGTTGAAGGAAGAAATAAGGGTATTGCGACACATTTTTACATAGATCCTAAACTGCCTCAGTATATGACAGGTGATCTTCGTAAACTCAAACAGATTTTAAATAACCTGATTAATAATGCTCTAAAATTTACAAAACGTGGCGGAAAAGTTACGGTTGAAGTTAAACTACTTGGTCGAAATAATGATGGTACCTGTAGTATTGGTTTTGGGGTAAAAGATACAGGAAAAGGAATTTTAAAAGAACATTTGGCATTAATTACACAACCATTTGTAGCGGGTGATCAAGCTGATAACCGTTTAGGTGTTGGTCTGAGTCTTTCGCATGGGCTTATTAAGATGATGGGGGGTGAACTTAAGATTCAATCTGAAATTGAACGGGGTTCAGCCTTTACCTTTGCGATTAGTTTTAGCTGTTCGGATGCACAATCTTTTCAAGTCGTTCAAAATAAAACGGCTAAGGTTGTACTCTTAGATGAAAAACGTGTTGAAGATGCTAACCAACTGACTATGTATTTACGCTCTTTTTCTATGAACGTTATTAAGGTCAATCATATTGATGAAAAACTGTATGAAGGCACCGATCTAGTTTATCTTGTAGCGTCTCAAGATAAACCAAGTTGGATGTTAAAACTTTCTACCTTAGAAAAACGTGGAAAGACAATTTTAATTATTAATCCAGGTGAGCAGGTGCAGTCAAAAATGGCACATGTTATTGACCATACCTTTGTTAAACCAATGTTACCATCAAAAATAGCGAATCATTTAACGAAGGTTTTACGTCTACCTAAGGCGGCTCCAGTTTTCCAAGAACCTGAACATGAAAAAGAGGTGTTTAAAGCCTTAGTGGTTGAAGATAATCTTATTAATCAAAGATTGATTAAAATTCTTCTTCAAGAGTATAACTTAGATGTGACTACTGCGGGGGATGGAGAAGAGGCTGTTAATTTATGTCAAAATAATGAATATGATATTATATTTATGGATATTGATATGCCGATTAAAGATGGAATTCTTGCTACGCAAGAGATTAAACAACAAGAGAACCCAAGCAAGGCTAAGGTGATGCCTATTGTTGCTTTAACGGCATTAACCATGGAAGGTGACAGAGAACATATCTTAGAAGAGGGGCTTGATGATTATCTGTCTAAGCCTTTAACCCGAGAAAAACTAGAGTACGTGTTGCAAAAACATTTACGTTTAAATATATAGGAAAAGAAGCAGATGCAGGGATTAAAAGAACATTTACCAAAGAGTGTTACATCATTCACTGAAGAGATTTTAGAACTTGAAACAGCTATTGTTTTAGTCTTAGATAAAAAAGTTGGTGTGATTGGTGCAAATAGTGCTTTTTGTGATTACCTTCCCTTTAAATCATTAAGTGAGTTTACTAAAAGGCATAAAGATATTTCTGAACTTTTTATTGCCTCAAAAACGACCTTAAGCAGTTAAAAACCTTTTGCTTGGTTGTTTCATATACTTCGAAATTCACGTAAAAAACATAAGGTTAAAATGCGTAACAAAGAGGGACGTGAACAACTTTTTTCGGTAAAGGTTAAAGAAGTTTCTGCTGAGGGTAAAAACCTTTTTATTGCACAGTTTGATGATATCTCTGCTTATGAAAAAGCAAAACGTGCCCAGACCTATTTTGAAGAGTTTAAACATAAGTTCTTAACCTCAATGTCTCATGAATTTAGAACGCCAATGAATGGTATTATCGGTTTTGTTGATCTTCTTGGACGTACAGAAACCTCTAGAATTCAACAAGAATATGTTAACCTTATTTCTCATTCTGCACAAGCGATGATGCATAATGTTGAAAATCTTCTTGAATTAGCACAGATTGAATCAAAACAGATTCAGGTTCATGAAGAAAAAATAAACCTTATTGATATGATGGAAAGTTTCTCATATAATTTTTGCGATGAGTCTAAAAATAAGGGGCTTCAACTTCTTTTTTATATTGATCCTCTTCTTCCTCGTGAAATTATGGGGGATGAAAACAAGATTAAAAAAGTACTTGATAACCTTATTAAAAATGCTATTAAATATACGGATGTTAAGGGACAGGTTTATATCGAAATTCGCGCGAATGATATTGGTAAGAAAAAAGAGATTCTTGTAGAATATTCTGTTTCAGATACAGGTGTTGGTATAGACCACGATAGGCTTTCTACTATTATTCGTCCTTTTGCTTCGGCAAAAGAGAACCAAAGTCGTGGTAAAGATGGATTAGGTGTTGGTCTTTCGGTCTGTTATAAACTTACTGAAATGATGAATTCTAAACTTAAGGTGGCAACTGAAGTGGGGAAGGGGTCACGTTTCTATTTTGCTATTCGTCATAAAACAGACCATCAGAATTATTTTGAGTTTGTTAAAGGCTCAAAGGTTGCGGTATGGGGAGAAGACCATTATACAGTTTTATATTCAAAACTTTTAAAAGAGTATCTTGATCATTTTGGTGTAGAAGTGGTTGAAATTGATGGTCTAGCCAATAAAGAATTAAAGCATTGTGATGCTGTTTTTATTGTCACAGACCACCTCTCTCTTTCTCGGGTGAAAGCAATTAAATCACATTATAAAAGTTTACAAATTGTTCCTGTGATTAATCCTCAAAATGAGATTAAATTTGCTGAGATTATTGATGAGGTTGATGACCTTTTAGTTAAACCACTACTTCCAAATAAGATTTATGAAACACTTAGTGTTGTTTGGAAAAAAGTACCTAAAGAGTTCTTGAAAAAAGTTCAACTTAAACCGCAAAAACCTAAAAAACCACTTCTTGATTTAACTATTTTAGTCGCCGAAGATAACCCAATAAACCTTAAACTGATTGAGACCTTATTGTCCCAGTACAAACTTAAAGTACGTACCGTTGTTAATGGTAAAGAAGCTGTTGATGTGTATGATAAAGAGAAGAATTTTGATCTTGTGTTTATGGATATTGACATGCCAGTGATGGATGGAATTACCGCAACACGTATGATAAAAGAGATTAATAAACGTGATTCAAGAGAACATATTCCTGTGATTGCCTTAACGGCACATGGGCTTTCAGGAGATAGAGAGAGAATTATTGGTGCAGGGCTTGATGATCACTTTCCTAAACCACTTGACCGTACCAAATTGGAACGGGTACTAAAACAGTATTTAGATTTAGAGATAAACTAAGTCAACATTAACTTTTATGAAGTATAATAAAAAGCTTTGATTATATAGAGAATTTATAGAACAAAACTTAAGGATAAGAATGAAAAAAGTAATTTTAGCACTTGCAATTGCAGGTGTAGCGTATGCCGGAACAGTTGTCACCGTAAATGGTAAGAATATTACAGATACTGAGGTTCAAGAAGTATTAATGCAAGGTACACAAGGTCGTTATAATCAACTTCCCCCTGAAAAACAGAAAGAACTTTCACAACGTGTTATTGAAGGTCTTATTTCTCAAGAGTTAGTTTACGCTGATGCTAAAAAAATGGGTGTGCTTAAAAGTACAGAATATAAACAAGAGTTAGAAAAGATTCTTGAGCGTGTTAAGGTTCAACTTGCTTCAAAAGTATGGGAAAAACGTCAATTTGAAAAAGTCAAGGTTTCAGAAAAAGAGGTAACAAATTACTTTAATACGCATCCTGAAGAGTTTTCTGAAAAATCAAAAGTACGTGCTTCTCATATTCTTTTAAAAACAGAAAAAGAGGCAAAAGATATTGTTAAAGAGCTTTCATCACTTAAGGGTGGTGCTCTTAATGCTAAGTTTGTTGAGCTTGCTAAGGCTAAATCAACAGGCCCTAGTGGACCAAAAGGTGGAGACCTTGGTTTCTTCGGTCAAGGGCAGATGGTTCCTGCTTTTAATGATGCGGTTTTCTCAATGAAAAAAGGTGACCTAACTAAGACTCCAGTTAAGACACAGTTTGGTTACCATGTTATTCTTGTAACAGATAAACAAGAGTCTAAAAATCTTCCTTTTAAAGAAGTTAAAGGTTTTATTGAGCAGAAATTAAAAGTAGAAGCATTTAAAGAACAGATGCAAACAAAGATGAAAGAACTTAAGAAAAAAGCAAAAATCACCTTCGCTAAAAAATAAGAATGTTTCCAAGACTTCCTTCACGAGTTGACCTAGTCAAATTTCGTGGAAGAAGTCTTTATATTAAACGTGATGACCTTATTGACCCCTGCCTTTGTGGAAATAAATACCGTAAACTTTATACATTAATACAAAGCTCTTCAAATACCCATAAAAAAGTTATCTCTTATGGTGGTGCGCAGTCTAATGCTATGTTCTCCATTGCCTGTTTATGTAAGCAAAAGGGGTGGGAGTTTCATTATTATATGAAAACCTTACCTTCTTATTTAAAGGATAATGTAGAGGGTAATTTAGCCCAAGCACTTGAGTTAGGAATGCATATTCATGAAGTGTCTCATAATAGGTATGAAAAAAAAATAGAAGAACTTAAGCATTTAGAAGAAGAAGGAAGTTTACTAATTTCTCAAGGGGGAGCCGATGCACTGGCTTCGGAGGGTCTTGAACTTTTAGCAAAAGAGATTAATACCTGGAGAAGTGAAAAAGCTATTAAAAACTTATCAGTAGTTCTTCCTAGTGGTACGGGTTCAAGTTCTTTATATCTAAAAGCCTTTTTGCACAAGGATATAGAGCTTTATACTGTTGTATTAGTAGGTGATGAAGAGTTTCAGTTAGAGCAATGGAAAAGACTCTCTAAAGGACCTTATCCGAAGATACTTCCTTCACCAAAAAAGAAATTTGCCAAACCCTATGCCCAATACCTTCAGATGTATCAGGAATTAAAAAAAGAGACAGGCATTGAGTTTGACTTGATTTATGCACCTAAAACATGGATATATGGTATTTTAGAACTATTTGAACAAGAGTCAGAAATTTTATATGTGCATACGGGTGGCGTCAGTGGAAATGTAAGCATGTTAAAACGTTATGCACATAAGGGAAGATAATGATAATTCGTAAGATGGCATTAATGCTTCTATTGACACTTACCTTGTCAGCAGAAACTTATTTAGATATCTCAAATAAAATTATTAAAGATTTTAATTATATCTATCAAGATAGAGCTTGGAGTGGGGGTTCAACCTATGTTAAAGAGACACGGTTTCGTTATCGTTTTAAAACGATTTCTGCTTATGAAATAGAGATAAGTAAAAGTATAGATGGAAGCTGTGAGGGAGAACCTTTTATTTTAGATATACGTCTTGAGTATGCAGTAGATTTAGAAAAAGATAATAAATGTGACCCCGCCTTAATACTCTCATTTGATACAGATATTATATATTTAATTGTAAAAGATAGATGCGGTGCTTTTGGTGGATTTAATCTATATAAAAGAGCAAAAGAAGCAAGGCTTTTACTGCAGATGCACCTGCGTGAAGCGAGGGAACTCGCCAAGCCCTAGAGATACAGCTGAGACGGTAAAAAGACTTAGTTTCTGTTCATTGCATTTAAGTCTTCAAAGGCAACAACTACTCTTTTAACAAGGGTCTCTTGACCTGCACGTAACCATTTTCGTGGGTCATAATATTTTTTATTGGGTTTATCTTCACCCTCTGGGTTTCCGATTTGAGCTTGCATATATGCCTTGTTTTTTTCATAAAAAGCCTTAGTCCCTTCCCATGTTGCCCATTGTGTATCTGTATCAATATTCATTTTAATAACACCATAGCCAAGTGCTTCTTTGATCTCTTCTTTGGAAGAACCTGAACCACCATGGAAAACAAAATCAACAGGTTTTTCATCAGTATTGTATTTTTCTTGAATAAATTTTTGAGAATTATCTAAGATTTTTGGAGTAAGTGTTACATTTCCTGGTTTATAAACCCCATGCACATTACCAAACGATGCTGCAATAGTAAATGCTTTAGAAACTTTTGAAAGTTCTTCATAAGCATAGGCTACTTCTTCTGGTTGCGTGTATAAAAGTGAATTGTCAATATTTGTATTATCAACACCATCTTCTTCTCCGCCTGTTACTCCCAATTCAATTTCAATCGTCATACCAATTTTATCCATGCGTTTAAAGTACTCAACACAGGTAGCAATATTGTCTTTAATAGGTTCTTCAGAAAGGTCAAGCATATGAGACGAGTAAAGCGGTTTACCCTCACTCTTATAAAACTCTTCACCTGCATCAAGAAGGGCATCAATCCAAGGTAGTAGTTTACGAGCAGCGTGGTCAGTATGTAAGATAACCGCTACTCCATAAGCCTCTGCCATGGCATGCACATGTTTTGCACCTGCAATTGCACCTGCAATAGCTGCTTTTTCATTTTCATTACTAAGGCCTTTTCCTGCGTAGTATGAAGCACCACCGTTAGAAAACTGGATAATTACGGGAGAATTAACCTTTGCAGCTGCTTCTAAAATTGCATTGATTGAGTCTGTCCCTACAACATTAATTGCAGGAAGAGCAAAACCCTCTGCCTTTGCGATTGCAAAAACTTTTTGAATATCTTCACCGTGTAATACGCCTGGTTTTACTGCGTCTAGTACTTTCATTAAAATTCCTATTTATTATAATGTTGGAATTATAGCAAACTTGCTATTATGATCCACATAAATTAAAACAAAACTAAATAAATTTCTAATCCGTTAAATCTTCTTAATCTGTGGATGAAATTCTCTTTAAAAAGTCCACAGATTAAGCAGATTTAGCGGATTGTGGTTTTAGAAGGAAATATATGGGACTCGATTTAAGTCAATGTTTGGTTATAGGAATTTCTTCACGTGCACTTTTTGATTTAGAAGATGAGAATGATATTTTTAACAAAGAGGGTGTTGAAGCTTATAGTAAATACCAACTTGATAATGAAAGAAATATTTTAAAACAAGGCACCGCTTTTCACCTTGTCGAAGCACTTTTAAAACTTAATGAACTCTCTGGAAAAAGCTCGTTGAAGTGATAGTCATGTCAAGAAATTCACCTGATACAGGGCTTCGTGTTTTTAACTCTATTGAGAAGTATGGTTTAGACATTACGCGAGCAGCCTTTTCGGGTGGGGAAAATCTTTCAGATTATTTAGAAGCTTTTAGTGTAGACCTGTTTCTTTCTAAGTCAGAAGAGGATGTTCAACATGCTATTGACACGGGGTGTGCTGCAGCCATTTTATATGCACCTCCTAAAGAGATAGATATGTCTAAGCAGATTAGAATTGCCTTTGATGCGGATGCGGTTATTTTTTCTGAAGAGTCAGAACGTATTTATAAGGCTAAGGGTTTAGATGCTTTTTTAGCACATGAAAAAGAGAATGTTAATAAGCCTTTGCCTGAAGGTCCTTTTGCTAAACTTCTTAAAACCCTCTCTTTTTTACAATCACAATTTAAAAAATCACCTATCCGTTTAGCCATTGTAACCGCACGTAATTCACCTGCACATGAGAGAGTTGTTCAGACCTTAAGAACATGGAACGTACAGATAGATGAAGCCTTCTTCTTAGGCGGTGTTTCTAAGGACCAGATTTTAAAAGCGTATAGAGCACATATCTTTTTTGATGATCAAGAGACCCATTTAGAAGATGCCTCAAAGGTCGTTCCATCGGGTAAGGTTCCTTATAAAACAGGTTCTCCTCTCAACAAGGTTTCCACGTAAAAAGTATTATACTTGTACTTAGATACAAGGAGATAATATGAAATTATTTTTACTTAGTTTAATAACCTTGAACATCTTTGCTTTGAACTTATGCACGACGGTACCGAGTATTTATAAGGCCTATACACAAGAACTTAAAATGGAACGAGAAGCTTATTCTGAACTCTTACGTAATAGAAAATTTGAACAACATCAAGCAGAGATAGAAGCGTACTTCTTAGTGGTGGTAAGTGAAGCCTTTTCTATTGGAAATACATTAGATGAAAACAGAAGGTTTAAACAAAGAGATTATAAACAAGAAGAAGAGTTAAGAGCCTCTTATTATAAAGCTTTACAAGCCTTACAGAAACCTAGAAAATATATTCAAAGTCTGTATTTTATAGATTTATCTGATGCGATAGACCAAGATAATGAAGCCTATGTAAAATTTTTAGTGATTAAAGGTCCTGTTATTTTAGACACAAACAGTAGTTTAAAACAGAAGGTTCTCATTTACAGTACTTTACATAAAAATCTTGCAGAGACTTCAGCGATACGGTATCTTCAAGATGAAAATAAACTAAATAAGATGATGAAAAGCCCAAAAAAGAATCTTATTTTTTAAACAGAAGAGTTTATCTTTGTTCCTAACTTGTAAAAAACAAGAAAGTGTTAAAGTCTTGGAACTTCTTATTGGTATAATTACAAAAAAAGGTTTATGGATGAAGGTGATTTTAGTTTTATTTATTTTCTTTAGTAGTATGTTTGCTAATATAGCTACGATTGAAGACGTTATCGTTAGCGGAGAAAAGGGTGTTTATGGTTTTACAGTAAAAATTTTGCATGAAGACAGTGGTTGGAAACATTATGTTAATCGATATGAAATCTTAGACAAAGAGGGAAATATTTTAGCTACACGAACCCTTTGGCATCCGCATGAACATGAACAACCCTTTATCCGTTCTTTAAACGGTGTGAACTTAAGCGGTATGAAAAAAGTATGGGTACGTGCTAATGACAGTGTAGATGGATATTCGAAGACTTATGAAATTACTCTTCCTTAATTTTATTGTTGTTTTTAAGCTATTGGCTTTAAACCTTTGTGTGACAGTCCCGAGTGCTTATAAAGAGTTAGCTGAAGAGATTGCTATTGAAAGAGAGACGTATCATCAACTTTTATTAAATGAAAAATTTGAAGAGAATCAAGAAGACATAGATGCGTATTTTATGCAAGTCAGTAAGGCTTTTGCTATAGGAAATGCCTTAGATGTAGAAATAATGTCAGATGAAGGTACTCAAGAAGATGAGCTTAGAGCATCCTATCTAAAGGCATTAAGAAGTTTACAAAAACCTCGCGAATATATTAGACGAATATATTATGAAAGCCTCTTGTCTGCAATAAAAGAAAATGATGAAAAGTATGTAGCCTATTTAGTCACACGTGGTCCTACGATTTTGACAAATAATAAGAAGTTAAAAGAAGCTGTCCTAAGGTACAGTGAACAACATAAAAAACTTCAAAAATACTCAGCCGTTAGATACCTTCAAGATGAAAAAAAGTTAGATGAAGCCTCTCGTGCCTACACGCAAAAAATGCAAGATGAGTATAAGGCATATCAAGAAGTACTTAAAAAACAAGAAGCCTTAAAACTTCGTAAACTTCTTGTGTCACAACAAAAAGGTGGTGTTATTGTATATGCAAATGAAGATAAGGGTAATATCTTTTTTGTTATTGAAAACCTTTTTGAGATGCATGTGAGTGCTACTCTTCATGTGAGTGATATTCTAGGCTATAAAAGTAAAAATAGCTTGCCTTTAAAAGTAGTACTTAAACCTAAGGAAAAAAGAACGATAGTAAGACTGAGTAACACAAATAAGAAAAAAGCTGTAGGTTACTTTAAGTCACATCTTTCGTGGGTGAAAGGTGCCGTAGATGCTAAAGCTGATTTAGATTTTGTATATGCCCTTCCTTTTAAAGCCTCACAAAAGGTTTCCCAAGGTTTTAATGGAAAAACCTCACACAAAGGAAATGCAAAGTATGCAGTTGATTTTGCTCTAAACAAAGGAACAAAGGTTTATGCTGCTCGAGATGGGAAGGTAGTTGAAATCGTTCAAAATCATAACAAACATGGAATGAGTCTAAAGATGCGGCAAGAGGCAAATTATCTAATTATTGAGCATTCAGACAAGACCTTAGCACGTTATTTTCATCTGCAAAAAAATGGGGTGAACGTTAAGTTAGGTGAAAGGGTGAAAAAAGGTCAGTTTATTGCTATCTCTGGTAATACAGGACGTACTTCAGGGGCACACTTACATTTTGTAGTGACGCAAGCAGAGGTGTATAAAGATGCTTATCGTTCGGTTTCTGTGCCGATTAAGTTCTTATGTTCAAAAGGAGTTTTACAAGAACCTTTAAAGGGGCATCGTTATTGTACAACAGAGGCTAAAGAAAGTGAATAGCTAACCAAATTGTAGGTGATGAGGTGTAGATAACCTTATGCTTTTTCATTTTAGGAAGGTAGATATGCTCCCCTTTTTTAAGGTGAAGTTCTTCTTTATTTGAAAAAAGAAGTTTTCCTTCACCTTCAATGAGTACAACCAATTCATCTTTTTCTGATTCATACCACTGACTTGAAGTCTGTCCATTTGAGGTGATTTTTTCTATGTGTATCTGGGGAAGTTGAAGAAGTTTTTCAAAGACCTCTTTTTCTTGGTTTGCTTTTTCTGTGGAAAAAAGATTAATCATAAGCGGGTATCCTTGATAATTATCAATGTCATTTTTATTGTAAAAGTATATCATTTCTAAAACTAAGCGTATGCTGATTTTGCTTTACGAAAAGTTTCTTTATAAAATATAAGTTAGGATACCAAAATATGTCAAACATAAAAGATTATATGACTCAAGACCATAGAGACTGTGATGAGATTTTTTCTCAAATGGAAGAGGCTGTGGCTAACAAAAGCGATGATGCTATCTCTAAATTTGAAGAGTTTTATGATGCCTTAACAAACCATTTTAAGATGGAGGAGATGGTGCTGTTTCCTCAGTTTGAACAAAAAACAGGAATGATTCAAGGTCCAACACAGGTAATGGTTATGGAGCATGAACAGATGCGAGGTCTTCTTTCTCAGATGGTTGAAGCCATTGGTGCTAAAGATGATGACAAGTTTTTTGGTCTGTCTGAAACACTTATGATTTTAATGCAACAGCATAATATGAAAGAAGAGCAGATGCTGTATACAATGATTCAACAACATCTGGGTTCTGATGCAGATCATATTATTACTCAAATGAGAACGGTAGCTCAATGATTGAGCTTGATGTAAGAGACCTGCCCGCACCTGAACCAATGCAAACAGCATTAACAGCACTCTTTAAGTTACAAGAGGGTGAAATTATTCATTTTCATCATGTTATGGTTCCTCAGATGTTACTGCCTAGATTAAATAATCATTTTTATGAAATTATAGAAAAAGAAGATGATGTACATCTTTATATTTGTCATAAAAATGATGAGTCTTCAATCAATACGATAAAAGATATAATAAACTAGCGCGGCATATCTGTGCGTGGGCTTAATGCCGAGTTAAATAAAGCATTAGCGTAGATGAATGGGGTTTTTGCTCATTTATCGTAATAAAAATGGAAAGGTAGGATAAATAGATGATAGGCGGAGGACTCTCTTTAGATCAATCACCACCATTTTTTTCAAGTGGACGTTTTTTTCTTACAGCACCTCTCTTTATAGTTCTTGCCGGATTTATTCTTCTTTTTAAAGATATTAGTCTGGTTCGTTCTAATCCTGAGGTTGTTACCCTTGTGCATCTTTTTACACTGGGTGTATTTAGCATGATAATGTTTGGTGCTATTCAGCAGATGCTACCTGTTTTAGCAGGAGCACAACTGCCTAAGGCTAATCTTATTTCAAAAATATCGCATATCTTATTAGTTGTAGGAACTCTACTGTTTGCCTTTGGTTTTATGGTGGAAATGACACCTTTTGTGATGTACACCGCAGCAACTCTTTTACTTCTTGCCTTTATCTTAGTCTTAGGTGGTTCGGCATATGCTATCCTTAGCGTAGAAAAGTCTTCTCCAACAGTAAAAGCGATGTCGTTAGCTTTAATTGCAGGGCTTATTACCTCAGTTTTAGGTTTTTGGATGATGCAAAACTATGTGGGTGAGTATGATAATGTTCATGGTTCCATTATGTTTGTTCATATGGTTGTAGGTATTTTTGGTTTTGCAGGAATTTTAATTATCGGGGTTACTTTTAAGATTATTCCTATGTTTTATGTTGCCCCAGGATTTAAAAATTTTTGCAAGGGTTGGGTTGCAAATCTAATTGTACTTGGTATTTCTATGTGGGCTATGTTTACTATGATTTGGCCCTCTTTACAATGGATTGCTATTTTAGTGTTAACTACTTTTTTTACAGCATTCTCAACAACAATTATCTTAAAACTGAATAAACGTCGCCGTCCTATTTCAGATATTACTGTATGGTACTGGCGTATTGCAGGGGTGAGTCTATTTGTGGGTATGTTTGTGATTATGATAAATGGCTGGGTGGATGCGGATTTAGATGTATATGTGGTAGCTCTAATTGGAGGAGGTTTTTTACTCTCAATTTTAACAGGTATGTTATATAAGATTGTTCCGTTTCTAGTTTGGTTTCATCTTAATGCCAAAGGGCATTTTGAGATTCCAACCATGCGAGAAATGTTAGATAAAAAGATGTCTAATGCTCAATTTATTTTTCATATTTTGTCTTTAGTTTTGTTGATGTTGGGGGTGACTTTTCCTTTAGCTCTGAAAGCTGCAGGGCTTGCTTTTGTAGTTTCGGGTTTGTTGATATTTTTAAATTTAATGAAAGCAGTCCGTGTTTATAACACACTAAAAGATGTGGAAGTTCCTGATTTAATGGCTAGTTTTGAGATGCCTCCTGCACCCACTAAGGAAGCTTGATTTCCATAAGGTCTTCTGCCCAAATTATCTTAGCCTTGAACTGTTTTTGTATTATTTCTTCTGTCTCTTTTTCATGTCCAAAAGTTCTTTTCATACGATGAGAAAGAACTAAGGTCTTTACCTTGGCTTGACTCGCAATTTCAGCAATACGTGAAGGTTTCATATGAAGGGCTTCAGCGCCTTTAAAATCATGTTCAATAATGGCATGATGGGAAATGAAGATATCAGCATTTTTTGCTAAGCTTGTTAGCGTGTCACTTTTAGCAGAGGTGTCTCCTGAAAAAACAATCACTTTACCATCAATTTCAATTTTATAGGCAAGAGCAGGGACGATACCGTGATTAACTTCTACGGCAGTAAGCTTAAAGCCTTTGAATTTTAGTTTTTGTGCGCCTTCAAAAAGATGAAGTGAAAAAGAGTCACTTTTAGACGTCAAAATATCTGACATATATCGGTAACTCCCTTTTTCACCAAACTGTAATTGAATAAACTCTTTAAAACCAGGAAAATAAGCATTTCCTTGTGGACCTATCATCTTAAGTTTACGGCTTCTATCTGAAAAATAACCAGCTTTCATAAGTGCAGGTAATTCAACAACATGATCTATGTGTAAATGGCTAAATAAAACTGCTTCTAACTCCTCAATATGCACTTTTGCCTGTCCAAAACGTAAAAAAGCACCGCCACCAAAATCAATTAAAACAAGCGCCTTTGCATCTTTTTTTATAAGATAAGAAGAGGAAGCACGTTTACCCCCTTCGGGTCCACCTGAACCTAAAACTTGAATGGAAATTTCTGCAGCTATTGTTGTTAGGGTTAATAATGCAATTAAAAGTAGTTTTTTCATATAGATGATTATATCAGGTTAAATTAATAAGAGTGGTTTTAATTTCTTTCTAAAGGAGGTATAATAAACCTTTTAGGGTTTTAAAAAGAAGGTACACAATGGATATTATTGTAGCAGGAGCGGGTGGGGTTGGCTTTCGTCTAGCAAAGGTGTTAAGTTTTAAACATAATGTGACCGTTATTGATAAAAATGAAGAGGCATTGAATCGTCTACAAAATAGTATTGATGTGATGATTATTCATGGAAATATTGAAGACCCCATAACTTATACCCTACTTACGGATAAAAAGTTTGATCTCTTTATTGCAGTAACAGATTCAGATGAAATCAATATTATTTCGACCTTAATTGCAGATGAGTTTATTGTGGTTAAAAGTAAAATTATACGCCTGCGGAACACCTTCTTTGCTGACAGCTCTATAAGTGAGAAACTTAATATTAGTTTTGCTGTATTTCCCTTTGATTTAACGGCTAAAACGCTTGAATCTCTTCTCTTTTTCCCTTATGCCAATAATGTTAAAAGTTTTATAGAAGTTAATCAAAAATTAATTTCTATTCGTATTTATGAAACACTAAATCCTAGATCCCTTTCTTGGGATTCTTTAAAAATCGTAGGAATAGAACGGGATAAAAGTTTTTATTTTCTTAAAGAAAATGATAGTTTTATGAAAGATGATTTGGTTTATATTTTTGGACAAGACAAAGAGATAAAAAAGTTGTGTTCTAAACTAAAGTTAGATATGCCTACAAAGGTGAAAAATATAGTTATTTTTGGAGCAGATACCTTGGGTATTGAAATCGCTTTAAGTTTAAGTAAACATGACACTCTTATTAAACTGGTTGAATCAGACTTATATAAATGTAAACAAGCAGTAGACGTTTTACAAGATAAGGTAACCATTATTAACAGTAAATATGAGGGGCATGCTCTTTTTGTTGAAGAGGGCATTTCTGAAGCAGATATGGTGATTGCTTCTTCTACAAATGATGAAGAAAACATTATTAAATGTTTAGAAGCTAAAGAATATGGGGTAGAAAAAGTTATTGCAATCAATAACGATATGGAACTGTATTATCTTATGCATAAGTTAGGTATTGTTGCGGTACGTGGACCAAAAACAAATGCTTATTATTCTATTGTTGAACAGATTGCTTCAACTACCCTTGTGCATAAACGTCAATATTGTGGAGGTAAGGCAAGTGTTCTGTTTAGACACATTAATAAGGATTCAGAACTGCTTGAAAAAAAGGTACGTCCTTTTAAAGGAGAAGAGTTTCTTTTATACCTTATTCGAGGAGATAGTATTGAAGTGTTTGATGAGGTAAGAATACTAGAAGAAGATGATGTCATCGTCCTTTTTGGTACACTAAAATATAAAGAGGAACATAAGTTTTGGATCAATCATCTATAAAACATATTTTAAAATTTATTGCGGTTACGCAAATTGCCTTAAGTCTGTTTTTTTTATTACCCATTTTTGTTGGTTTCATCTATGAAGAAGATATTTATGCCTTTATGGTTTTTGATTTAAGCTGCCTTCTTATTAGTCTAGGAACTCTTTTTATTTTACGCAATCATAAGGTAGATTTAAATATTAAAGAGGGTGTTTTAGCCGTTAATTTGGTTTGGATATTATTAGGTTTTATGGGAGCATACCCTTTTGTTTTGTACACAGATGTTTCTGTATCATCGGCTCTATTTGAGTCTATTAGTGGATTCACTACAACAGGAGCTACCGTATATACAGATATTGAAAGTTTACCTAAGATGATTTTGATGTTACGCTCTTTGACCCATTGGTTAGGTGGTATGGGTATTATTGTTTTAGGAGTAGGGCTTTTTTCAATTATTAATCCTAGTGGTTCGGTTACTTTATTTAAGGCAGAATCAACAGGAATTACAGCAGAAAAAATTACCCCACGGATTAAAGATACGGCACTTCGTTTATGGGAAGTTTATGCTCTGTTGACCTTAATTGATATGCTGTTTTTGTATGCTGAGGGTATGAACTTTTTTGATGCCTTAAATCATGCCTTTTCAACAATTTCTACAGGAGGTTTTTCTACTAAAAATGACTCCTTAGCCTTTTATGCACAAAATAGTATGATAATGTGGACAACAACATTTTTTATGTTGTTGTCTGGGGTGAACTTTATAGCTCATTTAAAACTTTTTAAAAGAGACTTGAATGGCTACAATACAGAAACATTTTTTTGGTACATCCGTATCTTTGTAGTCCTCTCTTTTTTCTTATCATTTACGCACTACTTTAATTCAGCGGATAGCTTGAGTGTCTCTTTAACACAGGGTTTCTTCACCATAGCCTCCATTTTAACGACAACAGGTTTTGTTACACTTGATTATGAATCATGGGGGCATTTTTCAGTAGCCTTAGTTTTTATTGCCATGCTTATTGGTGGAAACACAAGTTCTACTTCGGGTGGGGTAAAGGTAATTCGTTATATTGTTATTTTTAAAATATTAAAAGCAGAGATTAAAAAGATTCTTCATCCTAATGCCATGTTTAATGTTTTTATTAATGGTAATAAAATGAAAAAAGATGTTATTTACTCGACGGTAGGCTTTTTTATGCTTTTTGCCTTAAGTAATCTATTTTTAACATTGTACCTCTTCTCACGAGGTTTTGATGCTATGACAGCAGTAAGTACCTCACTGGCTTGCATTGGTAATATTGGACCAGGTTTTGAAGCAGTAGGCCCTCTTTATAATTATAGTTTTTTTAGTGATATAGATAAACTTATTCTTGCTATTTTTATGATTATTGGAAGGTTAGAATTTTATACAGTGGTTTTACTCTTTACAAAACGATTCTGGAAAAAATTTTAGTGACCTGCTTCAAACTGTTGGATACTGGCTTCTACAAAATCGTGGTTTATGTGAAGATGTGCAGGATTACCTGACGGAGGTAGATAGGGTTTAATTTGCTCAAGTGCATGATTTAAACGTTTGTCTAGAAACATTTTCTGATTTAGACGAAGTGTTCCGGCTTGAAGCCCCGCATACGATTTAGCAAAACTACGCTCTTGAAGTTTATTGGCGACAACACTAAAAACCTCTGTAGGCTCTTTCTTTAGTGATTGCATTAATTCAAACCAACTTAACATAAATTTATGCCAATCTTTTGCTCGTGTATTAATGGAGTTTGACTGTACTAAAACGATGTCAATAACTAAAGAATTAAGCTCTTTAGTAGTAAAAAGAATATTACCACCAATCTCTTTTTTAGCAAGAGAGAGAAGAGGTTCCCATAAAACAGCTGCTTGTATCTGTTTGTGAAAGAGTTGAGCTAAGGCATCTTCATTAGTCATATTAAGGGTTTGAACATCATCTATCTGCATCTTATAAAGGTTTAATGCCTCAAGTAAGATGAGCTCATTGACTGAACTAGACTGAGCAGAGACCTTTTTTCCTTTGAGCTCTTGTATAGAGGTAATCTCTTTAATGGCAACAATACCATCTGCACCTTTTGATACATTTGTACTTAAAATAATATCAAAATCATGCCCACCTTGCATATTTAAAGCATCCCAAATAGAGGTCATTACCGCGTCGATTTCAAGGTTCTCTAAGGCTTTTGTTGCGGTAGCTTGGTCAGGATAATGAATAAGTTTAATCTTAAGTTTATTTTTTTCAAAGATCCCTTTTTCTTGGGCATAATAAATAAGATCAAAACCTGGCCATGTAGCAAAGCCAATAGTAAGCGGTTCTCGGTCTGTTTCCTCTTTTTGTACAGAACTACAAGCAAGAAAATTAAATAAAATAAAAGAGAGTAAAAAGGGAGTAAAAAGTACTCTTATGTGCGAAAAAAACATATAATCCTCAAAATATTACAGATGTGAAATTATAGCATGAAATTAATTTTGGGGAGGTTAAGTTAAAACTTTTAACTGCATAAAAATCACCTTAGTTAGTTTTAGATATAATTGCAATAATACTATATAAGGTTATAATAATGACAATCCTTTCTACTGCTGACGCACAATTTGACGCAGCTTTTGAAGAACTATTAGGACGTGGCAAGATGGATATGGAGCAGGTCTCTGTAATCGTTAATGGAATTATTTCTGAGATTAAAACAGAAAAAAATCTTGCGCTAAAACGTCATATTGCTAAATTTGATAACTGGACCCCAGAGTCTGATGATGATTTGAAAATGAATGTAGCCGATATGAAAAAAGCCTATGATGAACTTGATGAGAGACTTAAAGCCTCTTTGCACCTTGCGTATGACCGTATTAAGGTTTATCATGAAAAACAACTTCCTAAATCTTGGTTTGATACCGAAGATAATGGAACAATATTAGGTCAAAAAGTTACTGCTGTAGATAAGGCAGGGCTTTATATTCCTGGTGGAAAAGCAGCCTATCCTTCTTCTTTATTAATGAATGTAATCCCTGCTCAAGTTGCGGGTGTTGAAGAAATTGTTGTGTGTACACCAACGCCTGATAATGAACCTAACCACCTTCTTTTAGCAGCGTGTCACCTTTGCGGTGTAAAAAATGTTTATAAGGTTGGTGGTGCTTCAGCGATAGCCGCAATGGCGTATGGAACAGAAAGTATTCCTAAGGTAGATGTTATTACGGGACCGGGAAATATTTTTGTAGCCACGGCTAAAAAACTTGTTTTTGGTGAAGTTAATATTGATATGATTGCAGGACCTTCTGAAATTGGAATTTTAGCAGATGCGACAGCTAATCCGCATCACTTAGCCATTGACCTTCTTTCTCAAGCTGAACATGATGAGATGGCATCTTCTATCTTAATTACAACATCAAAAGAGATTGCAGAAAAAACAATTTTTGAGATTCAGTCATGGTTAGGCAAACTTCCACGTGAAGAGATTGCAAGAAAGTCTATTGAAGAACGTGGAGCGGTAATTATTACTAAAGATATGGACGAAGCCTTAAAATTGATGAATGAAATTGCTCCGGAGCATTTAGAAGTGGTGACCGCAAATCCTTGGGAACTCCTTCCTAGTATTAAACATGCAGGAGCAATCTTCTTGGGTCCAAACACACCAGAAGCAATTGGGGATTATGTTGCAGGACCTAATCATACCTTACCAACAGGGGGAACAGCTAAGTTCTACTCCCCTTTAGGTGTTGAAAATTTTATGAAAAAATCTTCTATTATCTCTTTCTCATCAAAAGGGATTAATGAGATTGGTGAAGCCTGTGCAATGATTGCCAATACAGAAGGCTTGACGGCTCACGAACAGTCAGTAAGAGTGCGTTTAAAATAATTTAAACGTGGTGATGAGGTAATGGGTAGAAGAGGTAATGAGGTTTAAGTTAGATGTGTGAATCTGTGGATGTGAAGATAGAGTTAGGCAGTTAAATTGCTCTTAGCTTTTTCCTCATTAGCGAAGCGAACACATTCATCCATAACCCCATTAACATGCGAAGCATAACCCCCCCCCCATTATTGTCAAATTTTGTCATAAGTTTTTACTTAAAATAAAATATTAATTTAACTTATAGTCACAATTTAAAGATAAACTTCCTATTATTTGACAAATAAAATTTAGAAGCCCCTGTATAAGGGCTTCTTATAGGTTTTATAAATTTTCAAAAAGGTCACAAATATGGAAGGTCTTCTTCATCCCCCATTAGTTCACTTCGCGGTAGTTTTACCAATCGTTGCTTTAGCATTTCAAATTGCTTATATGATTACAAAAAATGAGGCACATTCTGTTTATGCTGCTCGTATCTTAGCTGTAGCTGCTATCTTAATGGTTGCTGTATGGTACACCGGTGGCGCTGATGGTAAAGTGGCATATCCTTTATTAGATGCTGAAGGTAAAAAAGAGTTATTAGAGCATAAGGCTTATGGTCTTTATGTCATGATTACAACACTTATTATTGCCGCAATTAAATTTGTTTCATGTAGAATGAAAAACCGTGCTTTAGAAATGGGTTCTCTTCTTTTAATGATTTCTCTTGTTGGAATGGTAGGTTATCAAGGTTCAATGGGTGGTGATGTTGTTTATGAACATGGTGGAAATGTAGAAACAACTAAAACACTTAAAGATTGTAAGGCAGAACTTGAAGAACTCAAAATGATGTCAGATGATGAAGACGAAGACGAAGAATAAGTCTTTGTTTTTATTTCAATAATAAAGGCTAGATGGAATTCTCATTTCATTTATAAGTTAAAGAAGGTGATAACTTTGGTTATCTCTTTCTTTGCTCTTCTTAACTTTTTCTACCTTTCTCTTTCTAACCAACACTTCAATTAAATTGAACATCCTGTCCCATTAAATTAATAATTTCTTATTTTACACACCTAAGCGAGAAACTCCAAAATCTTTCATTTTATTTTAGTTTTAAACAAGACTATTTAAGCTATTATCCCCCTAGGAAAGTTCTTTATTTAGGGATAAATAAGGATAACTTTTAAAAATTATTAGTAACTCTAATAATGAAATAGTTCATAATCTTAAGTAGGAGGAGAATGAATGCATTTAGGCTTCTTAGTAGACTTACACCTTTGTATGGGTTGTAAGGGCTGTGAAATTGCATGTAAGGTGGAGAACGAGGTACCATTGAGTACTTGGCGTCTTCGTGTTAAGTATGTAGATGTGGGTGTGTTTCCTGAAACAAAACGTACATTTACTCCATTACGCTGTAATCATTGTGCAAATGCACCTTGTGAGCGTATCTGTCCGGTTAGTGCGCTTCACTATATCGAGAATGGTATTGTAAATATCGATAAAGAACGTTGTATCGGTTGTGCAGGTTGTGTTATGGCATGTCCATATGGTGCAATCTACATTGATCCAGAAACGCAAACAGCAGACAAATGTACGTATTGTGCGCACCGTATTGCTTCAAGCTTAATGCCAGCGTGTGTTGTAGCTTGTCCGGTTGAAGCAAATATCTTTGGTGACCTTGATGATCCTGCATCAAATATTAGCCGTTATATTATGGAAAACCAAGGTGACGTACAAGTACGTAAACCTGAAAAAGGTACAGACCCTCACCATTATTATGTTGGTGGTGGTAATATTCAACTTAATCCTCTTGCATCTGTACGTACAGAGGGACACAACTTGTTTGGTAAACTTACAAGTAAAATGCCTGTAGGAGGACACCACTAATGGTACATGAATCTTTAGCAGCAACTCAAGCAGTTGTAACTCTAGACGTTGGCCTTCCAGGTATCGTTTGGGGTTGGATTATTACAATGAACATGTGGGCAAAGAGCATCGGTACCGGTGTTATCTTTATGCTTTTTTATCTTCTTAAAAAGTACCCTAATGAAGCTGGATATTTACGTTTTCCATTAACGGTTATTTCAATCGTTGCGATTCACGTATTTTTATTCTTTACCGTTATTGACTTACACCAGATGTTTAGATTCTGGCATATCTTTGTATATGGGCACTTCACTTCTGCAATTGCAGTGGGGTCTTTCCTAGCAACAGGTTTTGTAGGTCTTATCTTTTTACTTGCATACGCTTCTTACATCAAGAAAGACAATGCACTTTTTGATAAAGTGTTAACTTGGACAGTACTTCTTGGTATTCCAGTTACGCTTTATACAGCAGCACTTATGGCGCAATCAACTGCACGTGAATTATGGCAAATGCCTACAGAAGCGGTACAGATGATTCTTGCAGCGACACTGTCGGGTTCTGCAACAGTTCTACTTGTTGGCGCAAAACTTCCGTATGAAGCAAAACGCGACATGGCAGTCGTTCTTGGTTTCTCTGCATTTATGGCATTCCTTATTTACATGAGTGAATACGTATTTGGACCAATGAAAGCTGAAGAGGTTGCGGCTACTTTAGAGTTTATTAAAGGTCACGGTGAGTACACAACTATGTTCTGGATTGGGCAAGTATTTGCTTTCATCATTCCAATGGTTCTTGTCACTCTAAGTGTACAAAACAAGTCAACTGGTTTACTAACGTTAGCATCTGTATCTGCATTAGCAGGTCTTTGGGTGACTAAACATGTATGGCTAGTTATTCCACAATTATTAAGTATGAGCTAAGGAGGCCGAATGTTTTTAGAAAATAGAAGAACATTTCTTAAGGGCGCTGCATTTACTGTTGCAGGCGCTGCTATCGCTAAGAATGTAATGAGTACAGATGTTATGGCTGAGTCTCTTAACGAGTCTAAGTTTACTAACACTCCTGATTCATTAGCATTTTACCCACCACTAGACCAATGGGAAGACTTTAAAGAGCTTTCTGGTGATGACTGGAAACGTGGTGGTATTGAACGTAAAGGTGTGCAATCTGATGAAAATCCGGATGGAATTTATGTAAATGATTTTACAATCGTTCCAACGGCATGTTCTAATTGTGAGGCTTCTTGTGGTCTTACCGCATGGATTGATAAAAAAACTTTTACAGTTAAAAAGTATATGGGTAATCCATTACATCCAGGTTCTCGTGGGCGTAACTGTGCAAAAGGTTATGCCGCTCAGTCTCAAATGTACGATCCAGATCGTTTAGCATTCCCAATTATGAGAGCACCAGGTTCTAAACGTGGTGAAGGTAAATGGGTTCGTGTTACTTGGGACGATGCTATGACAGCTATTGGTAAGAAGATGGGTGACTCTCTTCGTAAGGGTGATGAGCTTTCTAAAAAATCTGTAATGTTCCATGTTGGTCGTCCAAATGAGAATGGATTTACAGGTAAAGTTTGGCAAACACTTGGTCAAGACTGTTTCAACTCACACACAAATATCTGTTCATCAGGTGGTCGTACTCCGACTATTCAATGGGCAAATGATGACCGTACTTCTCCGGATTGGGCTAATGCGAAACTTGTTTTCCTTAACTCTTCTCATGCGGCAGATGCAGGTCACTACTTCCAACAAGCAGCAGGTCACATTGCTGATGCACGTAAAAAAGGTGCAAAACTTGTTGTTATGGATCCACGTCTTTCTAACTCGGCTGGTATTGCAGACCTTTGGATTGCACCATGGCCAGGTACAGAAGCAACAATTTATCTTTACCTTGTTCAACGTATGTTGGCTGAAGGTCAAGTAAATACTGCTTTTGTTAAGAAATGGTTTAACTGGGAAGTTATGATGGATAACTCTAAATACCTTGATTTCATGGTAGAAAAGGGTTATATCGCGGCTAAACCAACAGGTAATACTTTTGAAGATTACATGGAGATGTTAAAAGAACTTTATACTCCATTTACACTTGAGTATGCAGTTAAAGAGTCTCATGTTCCTGCTTATAAATTAGAGCAGTTATATGATATGTTCCTTTGGGCTGGTGAGTCTATCTCTTCTTACTTCTGGAGAGCTGCTGCTGCGGGTAACCGTGGTGGTTGGGTATCTGGACGTACAGGTTACTTAGCACTAGGTTTACGTGGTGCTATCGGTCCTAAAGGTGGAACTTTCTTCCACCACTGGCATGTTATTTCTGTTGCGGGTAAGGGTGGTTCTGCTACGATTGGTCAAGGTTCACGTGGTAAAGACGTTCCTAAGATTTCTTCATGGAATGAGCTTTCTTGGCCACCTGAATGGCCATTATCAACGTATGAAATGTCATTCTTATTACCTCACTTATTAACCGATACTGAGTGGCAACAAAAATGGATTAAAAAAGGACTTAATGTTCCTACTAAACTTGATGTTTGGATTCCACGTATGTACAATCCAGTATGGATTAACCCAGATGGTTTCCGTTGGTTAGAAGTACTTAAAGATGAGTCTAAAATGGGCTTAACCTTTAATCTTTCTCCTACATGGTCTGAAACGAATTGGTTCGTAGATTATGTTCTTCCAGTAGGTCTTGCTGGTGAGCGTCATGATCAGCATTCAGAAGCTACTATGCCAGCACGTTGGACGTCTTTCCGTCAACCTGTTATGCGTGTTGCTCTTGAAAAAGCTGGATGGAAACCTAATAATCCTAACCGTGCTACACTTGAGGCTCACATTAAAGCGGGTCTTGGTGAAGTTTGGGAAGAGAATGAGTTCTGGTTCGATATGTGTGTTAACTACATTGATCCAAAAAGTGATATCTTCCTTGATGCTGCTAAGACTAAGACAATTAAGTCTATGTGGGAATCTAAGCGTACACCAGGTAAACCAGTAACAATTGCTGAGTGGTATGATGCTGCATTTGGTGATAACTTACCAAATCTTCATAAAACTGCTACAGAAGATCCTAAGTACAAAGATTCTGAATTCCCAGTTTATGAGTATATGAGAGATCACGGGGCATGGTTAGAAGAAAATCATATCTACTCTCCACAAGAGCGTGTTATTAAAGAAGATGCTGAGAATTATATTGCTCACGGGCATAAGTATAAAAAAGAGCATGTTGAAATTGACAAACGTACGGGTGTTATGACAGCTAAAGCTCATGGTGATGCATGGAAATATCCTGATGGTAGAAAACCAATTGGTATTGAAACTGATGGTGTTAAAATGGAAGGTATGGCTACGCTTGATAAGAAACTTGATTTCTTCTCTGAGTGGTTTGCTTCTGATGAGTGGAAATGGCCAGAATATGCTATTCCTTTTTATCCTCGTAATGAGAAAGAAAAAGCTGAGATGACACATATCGTTTCTCATGTTAACCACATGTATATGAAAGAGGAAAACTCTTATGCACTTAACACAGTGTTCCGTTTACCTTACAATATTCATACACGTTCGGCTAACTCTAAGCATTTAATGGAAATTTCTCAGAATCATGATCCAATTTGGATTTCTGTAGAAGATGCTAAGCGTCAAGGTTTCAAACGTGGGGATGCTATCCGTGTTGAAATCGTAGATACAGTATCTGGTTTAAGTTCAGGTTATTTTGTAGCTATGGCTGTACCAACTGAGGGTGTCCTTCCAGGTACTCTTGCATGTTCACATCACGGTGGACGTTGGAAACTTGTTAACTCTGTAACTATTCCTAATGGTGTTACTGATGGTAAAGTTGACCGTTCTGGTATTGAGAAAAACATGAATGATCCTAAATTCATGGCTGAGTCGCCTAAGGATGTTGGTCAAGATGGTGCACAGATTAAGATTGAGAACTATAATGGTACTGCAGGTCTTAACTCATACGGTGTACCAACTGCTGAGATGCAAATGGATGGTAAAGAGGGTAAACTTACGTATACTCAAGGTATTGTTCCATTCAAAACTGAGCGTTTTGCTGAACAAAACAAAGATTCTGATAATATCTGGTGGGATGGTCTTTCAGGTTCTTGGCAAAATGCTGTGGCTCCAGCACATCCAGATCCAATTTCTGGTATGCACTGTTGGCACCAAAAAGTTATTCTTACTAAAGCAGAAGCTGGTGATAAAATCGGTGATATCTCTGTTAATTATGAAAATAACTTTAATACGTACAAAGCATGGAGAGATGAGCTTACTCGTCCTCTTAATGAGACCAATAAATGGCGTCGTCCACAATGGATTAAACGTCCATGGGTGCCTCTTACTGAGAAAGCTTACGCAGTTAGAATTAAATAATTCCTTAGGGAATTATTTAGCCCCGAAAGAGGTTCTCCTCTTTCACTCTTTATCTTTAGTTTCTTCATTTTTTTTCCTAACTAACTCCATATTAAGTTATTTTCACTATAATCGCAGATAATATAATTAGGGTAATTTTTTTAAATTATCAGAGGATGTCTATACATGGAACAAACACAAGCAAGAAGTAATATTTATGCACTTTTATCAAGAGTTTTAATGCAAGAACTTGATGATGAGATGTTAGAGATGATTTTGAAAGATGCGGCTATTCGTGAATTTTTCCCCAGTCTTAAAGATTGGGAAATTCTTGAAAACTCAGATAATAAAACATTATTAGAGCAACATATTAATGTTGACTTTGCAAATATCTCTCTTTTACACCTCGTACCTTACGAAACATTTTATACAAGAGAAGATCAGAAGATTGAGACAGGTGGGGCTAATCCTGTAACAGATATTTATAATGAGTATGATTATATTGTTGATTATGCAAAAGCACGTGTAGTTTCTTCAGATCATATTGGTATTGAATTAGAATTTATGCATTACTTAATTGAGATGGAACTTCGTGCAGCAGAAGCCAATGATGAAGATGCCGTTAAACATATGCAGTTTGCACAAAAAACATTTTTAAATAAACATCTTTTAAAATGGGCACCAATGTACTTAATTAATGTTAAGTATGAGTCTCGTACACCTATTTATTATGATGCGGCAGAGATGTGTTTAGAGTTTATTTTAGCAGATAATGAGTATCTTAGTAATGGAAAAGCTGCTTAAGTAGCACTCTAATATGGCTGGATTACGACTCGATTCTAGCAAGTGTGTTCGTGCACTTGCAAAATTTTCTGAATGTAATAAGTGTGAAGTGATTTGCCCTGTTGAAATTATTTCAATGGATAATAACCTTCCTTCTTTTAATATGAGTCAGTGCGTGGGCTGTGGTGGTTGTGTCTCGGTTTGTCCAACAGAGGCGTTTTCCTTAGATGATTTTAATCAAACAAATTTCTTTTTTGACTTTGTTTCAAGTTCTGAAACCTTACTCTCATGTAAGAAGAATGTTCCTTGTATTGCGGCTTTGTCTGTAGAACATCTTACGTCTTTGGCAATTTTAAAAGAAGAAGTGATTTGTGACATTGGGCATTGTCAGACTTGTGAAATAGCCTCAACACTTAAGCCTCAAATCGATGCTAATATTGAAGAAGTTAACTTTATTTTAGAAGCGATTGAGTCAAACAAAGAGATCAAAGCAGAAGAAATTTCTTTTGTTTGTACTGAAACAGAAGTTAATAATGACAGACGAGGTTTCTTTAAAAATTTAAGTGTTGAAAATGTTGCCAAAGCCAAGGGTAACTTTGAACGTCAGGTAGAAGTGGAAGCTGATGAAGAACTTCGTCATGAAATTCTAAGTGAAGATATTTCACGATTAAAAGAGAAGGGTATACCTGACAAGCGTAAGATTTTATTTACTGCTTTAAAACGTACACCTAAGCCCTCTGTGTTTCATGTGATTGATGCCAATGAATTAACATTTACAAGTATGAAAAAGATTGATGAAGAGAGCTGTACAGCCTGCCAGATGTGTTACCGTATCTGTCCAACAGCCGCTTTGACTTCAGATAAAAGAAATTCGAAGATAGACTTTGACCCTTTTTTATGTGTGAAGTGTCATCTTTGTCATGATGTATGTGAGCCAGACTCCATTACTTTGGGAGAAACCTTTGATATGAAGCAGTTTTTTGAGCCTGAAGTAAAACAGTTGATTAAATATACAATTAGACGGTGTCATGAATGTGATACCCATTTTACCTACAGAGGTGGTGAAGTAATATGCCAGCGTTGTAAATTAGAAGAAGAGGAGGCAAAAGAGTTATGGGGAATTTAAGTGCACCAATGAATGATGATAATCTCATTAACACAGAGTCCAAACTTTTTGGTTATTTAGCAGAATATGCTCAACAAAACCGATTTTCAGTAAGTTTAAACCGTTACTTTAAAGAGAGAGAAGTAAATGGGATGTGTATTCCGATGAATATTCGCCCTGATGATATTTACTTTACCGTAGTTGGTTTAAAAGAGGCAAAACTTAATGGTGTTGCTTTATCATCTGAGTATGTTGTTGGTGTTGTTGAGCAACTTGATTACCAAAGTGATGAAGTCAAAGCCTGTGGTTTTTGTGATACTATTATTGTTAAAGACAAAGAACTTTATGGTGAAGTGACAACAGGTAAGGCGATATCTCAAGTCTTAAAAGAGCAGGGTGTTAAAAAACTTGCCCTTCTTGGTTCAGGTAAATTAGCTAAATCTATTGTACTACATCTAAAAGATTCAGGCATTAAAGAACTTGTTTTAATGAATGATAGAATTGAATCATGTATGAGCCTAATGCAAGACTTTACAAGTGACTTAGAAGGTATTAGTGTTGATATTGATAGAGCCGAAAATGAGGTTGAAATTAATCTTAGCTCTTTTGATGGATTTATCTCTGCCATACCTACTGATGTTAAGTTGGCTAAGGTAAATAAAGATACAGTTTTAATAGATATGAAGAGTGATAGCATACTTGCAGATTATGCAAAAATGTTTGATGCAAATTTTATTAATAATGAGAAGTACGCTAAGGTACTAGCTCAAACAAATTACAATATATGGATGGATAAGTAGATGAATAATAATCTTGATGATTTAAAAGCTGAGTTTGATAAGTTTGTACGTGAATCGTGTATAACCGAAGAAGAGAAACAAGTTAAAGCAGATGAGGAAGAGGATGAAGATAATCCTGCCTTTGTTGAAGAACTTGCAGATAAACTTCTGGGACCTGCTCATGCGGGTGTCTATCTCTCTCGTTTAGACATTAAACGTGTAGCTGAAGGGATTGATGAGTCTTTACCGATTAAAGAGCGTACCCGTATGATTAAAGCCCTTATGCGTCATACAACAACAAAAGAGTACTTACGCAGTGCCTTTGGTGAGTTTAATAAACACATTAATGGTCGTTTAGCAATTTATCAAGAACTGAGTGAAGGTTTTCCTGCATCAAAATATATTTTTGATGAGTATATACAAAAAGCTGAAAAAACAAAAAGAATGTTTGATCGTATGATTGAAGATTTTGAAGAGTTTGACATGAGCGAAGATGCGGAGCCTGTACTTTTTTAAAATGTTATCAAACTGTAACAAAACTGTAATCAAAGTTTTTGTTTATGCAAAGTTAAGACGCTAAGCCTTATAATGAATAAAGAGGATAACTATCCTCATAAACTTTTCAAGGATTAAATATGGCAAAAGCATTAAAGAAAAAAGCAGTTAAAAAAATTGTTAAAAAAGCAGCAAAAAAATCGACAACAAAAAAAGCGATTAAAAAAGCAATCAAAAAGATTTTAAAGAAAAAAGTTTCTAAAAAGTCTGTGGCTAAAAAAAGAGCTAAAAAAGTTATTAAAAAAGCAGCAGCACCAAAGAAAACTGTAAAGAAAAAGAGCGTTAAAAAAGTTGCTAAAAAGAAGTAACTCTTAAATAGACTGCCGTATGGGGTAGTCTATTTTTTTTTAGGCATTTTTAAAATTATAAAAAATACTACAGCAATAACAACAAGTATTAGAACTTTTACACCGTCATCAGGGATTTCTTCCATTTAAACCTCTCCTAAAATATCTATAATTGTCATGATAAAAATAAGTACAGCAATAGCAGCTGCGGTTAATTCTACCCGTCTCATCACGGTATAACATTTATCGAGTACGGCATCATTAAGTGAGACAAACTCTTTTTTACGTATATATTTCATAGCATTTTTGAAACTATCGTCTCCAAAATGAATCTGCCACTTAGGCTGACCCATTCTTGTCCATAACTCATTATGTTGTGACTTAAGCCGTGCAATAAAAGCATTGGTTTGATAAAGGTGTACTGCCATTAAGAACAGAAAAAAGATGGCAAAAAATAAAAATAAAATGTTTTCCATGGGGGGTATTATAATGAAAATAGTTTAAAGTAAGGAGTAATACTAAAGTAATCAAACTTTGTATTTATCTAAAATTTGTTATCACATTACTAACATTAAACAAAATGTAATATTTTTTTACTATACTTCCCTTATAATTAAAAAGGATTCACATGTCATTATCTCCATCAACAATTGAAATCGTAAAAGCTACAGCTCCAGCAGTAGCAATGAACGCAGAAAAAATCACTATTCGTATGTATGAAATTTTATTTGCAGACTTTCCAGAAACTAAAGAACTTTTTAAAGATGCAGAGCCTGACCAGCATAAAAAACTAGCAATAGCAGTAGGTGCTTATGCTGCAAATATTGATAACTTAGAAGTTCTAGGTAAGGCTGTTGAAAAAATGGCAACAACACATGTTCGTACAAAGGTAAAACCTGAACATTACCCAATGGTAGGTGTTTCTATCTTAGGCGCGATTAAAGATGTTCTTGGTGATGCAGCAAGTGAAGAAGTTTTAACAGCATGGAAAGAAGCATTTTTCTTTTTAGCTGATATCTTAATTGCTCGTGAACAAGAACTGTATGCAGAAGCAGATACTACAGCTAAGGCTTAATCTTAATCTCTTTTTTGTGTAGCTTTTAGGCTACACATCTTTCAAAATATGCTACTATTCTTCACTTAGAATTAGGAAGCCCTTATGAAATCTACATTTGATGATAACCAAGCAACAAAATATTCAACTGACTTAGCCATGCGTGTGTACACTTCACAACTTTTGGGTCGTGATATGGACTTAGTCTTACATGGTGGGGGAAATACCTCAGTAAAAATAGGGGATAAGATTTATGTAAAAGGCAGTGGTTGGAATCTTGATACCATTGAAGAACCAGGTTTTCCAGGTGTTGATTTACAAACACTTATACAGATGGCTAAACTTGATACTTTAAGTGATACCGACATGGTAGCTCAACAACGTAATGCTCTTGAAGATAAAAACTCTCCTAACCCTTCTATCGAAGCTATCTTACATGCTATTATCCCTTTTAAGTTTGTTGATCATACGCATGCTGATGCAGTGGTTACCATCTCTAATACTCCAGAAGGTGAGAAACGTTTACAAGAGCTTTATGGGGAAAAGATGCTCTTAATTAATTATGTTATGCCAGGTTTTGTTTTGGCTAAAGAGGTATATGAGAAGACAAAAGATATAGATTGGAAATCTTTAGATGGTATTATCTTACTTAACCATGGTGTCTTTTCTTTTGCGGATGAGGCTAAAACAGCGTATGAGAAGATGATTAATATTGTAGATAAGGTAGAGATTTATTTAAAAGAAAATGCACGAGTAACAACTTTAAACTTTGGAAAAAGCTTTTGTAAGTTAGATGAATCGTTTACTGATGAGCTACAATCTGAACTGGAAAAACTTCGTGGAACTAAGATTATAATGAAGTTTGGCTCTAGTATTGAAGCAGTCAACTTTTCAAAGCTTGAAAATTTAGATGATATTTTTAAAAATGGTCCGTTAACACCTGAGCATGTTATTCGTACTAAACCTTTTCCTGCCATTATAAATGAGAATATTAAAGAAGGTCTAGATGCTTTTATCTCTCGTTATAAAAAGTACTTTAAAACCCATGCTAAAGATGAAATTATGCTTGACTTAGCACCACGTTATGCCATTATTAAAGGGGTGGGTTTTGTAGCACTTGGAAAAGATGAGAAAGAAGCGGGTATAATTTTTGATATTATTTCACATACTATCTCTGCTATGACAAAAGCACAAAATATGGGTGGCTGGAAAAGCCTAAAACCTTCTGATATTTTCGATATGGAGTATTGGGAATTAGAGCAAGCAAAACTAGCTAAGGCGGTTTCATAAAATGAAAAGTTTCTTTAGAAAATTAAGGACTAAATAGATGTTAAACTTTATAAAAGACTTTCAAAGTACTGTCATTGGAACCACAGATGAAAAAGGCTTAGCCTTCTCTTCTTATGCGCCTTTTATTTACGAAAATCATAAATTCTATATTTTTATCTCAGATGTTGCTAAACATGCTAGTAATTTAAAAAGAACTCAAAAAGCCTCTTTGTTTTTCATAGAAGATGAGGCTAAAGCAGAACAGATTTTTGCAAGAAAACGTATCTCCTTGCAAATCTCATCGAGTTTAATATCAAAAGAAGAGAAAGAGTTCAGCGAAGTAATGGAAAATTTTAAAACAAAGTTTTCAGAAGGTATGATGAACATGCTTTTAGGCATGTCTGATTTTAACTTATATGCCTTAAGTACAGATAGTGGTGAGGCTACCTTTGGTTTTGGTGAGGCTTACGCTATTGGTGGAAAAAACATGGAAGAGCTAGTAGCTCGCCAAGGTGGAAGTGGGCATAAATAAGCTTCAAATGAGACCCTATCGTAAGATACGCTTAACTATCAGACGATTCTACTGTAGAGTTTTCTGCTTCTGTCTTTGCTCGATCTGCTTTTGAAATATAAGGTTCCTTAGAAGAGGTCTTTAACTTTGCACGGGCACGCTTAAGACGTTTATTATGTAGCTTTTGAATCTTGTCTTGTCTATTCATAGTATAATCCCTTAATGTATATAGAATGTTATCTTAAACTCATTAATTATCTAATGAAGTTTAGATAGTACTACTTATAAGTATCCCATGCAAAATAGTAAGTAAAATAAGAAATAGAGGATGGCGTTGTAATTTAAGATTTAAAGTAAAATTCTCTTCAAATTTTTTCTTCTTCTTTTCTTTGAAAGAATATTAAATATTTTATGGTCAATTTTTCGCATTTTTCTCCGATAAATTAGTTTGATAGAAATTAAATTATACAAAAATATTTTTATATTGATAATTGTACAGATTATAACATGTTGAGCTAACGGCACGGTTGAGCACCGCTTGAGTTAGATTTCGAGAAAGACCGTAGGTATTTCTTGGAAGCTAGCTTAAGTGTGTGACTCCTACTAATTGTTGTGCGACACGTTCAGTGCTCAACCGTGCCGTTGTACGTTTCCGCAAAGCGGGAACGTACAACAATTTAATACCTAAACATTATATGTAATACGTACTTAAAATCACGATATAACATCATAAAAAAAATATTCTTTAATCTTGAAAATATATGAAATTCATCTGTTTTATTGGTATTTAATGTTTTATTAGGAGATGAGAATGTGTGTTTTAGTCGGAAATCATTGATATATGAACATAATGTTCAAATATCGATAGGTTTTGTCGTAATGATACAAAGTGTTTAGGTATTAAGAATTGAAGGCTTAACCTAAAACTTCTAACTCATCTGTGTATTTGTCAAGACAGTATGGTTCATATGAAGATTTGTAAATTTTGTAATGTGCTGATGCCTTATGACCATCAAGGGCTTTTTTGTCCCTCCATGTTTCTACTGCCATGAAACGTTCTCTTTGATTTTCGTATTGAACAATCTCGTAAAATAGACAACCCTCTTCTTTTTTTGATGGTTCTACCATTGCAGTAAGTAGTTCTTTCATTTTTTCGATACCATCAGGTTTTGCTATGAATGTTACACTCTTTGTTATTGTCATTTGTTTATCCTTAGTTGTTTATTTAAATTAATTACTTTTTTAGAAACATTTTTACTTTTTAAAAACCGCCACGGCTTGTTTTGCTATGAAAGTTATACTTTTAGTAATTGTTATGAGTTCTCTTTTATATTTGAATTCTTAAAATTATAGCTAAATATCTTACTTAATATCTCTGTTTTAACATCTGCGTATAATGCGTTTATGAATAAAAACTTACATACAATTTACCATTATCACGAAGAGACAAAACATACAGCAATGCGTCATTCACGTTCTTTAGGTTATTTAGACTGGGCAAGCCAGCCTAACCCTTACCGAACTTATGAAGGTGCTGAAAAAGTAGCCTTAAGGCTTTCTACTTTGAATGCTACGCCTGTGTATGCAGATATTTTTAAAGAAGTTCCTACAGCACCTTTATGTTATGAGGCTATCTCTCAACTTTTTCAATTTTCATTAGGTTTAGCGGCGACCAAAAGTCATCAAGGCTCATCATGGTCTTTACGTTGTAATGCTTCTAGTGGAAACCTTCATCCAACAGAGGCGTATATCGTTCTTCCTCCTTTAGAAGGTGTTGATGAAAAGCATACGCTTTCACATTATAATCCTCAGTACCATCACTTAGAAAAGTTAGCTAGTTTTGACTCTATAGTTTTAGCTGAGGATGAGTTTTTAATCTCATTAAGTTCCATTTACTGGAGAGAGGCTTGGAAGTATGGGGAACGTGCATTTCGTTATGTTAATTTAGATGCTGGGCATGCTTTACGCTCTTTAGAGGTAAGTGCTAAGTTATTAGGCTGGTCTTTTAAACGTCTTGATATTTCAGTTCAAGAGCATAATCAGCTTTTAGGTCTTAGTCAACAAGAACGCTTTAACCCAGATGAAAGAGAAGAAGCTGATATTTTACTTCTTTTTTCAAAAAATGATTCCATAGATATGGCAAGCCTTCTAAAAGAGTTAGGCTTTCAATTTCGAAGTATTGCTAATATATTAAGCCCTTCGCATTACCCATGGGAAATTATTAATGAAGTTGCTGATGCTTCACAGTATAAAAAGAATGCTTTATTATCGACTCAAGCTAAAGAGCAGGAGAGAAAATCTTTATATGAAGCAAAAGAGGTGATTTTGAAACGTCGTTCAGCTCAGATGATGAATAAAGAAGATGCCAAAATTACCATGGAGCAGTTCTTTATACTTTTGGACTCGGTTAAAGAGGAGCTAATGGGACATGAAAACTTTGTCTCTTTTGCTGTTTTTGTTAATCAAGTGGAAGGCTTAGAAAGTGGTTTGTACTTGTTCTCACGTAATACTCGTCATTTGAGTGAGTTTAAAACCTTAATGAAAAAGACTTTTACTTTTGAAAAAGTAGATGAAGAGAGAGAACTTTACCTGCTTCAAAAGGGGGACTTTACGATGATGGCTAAAAACATTTCATGTAATCAAGATATTGCTAAAGATGGTGCATTTTCTTTAGGTATGTTGTGTGAGTTTTCTTCGCTTATTAACAGCTATGGTCCGTATATGTATAAAGAGCTTTATTATGAGTGTGGAAGTATTGGTCAACAACTCTATTTAGAAGCAACATCTGTTGACTTACAAGCTACGGGAATAGGGTGCTTTTTGGATGATGTTATGCACTCTGTTTTAGGTCTTAAAGGTAAAGAGTATCAGAGCCTTTACCATTTCACGGTTGGACGTGCTGTTGTTGATACGCGATTAATGACAAGTGATTCTTATGCACACTTAAAGGCAGACTTAAATCAGAACGAAGATAGTTTTGATTTGTAAATGCGTGGATGTGTACATTCGCTTTGCTTATTGATGGGCACTACATTAACACTTTAGCGTAGCGCACACATTAGGCGAAGCCGAGAAAACATCTACTTAAATTAAAGGCTTAATCCTGGGGCTTGCCACATAGAAGTGGTAATATCTCTGTCGACTAAGTTTAATGAACTTGCATAAGCCTCTTTCCATTTACCTGCTAAGTTTTGGTAGAGTTCTTTGTTATGTGTATTTGGTGTATATCTTTTTTCCCATTGAATAAGTTCTGAAGAGGCCTGTTGTATTGAATCATACTCACCTACAGCAACACCACAGGCAAAGGCACCACCCAATGCCGTAGCTTCATTAACGTGTGGTATCTGAATCTCTTTTTGTGTTACATCGGCTAAAATTTGTGACCATAAAGCTCCCTTTGAAGCTCCTCCTGCAAATGTAATAGCGTCGGTTTGAACCCCTGTAAATTCAAAGATTGACTCTAGGTTCAGCATAGAAACAATGGCAGCATTTTCTTCTAAGGAACGAAACATCGCTGCCTTAGACGTTGTTTCTAATGATAGGTTTAAAAAAGAAGGGGCGGCATGGTACCATTTTCCGTATTTCATAGTGTCTGAAAAAATAGGAAGTATGCCATGTGAACCAGCGGGAATCTTAGAAGCAAGTTCTTCTAAAAGTACATAAGGGTTAATGCCTCTTTTTATTGCTTCTTTGACTTCGCTTTCACAAAAAGTGTCTCTAAACCAACGCATACCCATACCTGAAAAAAACGAGATACCTTCGGCTTGAGAGATGCCCTTTATGACATGCGGATTGATGCGAATGTCCATGTTAGGGTGCACTAAAGGTTTGTCCATATTAACCAGTTGCTGCCAAAAGGTTCCCCCTAAAATAGCCACTTGGTTGGCTTTTACAACACCTAAACCAGCAGACCCTAACTGTACATCGCCTCCACCCATAATAATAGGCGTTCCTTCGACTAAGCCAGTCTCACCTGAAGCTTTTTTAGTGACTTCACCTATCTGTGTTCCTGTTTCATAAACGGGTGGGAAAATATCATCTTTAAGACCTACCTTTGTCGCCATGCTCTTATCCCATTGGCGAGTTATTAAAGAAAAAATACCTGTTGTCCCTGCATTTGAAGGATCAGTAGCAATAATATTTGAGAGTTTAGTCAGTACCCAGTCGCTAATCATAGAAATATTTTTGGTTTTTTCATAAATTAAAGGTTTATTGTTTTTAACCCAAAGTAAGCGAGGTAAGGCACCTAAGGCAAAGGTCTGCCCTGAAGTGTTATAGAACTCTTTTTCTAAATTAGGATAGTTAGTATGAAAAAAAGAGACCTCTTTATCTGCTCTTGCATCAACATTAGCAACTGCAAAAAGCTCATTATTGTCTTTATCATAAAGTATAATACCTTCACGCATACTTGTTGCAGTAACTGCTTTAATATCTTGGGCTTTTATATTTGCATTAATAATAGCATTTTGGATACATTTGGAAATAATTTTCCAGTTAGTAAAAGTATCAAAACTCATTGAATTAGGAACATCTTTTTCTGCTAAATGAGACCACTCTTCTTGAGAAATTCCCACCTGCTTGCCTGAGAGATTAAAGATAATAGCTCGGGCACTACCTGTTCCTGCATCAATAGTTAAAAAGTATGACATTTAATATCCTCAATTTTATTGAAGATATTGTAGCTTAATCTAGGGTTGCTTGAACTGAGAATTCATCAATGTGACAGTTTTGAGCATATGAATAGGCTTCTTTTAAGTCGTGGAAAGTTTTAACTAATTTACCTGATTTATTGAGTAGTTTAACCTTTAACATAATGAATCCTTCGTCTGATTTTAAAAATTATAAAATAATTTGCTTACGAAATGGTTACAATACTTTAAAAGTCTATAAGTCCAAAAAATACGCCTAAAACTGCACCAAATGCAGCAATAGGATGCTGTTTTACAAAATCTACAGAATCTTTGTACCAATCTTTAATATTTTTTTTGTCATCTAAAAGACGATATGAGTTTAGATTGTTGAGTAAAATAACCTTACTATCTTGATCTTTAACTAAATAACCTGTTTTACTTTTGTAAATAATACTAATAACCTCTAGTCCATCTGTGTAATATTTTGAGCTAGGCATCTTAAGCTCCTGAACGTTCTACTTTTTTAATAAAGTAGTTGTTAATGTGCGCGTGAAATGCATGATTTTGTGCATCTCTAATATTTTTAAATGAACCATGAAACTTACCTTTACTGTCTATTAAATAAATGGCTTTCATCAAGACTCCTTCTCTTTTATGGTGTAAGTATAAAAAATTAATGTGGTGTAATTGTGTGAGTGTTTTTGTTAAAAATATTTACTCTTTATATATAGGTTTTGTTTTATAAACATGGAAAAACTTGTGTGGCTAAATTGTTGCTAAAGTGTAATTGCCTTGTGTTATTTAATGTATACACTCTGATAAATTTTATTAGGAGTGTTTATGAAAGAGCTAACAAGCCCAAGTACTATGAGCGTAAAAGAGTATGCTAAGTTAATTAATAAGAGTGATAAGACTGTTTATAAGATGATTAAAGATGGGCTTATTATGGCTAAAAAAGAGAAAACAGGATATGAGGTTCTTGTTGACTCTTTTTTAATATCTCGGTGTAAGGATATTAATAAAAGTCTATTTGAGATGAAAGAAGGTATGCGTCTGTTTACTAAAGAGATATCTGCTTTACAAAAGAGATCAACTTATTTTGAAAAAAGATTAGTAGCATTAGAATTAAAACAGTTGAAAAAGAGTGTCGTTAAAAGTAAATTACTCAAACCATTTAAAAAAATACTAAAAAAACCAGCTAAAAAAACTGTAAAAAGAGGAAAATAAAATGAAAAAAATTGTCAGAGAAGGGCTCTTCAATACGGAAGAGCTTAGGACTTATATGCTTTTTCGAAAGCACTTTGGTTCCATGATCGTAAGATTTTACCCTTGACTAAAATAAGAGGGATTTTTTTCCCTCCCATTGCAAGAAACTTTTTTTCATCTCCAGGTTGTCGATCAAGATTATATTCTATGAATTTAATTTTATTCATCTGCATATACATTTTGGCATATTGACAGTGTGGACAGCCAAGAGCTGTATAAATCTCTACTGTATTTTTAGATTTTGAACTAGTGCCTTGTTTGTGCTTAGCCCGAGCTTGTGATGATTTTGTATTACTGTTGCCATTAAACTTAGCATTATTCGTTCTGCGTTGTTTTGCCATTTAAGACCTCTTTCTAAGGGGTATATTACCCTAAATATATGAAGATAAGCTTCATAATAAGTGCTGTTAATATCCCTGCAGCAAAACCCGCAACAACATCATCACCCATAACACCAATTCCACCCTTTGCATCTCTGTCTAGTCTTCCAATAATAGAGGGTTTAGCAATGTCAAAATAACGAAAAGTTGCAAAAGAGATGGCAAGGGCTAACCATAAGCTCCAATAACTCATGTAATCACTATAGGCTTGCATAGGAATACTTACTAAAGGAGTAATCGCAATGCTCATGCTTATCCACATTCCTGCGAGTTCATCAATAACAATATGTTTATTATCATGAATTCCCCCCTTTGCTTCATACTCATTGACGAGTTTATAGCCTACAACAGTGGCTAAAATAGCTCCTAAAAAGAGTGTAGTTGTGTCCATATATGTTAAGATAACAATACCTAAAAGTAAAGAAACAGCAGAACCTACTGTTCCGGGTGCAATTTTTGCTGTTCCGCTGTATCCAACGGTGAGTAAAAACCAATTCATAATATTTTCCTTAAATGGTAAGGAGAAGGATGAAGAAAAAAGGGTGAAGGCAGAAGGTAAAAACTATTGCTCTCTCCTTCTGCCTTCTGCCTTCTGCCTCTCCTTACGTCAGTGATGTTGTCTGATAAAGCTTCATTAGCTCAATATAAAAGTCTTTTTCATCATGCTCTTCTACGAGACCTGTTATGGGTAAGATATCATAATAAAGTTTTTCTAAATTCCTAAAACGATCAGGAAAGAGTTTTGCTAATATAAGTGCTGAAATCTCTTTACGCATAAGTACAGCTGGTGGTAAAAGCCCTAGTCTTAAGAGTTCTAAGATAGACTCAGAATGGTAAGAAATATGGTGGTGATGACCATGTGGACAGGTGTTTGTTGAGACAAGTGTTCTACACTCATTACAATAAACATATTCTGCGGACATATTAATACCAATATTAATACCAACAAGTTTATCTAAAATTGTTTTGTGTGCATTTTGATCATAATACATTCCTACACCGGCATGATTTTGACCAATAGTCAGGGTAGAACAACCATAGTTTTTAGCCACAATAGCATCAATAAGTACTTCATTATAACCGGCAAAAATGTATGAACTTTCTAAAGGAACTAAAATCACACGGTTTTTTGGCAAGAAATTAGTAATAAAGTATTCTAAAGTTTCTTTTCGTGTTTCAAATACAAGTTCTTTCTCATTATAAGGTTTAAGTAAAAAAACAACAACCAAGTCTGTCTTATCTAATGTCTGACGGATAAGTCTTTCATGTGCTCGATGAAGAGGATTCGCTGCCATCATAATAGCTGTAGTATGACGTGCCCCAATTCTCTGTTTAGCTTCTTCAATAAGTTTTTTATTGCTGTCTAATTCAGAGTGTTCAATTTCAAAAACACCTGAGATAGCGTACTTACCTAGTCTTTTAAAGGTGTTGGCTACACCGGGATGTGATAAGTCATCTGTTCCATAGATTTGGCGTACACGTTCTTTTGGATTAATCTCAAAAATTTCCTCAACAATAATATGCCCTACAGAGATTCTATCAACAATTAGTTCAAGTTGTTCATCTTTTTTGGCTGTTGAGAGTACTTCTGTATTTACTTTACCACTGGGTGAAAGTATAAAAGGGAAGGGAAATGTTTTACCATTGATGAGCCCTGTTTTTAAAACTTCAAGAGTATCACTCTTGTTCATAAGTTTATTGACAGGGCTTAAAAGACCTGCTTTAACAAGTTGAAGTGCAGAGAAGGCTTCTTGGTCGAGGTGAAGTTCTCTATTTTTTCTTGATAATTCCATATTTTTTTCTCTTTTCCCATAGGCTTTTTCGAGAGATTCCTAACTTTTTAGATAATTCAGTATCCGGAAACTTATGTTGATAATTTAACACAATATATTTTACATAGTCCTCGATTGGAAGAATATCTCCTTGTTCTATCACTTTATTGTCACTTTTCATCTCAACTGTTTTATAAGGTACTTCTTCAATAACGTCTGTACTAGAAACAATAACAGATTTTCCTGCAACAAGATCTAGAAAAGGTTGTTTATCTGTTTTCTTTAAGGCTTGAAAATCAGTAATATAAGTTAGTTTTTCGGGATTAAGGTTGGCAATTTCATCTAAGGTTCGTAAAGAGGCAAGAGAGATGAAATGAAGTGGAGAATTACAACGGCTTAAAAGTTTAAAAGCAAAAGCATCTGCATATTTTTGGTAGTTAGAAAAAACAAAAATAGGAAGGTCTGACTTTTCAAAATCACAATCTACATTTACTGAAGAGAAGGTGTGCTCAATATAACGTTGAAAGGTTGCATTTTGACGCTTAAGTTGCTCATAATCTTGAAAGTGGTCAATTTTACGGATTAACTCTTCAATCATAAATGGTTTAAGAATATAATCTTTTGCACCTGCTTTAAGAGGTTTAGAAACAGTGTCATTACTGACATATGAAATCATTAAGATAACAACAGCGTCTTTATAGGCATCAATAACAGGATAAAAGTCCTGTCCTGAAATATTTGTTGATAAAAGAATAACATCATAAGGTTCACTTTTAAGAGCATCTTTAGTGGTTGATGCTAAATCACAGGTATGACCAAGGTCACTTAGTTTTGCAGCAATACTTTGTGCAAGGTAAATTTCATTTTCGATAATTAGTATTTTCATAAATTCGTCCAGTTTAGATATTTCAAGCTAGCGCTACTTTGTACAGCAACACCTTCTTTACGGCCAGTAAAGCCTAGTTTTTCAGTTGTTGTCGCTTTTACATTACATAAAAACGTCTCAATTTCTAAAATTTCTGCCAAGGTAGAACGTATCTTTGCCTTGTAGTTGCTTAGACGTGGAGTCTCAGCAATAATGGTAATGTCAACATTAATGATTACAAAACCACAGTTATGCAGACGTCTTACGCACTCTTTTAATAATATTTTTGAGTCTATATTTTTGTACTCATCATTATTATCAGGAAAAAGTGTTCCAATATCTCCCATACCTGCTGCACCTAAAAGTGCATCAATTAAAGAATGAATAGCGACATCTCCATCGCTATGTGCCTTAAAGCCAAAAGGCGAATCAATTTCAACTCCACCAAGAAACATTGAGCGTCCATACTCAAAGGCATGAACATCAAAGCCATTACCAACAAGGGTATCTGTTGAAGCAGGGCTTAGGCAAGGAATTTTTTTCATATCACTTACCTGAGTAAGTTTATGGGCATCTTCATCACCCGCTACTTCAGCCCTTGTAAATCCTGCCGCAATTATGGCAGAACTTTCATCGGTGTACTCTACTTCAGTTTCAAGAGCATTTTTTAATGCCTCTGTTTTACAAAGTTGAGGTGTCTGAATCCGTTTTAACTTTTCACGGTCTATGTTCTCACCATTAAAAGTCAGGGTATCACTCATGTTTAAAACAGGAACAATAGAGTCTGCCTTGTCTTTACTCTCAATTAGCCTAGATATAAGCTCTTTGGGAGGACAGGCTCTGGCTACATCACTGACCATTACATAAGGTGTTTTAACACAGGCAAGGGCATTTTTTAAGGATGCTTGACGTGTTTGTCCGCCTTTTACTATAGTATGGTCAATAAAAGATTTCATATACTCGACTTCATCAGGATGCCCAGTAATTATTATCTTCGAAAAAAGATTTAATTTTTCAAACTCATTTGTAACAAAATGCCACAAAGGTTGATGATTTACTCTTAGCCATTGTTTCTTCACCTTCGGTTCAAAACGTGTAGAGTTCCCTGCAGCAAGTAAAATCAGTGTTAAATCAGACAAAAATGCTCCTATTTGTAACAGGTGTTACGAAATTATACACTTATAAAGCTTTCTTTTAACTTGCTTGTGTTACCTTTCGGAAAATTTATAGGTGGTAATTCGATATTATCTATATATTGACAAGGGACAATTTTTACTTTCTTAAGTGGAGGTAAAATTACGACCCTTGATACTTTATATTAATGTAATTCTTACTATAAAACAGTAGAATGGCAAAGATATAAATAACGGAGATTTTTTATGAGAACACAATGGCTTAAAAAACGTGAAGGCGATGCGGTTCGCACACAAATGTATTATGCTAAGCAAGGTGTCATCACCGAAGAGATGGAATATGTTGCGAAGCTTGAAAAATTAGAGCCAGAACTGGTGAGAAGTGAGGTTGCTCGTGGACGTTTAATCATCCCGGCAAACGTAAATCATAAAAACCTTGAGCCTATGGCTATTGGTATTGCAGCTAGCTGTAAAATTAATGCGAACATTGGTTCATCGGCACTGGCTTCTGATGCGCAAGGCGAAGTAGAAAAAATTGAAGTATCTCAAAAGTATAAAGCAGATACGGCAATGGATTTATCGACAGGTGGTGACTTAGACGATATTCGTGTTCAAGTTATCAATAATTCGGCTATTCCTATTGGAACAGTTCCTATTTATCAAATTTTACATGATGTAAATAATAAGATTGAAGATCTGACCATTGAGAAGATGCTTGAAGTTTTAGAACGTCAAGCCCAGCAAGGTGTCTCTTACTTCACCATTCATGCAGGTTTCTTATTAGAAACTATGCCAAAAATTGCTAAACGTAAGATGGGGATTGTACCTCGCGGTGGTTCTTTAATGGCAGCATGGATGATGCATTATCATAGAGAAAATCCATTTTATACAGCATTTGATGATATCTTAGATATTTGTGCTAAATATGATGTTTCTTTATCTCTTGGAGATTCACTTCGCCCGGGTTGTTTAGCCGATGCATCAGATGATGCTCAGTTAGGTGAACTTAAGGTTCTTGGTGAATTAACATTAAGAGCATGGGAAAAGATGTTCAAGTTATGATTGAAGGTCCGGGTCACGTTCCTTTAAATCAAATTGAACGTAATATGAAGATTCAAAGAGAGCTTTGTCATGAAGCACCTTTTTATATTCTAGGTCCCTTAGTTACCGATATTGCAGCAGGATATGATCACATCTCTTCTGCAATTGGTGCCGCTGTAGGTGGTTGGCATGGTGCTTCGATGTTATGTTATGTAACACCAAAAGAGCACTTAGGTCTTCCTAATGCAGATGATGTACGTGAAGGAATTATTGCGTATAAAATTGCGGCACACGCAGCAGATATTGCTCGTGGTCGTACAGGTGCACGTGATATTGATGATGAAATGTCTGATGCACGTTATACATTTGACTGGGAAAAACAGTTCGAATTAGCTTTAGATGGGGACAGAGCAAGAGAATATCATGATGAAACACTTCCTCAAGATGTTTTCAAAGAGGCAGAATTTTGTTCAATGTGTGGACCGAAATTTTGTTCATATAAAATCTCTCAAGATATTATGGATAATCCTGCTGCAATTCAAAGAATCGCAGATGAAGCGAAAGAGAAAGAAAAATCAGCATAAACTGATTTCTTTGGGGAAGGGTGCACTCACTTCGTTCGTTAAGAGGGAATGAGTCGGCTTTGCCTAATGGGGAAGAGCAAGAGCGCAGAGCTTTTGTATTAAAAATTTAAATTAAAGGAAAATTTATTATGACTGAAGAAATTGTAAAAGCAGCCCTTGGTAAAGTAACTTACCCAGGCTTTTCAAAAGATATCGTAACTTTTGGATTTGTAAAAAAAGTAAATATTAGTGGAACAAGTATTACTGTTGATGTTGAAGTAACATCATCAGCACCTGAGGTAGCTCAGCAAATTATTGATGAAGCAACAACTGAACTTAAAATGGTAGGTGCTTCTGAAGTAGTTATTAACATTAATGCTCCAAAAATGCCTAGAGAAGACTCTTCTAAGGGTAAAAACATTGCACCTCAGGTTAAAAACTTTGTGATGGTAAGTTCAGGTAAGGGGGGCGTTGGTAAATCAACAACTTCTGTTAACCTTGCTATTGCACTTGCACAACAAGGTCTTAAAGTGGGTCTTTTAGATGCAGATATTTATGGTCCAAACATTCCTCGTATGATGGGTCTTGAAGGTGTTAAACCACAGATTGAAGGGAACAAAGTTCTTCCTCTTAAGGCTTATGGCGTTGAGATGATGTCTATGGGTTCTTTAATGGAAGATGGTCAATCTTTAATCTGGCGTGGTGCTATGATTATGAAAGCTATTGAGCAATTTTTAAGAGATATTTTATGGTCTGAGTTAGACTGTTTAGTAATTGATATGCCTCCAGGAACAGGTGATGCCCAGCTTACACTTGCTCAGTCCGTTCCAGTAACTGCGGGTATTACAGTAACGACACCACAAATGGTATCTCTTGATGACTCACGTCGTTCTCTAGATATGTTCCAAAAGCTTAATATTCCTATTGCGGGTATTGTTGAAAACATGTCAGGTTTCATCGCGCCAGATACAGGTGTTGAGTATGATATTTTTGGAAAAGGAACAACGCAGCCAATGGCAGATGAGTTTAAAACTAAAATTATTGCTGAAATTCCAATTGAGCCTAGTATTCGTACAGGTGGAGATGAAGGTAAACCTATTACTTTTGCTGCTCCAGATTCTGAATCTGCAAAACGTTTTACTCAAGCAGCTGCTTCTTTATGGGCAAGTATTGAGAAAATTAATGAAGATGGTGGAGTTACGAATGAGGGTGTTCAGCCGACAACTCCTCCAGGTGTTTCTGCTTGTTCTACGGGTGGGGCGCCAGCAAAAGAGCCAACACATAAAAACCACCAAGGCTGTGGCTGCGATTAAAAAGTCTAGCTTCAGTGCATATTGCACTGAAGCTAGCGATAGCGATTTCTCGAAGAGAAAAGTTTCTTTAGTAAATCTAAACTTTTTACTTGATACTTTCTCTTAACAAATATAAATTACTACTTTTAATGCTTATTTAAGATCTGCTTTGTAATCGTACCCTTCACCCTTCACCCTTCACCCTTTCAATCTCTTTAGTATTCTTCAAACATATCACTGGTGAATTCTACTATCTTATCTCTACCTGTATTTTTTGCGCTATATAAAGCGGTGTCTGCGTATTTTATTACTTTCCAGATGGAATCTCCATCTTCTGGGAGTCTGGCTATACCTATACTGAGTGTTTTTTCTATGGTTTCATTTCCTGCTGCGAATTTTTGCTGTTTAAAAGCAGAATGAATGTTTGAGGCAATTTTCATGGTTGCTTCTGATGTAGTACGGCGAAGTAAGATAAGAAACTCTTCTCCTCCATAACGGATTGCCATATCTGAATCACGAATTGAGGCTTGTAAAATATTTGAAAGTGCTTTAATAACACTGTCCCCAATATCATGTCCATAATTATCATTAACCAGTTTAAAGAAGTCAATATCAATCATCATAATGTCATAATTTATTTTTTCTCTTAAAATATGTGCCTGCTCTTGATCGATGTACTCTTCTAAGAAACGTCTATTATAAAGCCCTGTTAGACCATCACGTAAAGAAGAGTCACGTAGTTTTTCCATAAGAATTCTACTTTCGAGTACGGGTTTCATCGCATCAAGATAGGATTTAATAGTACTAATATGTTTATTAACAACATCAAGTTTATTTTTATCTTCTGAAAGTATAGATATAACAATAGAAACATCTTTATTAATATTAAAAGGAATACAGGTGTACTCACTCTCCTTAGATTTACAGTTTTGGCAGAGGTCTGAAAAATCAGTAGAGATGACATCTACATCTGTACGAACCGCACGACACTCAAGTGCATTAGCCATGGTATTATGCATACAAAAGTTCTCATCTTCTGTGGAGTATAAAAGGGTTCTCTCTTTAGTACTTTTATTAACTTCAAAAAAGGAGAACCTTGTAATACCAAATTTTTCTTTTAAAATATAATACACACGTTCATAAATAGCATCTTTATTAGGATCAAGTTCTATGGTTTTTTTGAATTTGTAAACATCTGAAAGTTCATGAATAATTGTTTTAGACTCTTCAAGAGGGTCTGAACAGGAGAAGTTTGAGCGTGAGACAAAGGTAGTAAGATTTGATTTTAGTTCACCAAAGGTATCTTGCATATTCGTAAAAAGTTGATTGATTTGAGATACAACTTCAGCCCCATCACCTGAAATTTTACGTGTAATTCTATGTGAGAAGTCACCACTATTGGCATGGGTAATCATATCTGTAAGGTCGGAGAAAATTCTCATATAAGGTTTAAAAAAATGATTTGTTAAAAATAGAGCAATAATAATAAAAATAACATTCAAGGCAAAAATTTTAAAGATTGTTAGCATTCCATGGTTTCTTGTATGACTAATGTCAAACTCCATACTGATAACACCTAAGACATCACCTTCTTGTACATTATGACAAGAGAGACAGTCAGGTGTATCAAAACTGTTAGCAGTATAAGGAATAGAGACGCGGAGTTTAGCTATATCTGAATTTTCAGTAATAAGTTTCTCCATTTTTCCTGTTTGAAGTACTTTGTTATCTATTTTATCTTTTGGTTTCTCTCTTATAAGCCCTGGACCATACTGTTTAATTACGGCAGGTGAACGTACAATCCATAAGGCCTCTACCCCATCATAATTAGAGATATTCTTTAAAAAGAACTTTCTTTTATTCATAACTCCATTTACCATATGTGAGGTTAGTCCATCTCTTACCATAACCGCAGTAATCTCAGATTTCTCTATGGCACTTTTATAGGAGAAACTTCTAAAATTCAGTGCAATATTAATAATGGTTGCGGCGGCTAAGGCGATAAGCATAAAAGCTACGATGAGAAGGATTTTTTTATTTGTGTTCAAAAGTCAGATTCCTATGATGTTTTATAAGTGATTCTTATAAGTATATCATAGAAAAAATTTTAAACTTAAAAATTAAGCTTAAATTTTAAAAATGCTAAAGAGCACCTTAGACAGGTACTTCTTAGTCGTTTTTTTATTATTTTATTAAAAGTTATTTCTTAATAAATACTGTTATTAAAGCTATAAAAATTTACCCATACAGCTATTTTTACTATTCTACGGTAACTGATTTTGCAAGATTTCTTGGCATATCAACATCATTCCCAAGACGCACAGAAATCTCAAGTGAGAGCAGTTGTAGAACAACCATCATCTCAAAAAATTCATGCATATAGTGTTTATGTTTCGTAATTTTAATAAAATCATCTGCCTTATCAAATTCCATAGCTGAAATAGCACAAATAGTACTGTCCCTTGCACTTAACTCGTCTACATTACTTTTTGTTTTTTCATACAGTAGTTTAGTCGGCATTAAGGCAATGGTGAAAAGTTCAGGATCGGCTAAGGCGATAGGTCCGTGTTTCATCTCACCAGAAGGATATCCTTCTGCATGAAGGTAAGAAATCTCTTTAAGTTTAAGGGCACCTTCTAGGGCAAGTGTAAAGAAGATGTCTCTACCAATAAAGAAAAAACCATGTCCGTGGAGGTAACGTTTAGAGAGACGACGAAGTTTTTCATGAAGTTCATCGCTTACGGAAACAGTTGAAGGCACTTCTCTAAGTAAAGAGATATGCTCAGCCAGTTCTACTGTAGTAAGGGTATTACGAAGTTTAGCAAGGTGGAGTGAAAGCATCCAAAAGACTACCATCTGTGTGGCAAAGGCTTTGGTTGAAGCTACCCCTTTTTCAATACCTGCACGGGTTAAGATACTTGCATCAGCCTCTCTAACCATAGAAGAGTTGTCTACATTACAGATAACCAAAGATTTAAGCCCCGCTGATTTTGCCATTTTTAGGGTCTCTAAGGTGTCTGCTGTCTCACCACTTTGTGAAATAACTACAAATAGAGTGTCTTTTTGTAAAAGAGGTTGTTTGTAACGAAACTCAGAAGCAATTTATACAGAACAACGAATTTTAGAATAACGTTCAAAGAGGTAAGAAGCTGCTAAAGCAGAGTGATATGAAGTTCCACAAGCACAGAGTTTAATCTCATTAATACCGTCAAAAAGGCTCTCATCTAACTCTTCGAAGTTAACAGTACTCTCATCTAAACGCCCCATTAAAGTATCAGAAATTACCTGAGACTGCTCATAAATCTCTTTTTCCATAAAGAAACGGTAACCCTCTTTTTGCGCAGAAAGTTTAGAGCTTGGAAGAGTTTTTAAAACGGGGTCTATTTTTTCATATTCTTCATTAAAAAGTTCTACAGAATCAGCAGTAAGATAACCGTTTTCACCATCATGCAGATAAATTACATCAGAACATAAACCAATTAAAGGTGTGTCTGAAGATGCAAAGTGTTTTTCATCCCCCCCTATACCGATTAACATAGGTGAGCCATGTTTAGCAAAAAAGATAGTATCTGGTGCTGACTTAGTAATAAGTAAAACGGCATAAGCTCCTTCAAGCTCATTTAAAGTAGCTCTAAAGGCTTTTAAAGGCTCTTTTAGTATTCTTAGTTTAGACTCAAAAAGGTGAACAATAACTTCGGTGTCTGTTTGAGAAAGAAAGTTAAACCCTTCAGCAATAAGCGTTTGTTTTAGCTCTTGATAGTTTTCAATAATACCATTATGAACAAGATAAGAGTTTTCACCAACATGAGGATGGGCATTAAGTTCAGTTGGTTTTCCATGTGTAGCCCAACGGGTATGACCGATTCCAATTGAAAAACCTTCGGGATGAAAGTCAGTTGTTTTATTGCGCAGGTTTTCTAACTTACCTACGGCTTTGTAGATAGAAAAAGTGTCTTCTTGTAAAACAGCAATACCTGCTGAATCATATCCACGATATTCTAATTCAGAAAGCCCACCTAATAAAATATCTTTTATCTTGTTTTTCCCTATATATCCTACAATTCCACACATCTTTAATTCCCTTGAAGTAATTCATATATTATTTTTTCGGCATTATTACATACATTACTGTTTTTTTCAATTAAAAATTGATCGCGTACACGATTTTTAATGGTATGTACCTTTGCTGTGGCAATATCTATCTCAACATCATCAAAACTTTTAATAACATAGGCTAAAAGCCCTGCTTGATCTTTTGTATTGATACTAAGACGGGCATAAGTATTTGAGTGTTCGCAATCGAGCATAATTTCATTCTCTTTTAAAACGGGTTTAGTGAGCTCAATAGTTTTACTCATATCAAAGGCATCATCTATAATATCTTCTATTCTTAAGGTGTCATCAATATGAAGATCTTGGGCAAATTCAATTTTAAAGTATTTAATTCCACTGTGCAGTTTAAAAATATCCATAGCTGCAATATTTAAAAAGTTAAGTTTTCCAAGTAAGTAACCCAGATTAAGAGGAATAGTTTTATAAATCTCAATAATTAGGTTGGGTGAATGGGTAATGCTATAAGAATATTTATCTAAATTAGATGCACGTTGAAAAAGTTTAACAATCTCTTCAGAAGAGTGTTTAATAAAAAACAGATTAGATTCAATTGAAAGAATTCTTTTTTGTTGAAGTTTACTAAGGGCCTTAAACGAGTCTTTTTTTGTTAAAGCTTCTTCTCGTTTACGACGTTTTCTTGCTTCACCAATCATTTGGGTGTTATCGATGACTTCCATACTGGCATGGTAAAGCTCACGAAGAAGTTTAGCATTAAAAGAGTTATATGTTTTTTGGCTGACCCCATTAATATCTGCATAGGTAAGGACAAAAAGAAATTTTAAAGTCTGTTCATCTTTAACCTTTGAAACAAAAGAGAAAAGTACTTGTTCATGATAAAAGTCTTCTCTAAAAGCAACACGGCTCATTGCAACATGGTGTTTTACCAAACGTGTTCCAATTTCAATGAGATTATCGGATATTTTAAACTTACTGGCATACTCAGAAAAGATTTTCGCGCCTACAATGGAATGATCTTGGGTACGTCCTTTTCCTGTGTCGTGAAGTAAGGTTGCAAGCTGAACAAGCATTCTTTCTTCATGGCTAAAACTTTTATAAAGTTGAAGGGCAAGAGGGTCTTGAATATTTTCAAGGGCTTTAATCGACATAAGCGAGTGGATATCCACAGGATGGGTGTGGTAACCATCAAACTGAGGCATAAACATCACCTTATCAAAAGGAGGAATAATATCAGCAAGAATACCGGCATCAAAAAAGAATTGAAGAATACAGTGCAGGTAACGGCGTGAAAATATTTTTAGAAGTAGGGAGTACTCTTTTTTACTTAATTCACCAGGAATCATCTGTTCAGATACACGTTTATAAATAGAAGGGTCAAATTTTAAATTAATATCCTCTAAAGAGGCGAGTAGCTCTAAAAGTTGAAGGTGTTGAATTTTTTGTGAATGAAAACTGACATAAAGGGTATTATTAAGTTGATAGAAGTTGTGCATTAATTGATGATGACGTAAAAGAAGAATATTCTCTTTTTTATAGATAAAACTTCGGGTGAGTTGATGGGTATAAATCTGTGTGAAACGATTGATTGTATGCATAGCATGCATAGTTTTTGTTACTAAGGCACGTTGAGAAGAGAAACCAAGTTTGTTGGTTACCTCAGGAATATATTCTAAAATCAGTACATCTTGCTGTTTATTGGCAATAAGATGCAAAGCAGAGCGCACTCTAAAAAGAAGTTCTAAAGAGGAACGATATTCTCGATACTCTTCTTCACTAAACATCTTTCCACTGAGTTCTTTTACATTACTTAATCCATACAGGGTGTGGCTGATCCAAAAAAGAAGATTAGAGTCTCTTAATCCACCCACTGACTCTTTAATATTGGGTTGCATTGAGGAGGGGAATTTAGAACGTCTTTTTTCTGACTCATCCATTTTTGCAATAATAAACTCTTGTTTATCATGATTTCGTATTTGATTTAATTCGCGTGAAATTCGCATCCATAAAAAGTTTGAACCGATAAGAAAACGTGACTCAATAAAAGCTGTTTTAATGGTGATGTCTTCTAATGAAGCGGCTTGTAAATCCTGGAGCTCATGTACTCTATGCCCCAGTTTAAGCCCAGAATCCCAAGCTAAATAGAGAAACTTTTCAATAAGGTGTTCTAAATTAAAACCTTCAGATTTTTCATACACTATCATTAAGTCGATATCACTATATACACAAAGTTGTTCGCGTCCATATGAACCTAAAGCTAAGAAACTAATAGGAATATTATTTCGCATAGGGATATAATCCCCAAAGGTTTTACGCAGAACAATTTTATAAATCATTTTAATAATCATATCAAGTTGCTTGGTGTGTTTTACAAGAAAGTCTTTTCCCTGGGAGGCTTCAAAAAGTTCATTTAGACCCTCTTTATACTCTTTAATATACTGCTTGAAAAGTTTTGAAATTTCAAAATCAGGAGCATTGTCTTCAATAAGGTCTTCAATGCGTTGTGATAGGTTCATAAGTGCCCTTAAAATTTATTAACCTAATTATACGATATAATTCAAAACAAGTAACAAAAATTTTAAAATAGATGGTATGAATAAATTATGGATATTATTAGAAAAGTTAAAGCAGGCGAACGTATAAATTTTGAAGAGGCGATGGAATTATATGATTTAGATCTCTTTGAATTGGGTGAATTAGCAGATGCTAGACGTCAAGCTCTTCATGGAAAAAAGACCTATTTTAATATTAATCGCCATATAAACCCTACCAATATCTGTAAAGATATTTGTAAGTTTTGTGCGTACTCCGCCAGTCGAAAAAATCCTCAACCTTACACACTTAAACATGAAGAAATTATGGAAATTGTAGATGATATTGCATCCCGTGGTATTAAAGAGGTACATATCGTATCTGCTCATAATCCTGAAACAGGTTTAGATTGGTACACCACGGTATTTGCAAAGATAAAAGCGAAGTATCCTGAGCTCCATATTAAAGCCTTAACCGCAGCAGAGATTCATTTTTTAAGTGAAGAATATAATAAAACTTATGATGAAATTATTGATGTAATGATTGAAAATGGGGTAGATTCACTTCCGGGTGGTGGTGCTGAAATATTTGATGAAAAAGTACGTGATTATATCTGTAAAGGCAAGGTTACATCTGAACAATGGTTAGAGATTCATGAAAAATGGCATGCGCGTGGGAAAAAATCAAATGTAACTATGCTTTTTGGTCATGTTGAAGAGCGAAAAGATAGAGTCGACCATATGATGCGAATTCGCGAACTTCAAGATAAAACAGGTGGATTTAACTGTTTTATTCCTCTTGTGTATCAGACGGAAAACAATTACTTAAATGTTAAGGTTGATATTACAGGTCAAGAGATTTTAAAAACGTATGCAATTTCACGACTTGTTCTTGATAATGTTGCTAATTTAAAAGCCTACTGGGTAACATCAACAGTAAACCTTGCTTTAGTAGCCCAAGAATTTGGTGCGAATGATTTAGATGGAACAATTGAAAAAGAGTCAATTAACTCAGCAGCAGGTGCTGAGTCTTCTAATGGTGTTGACTTGAATGAGTTTGTAGGATTGATTAGAAATTCAGGTTTTGAACCAGTTGAGCGTGACAGTCTTTATAATGAGATTAAGAGCTGGAAGTAATTTTTAGTGAATATTTCAGTTGTTATTCCTGCATATAATCGTGTAAGTACCCTTGCTAGAGCTATTGATTCTGTTCTGGCTCAATCTTTCAAAGCCTCTGAAATTATTGTTGTAGATGATGGTTCTTCTGACGCCACATCTGAAGTAGCAAAAATGTACCCTGATGTGTTACTTCTACGACAAAATAATATGGGTGTTTCTACCGCAAGAAATAATGGTGTAATAATGGCATCAAATGAGTGGATAGCTTTCTTAGATTCAGATGATACTTGGCACCCAAAAAAACTGGCTTTTCAAGTTGCTTTTCATAAAAAGAACCCTAACTCATTAGCCTCTTATACAGATGAGGTATGGATGAGAGCGGGTAAAGAATGGCCTGTCCCTAAAAAATTCAAAAAACCTACAAAAGTACTTTTTGAAAATTCTCTTGAATACTGTAATATCGCACCTTCTTCTGTTTTAATTAATAAAGAATATTTTGAAAGAGTAGGGGGCTTTGATGAGAATATGGAAGTTTGTGAAGATTATGACTTATGGCTTCGTATTTTAAAAGAAGGAAGTATAGACCTGCTTCCTCAAAAACTCATTAATAAATACGGCGGAGCAGATGACCAGCTTTCTATGAAGTACCAGTTTTTAGACAGATGGCATATTATTTCACTGTTTAAACATGTTGAAACTCCTTTGGTAAGAGAAAAGATAGGTATAATGAATGAGGGTTTACAAAAGGCTGCTTTGAAATATAAGGATGAGAAGCTTTTAGATGAGTGTGCTGTTTGGAAACTTTGGCTTAGTGAGTATTAAGTAACTTTAAAAGTTTACATATAGGCACAGAAGAGATTTGTTTAAGAGTCACTGCTTTTTTTGCAAGAATTGTGAATCGAAATGGACAAAAAGTAAGCTAAAAAATAAAAGACACAAGAAAAGAAACAAAATAAATAAGATATAATCATTTTATGATTTTAATGATAGATAATTATGATAGTTTTACCTACAATATTGTTCAGTACTGCCGTGAATTGGGTGCAGATTTAAAAGTAATTCGTAATGATGAAATGAGTGTGGATGAAATCGTCCAACTTAACCCCGAAAAAATTATTCTTTCTCCTGGTCCAGCAACACCGGATGAGGCGGGTGTTACACTTGAAGTTATTGAACGCTTTAAGGGGAAAAAGCCAATTTTTGGTATTTGTTTAGGGCATCAAAGTATTGCTCAAGCTTTTGGGGCTAAGGTTGTTCGTGCTCAAAACATGATGCATGGAAAAACTTCTACAGTAATGAAAACAAAAGAGACACTCATCTTTAATAAACTTCCTGAGACTTTTACAGAAACTCGTTATCACTCTTTAGTGGTAGACAAAGAATCTATTACAGAATGTATTCTGGTAACTGCGGTAAGTACAGACGATGATGAAATTATGGCACTTGAAATTGAGGGCAAACAGATTTATGGGGTTCAATTTCATCCTGAGTCAATTATGAGTGAACACGGTCATGAGATGATCGATAACTTCTTGAAGCTTTAAATCGTGTCACGTAATGCGTATATTGTTTCTGCTCTTGTAGTTGCACATACGATTACGCTTCTTCTGTTTACTTCCCAACTCTCTATCTCTTATTATGAAGCCGATATTTTTTTTAATAAAACAAACCTTTTACACTATATAGTTAACTTTTCAAGCACTCTTTTTGGGCAAAATAATTTGGCTCTTCGTTTGCCAATGATTTTAATGCATGCAGTAGGTGCCTTTTTTTATTATGATGTTTCAAAACAGCTCTTTAAAAAAGAGAGTGATAAAGTCTGGAATCTACTTCTTTATCTTGTTTTACCTGGAATTAACTCGGCAGCAATTATGGTTGATGGAGCGGGGCTTTTACTCTTTTTATTACTTTTTTTCTTATATGTGTACAAGCACCTACGTAAGCTAGCTTACTTTTTATTACCTCTGTATGTTTTTATTGATGGCTCATTTACTTTTTTATATTTAAGTTTTATTTTTTATTCCATTGAGAAAAGACGTTCGACTATGCTAGTAGCTTCAATAATACTTTTTGGTATATCTATGTACTTATACGGAATAGACATTGGAGGGCATCCTAAGAACTACTTCTTACCAACCCTAGGGATTTATGCGGCAATCTTCTCACCCATTGTTTTTGTTTATCTTATTTATGCTCTGTATCGGTGGTCAGTAAAAGAAGAACGTACTCTATTATGGTACTTAGGTGCAACAGCATTTGTTTTTTCTCTATTGGTTTCATTTCGACAACAGATGCAATTAGAAGACCTTGCCCCTTATATCTTAGTCTCAACCCCTTTAATGGTAAAAACATTTCTCTCTTCTTATCGTATCCGTTTACGTGAATTTAGAAAACCTTATCGACTTTTATTAACTATTGCTTTGGCTTTTTTATTAGTCAGTAGTCTCACCATTTATCTTAACAAGTATCTTTATTTAGTCATAGAAAAACCACATAAACATTTTGTATATAAAAATCATATTGCAAAAGAACTGGCTGAAAAATTAAAAGAGATGGGTGTTACATCAGTATTAACTTCAAATAAACAACTTCAAAATAGATTAAAATTTTATGGTATTGAAGAAAGTTTAGCTACACGTATTTATGAAGATAAACCCTTGATTAAAAGTGAAGTTGTTACTATCAGTTACGTTGGTGTTGATGTTGCACACTTTTATGTTACGAAATTATACAAATGATAAGTCTTACTTAAAAACTCAGCACTCCTAAAAGAACTTTAAAACTTAGTAATGCTACACTTACGAAAATATTTTCTAAGGAGTTGCAATGGCTCAAAGAGCGATTCGTGAATACGACGGTAAAGCAATTTTCTCAAGACATTGGGAACAGTATTTCAGTGGTTTTCATTACGGATTTAAATCTGTATTGGTAACAAGTGGGAAAGAACTACTAGACAAGGCTGAAGAGCATGGTTTTGAGTGGTTAAAACAAGAGGCTTTAGTGGCTAAACCAGATATGTTATTTGGTAAACGTGGTAAAAATGATTTAGTACTTTTTAAGACTAATAAACCAGGTGATGTTACTTTAGCTGAAGCGGCAGCATGGATTGATGAGAAAATGTCTAAAACGACAACACTTCTTTCAGGTCAGCACGGTACGCTTTCTCACTTTATTATTGAGCCATTTACTCCACATACTCAAGAGCAAGAGTATTACATTTCTGCTACTACAGTGGGTGAAGATGATGTTCTTTACATGTCTGCTGAAGGTGGTATGGAAGTTGAAGAGGGTTGGGACGAAAAAGTAAATGAAGTTACTATTCCAATCAATATGTCTGATGCAGATATGGAACACGCGGTTAAAGCAAATATTCCTACTGATATTCAAGCTAAAGATAAAGAAGCGTTTACATCATTTGCTATTCAATTCTTTAAATTCTACCGTGATTTAAACTTTGCATACTTAGAAATCAATCCTATTGTTATGTTAGATAATAACGAAATGGCTATTCTTGATATGGTAGCACGTTTAGATGATACTGCTGGTTTTATGATGGTTGATGAATGGGCTGAAAATGCTAACTTCCCAACTGCATTTGGTATGGAAGATCAGTCTCCTGAAGAAAAAGCAGTTGCAGAAGCTGACTCTAAGTCAGGTGCTTCACTTAAACTTACTATTCTTAACCCATTAGGTCATGTTTGGACTATGGTTGCGGGTGGTGGTGCAAGTGTTGTTTATGCAGATACTATTGCTGACCTTTCTGAAGCAAATGGTGGTTCTGTTTCTGATCTTGCTAACTATGGTGAGTATTCAGGTGGACCAACTACAGGTGAGACGAAATTTTATGCAGATACTTTAATTGATCTTATGACACGTCATAAAGATGCTAAGGGTCGTAATAAAATTATGATTATTGGTGGTGCAATTGCTAACTTTACTGATGTTGCAAAAACATTTACAGGTATCATTCAGTCATTTGAAGAAAATGTTGACAAAATGAAAGAGCATAACGTACAAATTTATGTACGTCGTGGTGGACCGAATTATGAAAAAGGTCTTAAAGATATTAAAGAAGCGGCAGATCGTCTTGGTCTTTATATTGAAGTTTATGGTCCAGAAACACATGTTACAGACATCGTGCGTATGGCACTAGAGAAGTAGGGGATAGATATGGCAGCATTATTTACTAGAGATACACAAGCGATTTTTTGGAATAACAATAAATCAGCGATTCAGAGAATGTTGGATTATGATTATACAATTTCTCGTGAAACTCCATCAGTTGCAGTTATCGTAGCTCCAACTTCAAGCAATAAATTTGAGAAGTTCTTTTATGGTCCAGACGAAATTATGGTACCAATGGTTAGAACAACAGCCGAGGCAGCAGCAATGTTTCCAAAAGCAGATGTTCTTCTTAACTTTGCATCATTTCGTACAGCCTATGATGTTACAATGGAAGCAATTGCAATTGAAGGTCAATTCAAAACTGTAATGGTTACAGCAGAAGGTATCCCTGAGCGTTTAGCTCGTGGTATGAACCAAGCTGCACGTGACGCGGGTGTTACAGTAATTGGGCCGGCTACTGTTGGTGGTATCGCTCCAGGTGCATTTAAAATTGCAAATGTTGGTGGTACTATTGAAAACATTGTTAACTCTAAACTACACCGTGCAGGTTCTTGTGGACTGGTAACACGTTCAGGTGGTCTTTTCAACGAACTTTCAAATATCATTGCTATTAATGCGGATGGTATTGCTGAAGGTGTTGCAATTGGTGGTGACCGTTTTGTTGGTTCTGTTTTTATTGATAACCTTCTTAGAATGGAAAGTAATCCAGATGTTAAATATATGATTCTTCTTGGTGAAGTTGGTGGTACTGAAGAGTACAAAGTGATTGAGGCTGTAAAAAATGGTCAAATCAAAAAACCAATTATTGCATGGTGTATCGGTACCATTGCTAAACACTTCTCAACAGGTGTTCAATTTGGTCACGCAGGTGCTTCAGCTAATGCTGATGCTGAAACTGCGGGTGCAAAAAATATTGCAATGGCTGAGGCAGGTATTTATGTACCTGCTTCATTTAATGACCTTCCTGTAACTATCAAAGAAGTTGTAGCGAAGTTAACGGCTGAAGGTGTTATTACTGAAATTGAAGAACCAGAACTTAAAGTAGTTCCTAAGGTTCGTAAAGCTAACGAATTTATCTGTACAATCTCTGATGACACAGGGGAAGAAGCAACGTATGCAGGTTACCCAATTTCTGCTGTTGCAACGCCTTAAACTGGTTTTGGAATTGGTGATGTTATTTCACTTCTATGGTTCAAAAAACGTTACCCAGGTTGGGCTACAGATTTTATTGAAACTGTAATCAAAACTGTTGCTGATCACGGTCCAGCAGTATCCGGTGCACATAACTGTAAGGTGACTGCACGTGCGGGTAAAGATGTAATTTCTTCTCTTGTAACTGGTCTTCTTACTATTGGTCCACGTTTTGGTGGTGCTATTGATGATGCGGCACGTTACTTTAAATATGCTAATGATAATAATATGACTCCTAAAGAGTTTATTGCTTATATGAAAGCACAAGGTAAAACGATTTCTGGAATTGGTCACCGTGTTAAATCGGTTCGTAACCCAGATTTACGTGTTTCTGGTCTTAAGAAATTTGCAGCGGAAAACTTCCCTTCAACACCTCTTTTAGACTACGCCTTAGAAGTAGAAGCATTAACTACATCAAAGAAAGATAACCTTATCTTAAATGTTGATGGTACTATTGGTATCTTAATGGTAGATATGTGGAGAGCACTTGGATATTCTGAAGACGAAATCGATGGTTTCATCGATGCAGGTGCACTGAATGCATTCTTTGTAGTAGGTCGTTCAATTGGTTTCATCGGTCATATCTTAGATGAAAAACGTCTTGGTATGCCAATGTACCGTCACCCTACATCAGATATTCTTTACAGTGTCGAAAAAGCAGAAGAGCTTTAATAAGCATTACTGAGGAACTAGGGTTTCTCAGTAAATCTGTATTACCTTCCTATTTGGCTCATTATGAGTCAAACATCTTGAAAAACCTTCCTTTTTTTTCTTATTAATTTTTGATTTTTTTTCTTATGCTATACTATAGGTTCTTATTATATTAAGGATATGTTCTAGAGTTAGACGATTTGATTTCGTGACATTTAGAACTAAAGTATCTTAAAAGGTTCACTTTGAAAAAATTTGCATTTACTATGTTAGAGCTAGTTTTTGTTATTGTTGTTATAGGAATTATGTCTGCTTTGGTTATTCCTCGAATGGATAGAGATACTCGAATGGAAGCAGCTAATCAGGTTCTTACCCACATTAAGTACACTCAGCACTTAGCAATGACTGAAGATGTTTATGATGATCAATTGATTAATTGGTTTTTACGTAGATGGGAAATCCAATTTTATGCTTGTGGTGGGTATGTTATTCATAGTGATAGAAATATGTTAGGAGGTGCTCCAGCAAGGATAAACGCTGCACTAGAGCCACAATCACGTAAGGCATTGTTTATAGATAATCTTTGTACCATGCCTATGCCAGCTACAGATTATGAAAAAGTTAACTTAGCAGGTTATTATGATGTAAATGCAATTACATTTGCGGGTTGTAATAATGTACAGCAACTTTCATTCGATACATTAGGACGACCATATACAGCTAATACAATAAACGGTGTTTTACAACAAAACTGTGATATAACATTGAGCTTTAATAATGGAGCAAATGAAGTTATTAGAATTCAGCCAGAAACAGGATATGCCTGTATTTTAGATGCTGCAGGAGTAAACTGTATTTAAATCTAAAAAAGGTTTAAAATAATACTAAAATAAAAATTCACAAAAAGTGTTGTTTTAAACTATAAAAGCAGCCTAAATAGCACTAAAAACAGCTACTTTTAGGAAAATAGAAAAGAAATTTACAATTCCTTCAAAAACCTCTTGACATTACAATTCAAATCTCCTATAATTCCCGTCCACAAACACAGAGACCATATGTTTTGG
>JAJRQV010000012.1 GCA_024280035.1 Campylobacterales bacterium
ATTCTAACGGGAACGAATGTTGGCTCGTACGGGCAGGGTGAGGGTAAATCAATGGCTGCCTTACTTAAGCGTATGTCACAAATTAAAGGGGTGCGTCGTATTCGTATTGGAAGTATGGAGCCTATTCAAATTAGTGATGAGTTTAAAGAATTGCTGAATGAACCATGGTTAGAAAAACATCTTCATATTGCTATTCAGCATAGTTCCAAAGAGATGCTTCGTCTGATGAACCGTCGTAATAGAATTGATTCTGATATTAAACTCTTTAATGAGTTGCATGCAAAAGGCTTTGCCTTAGGTACTGACTTTATTGTAGGGCATCCTGGTGAAACGGATGCCTTATGGAAAGAAGCGATGGCTAATTTAAAAGAGATGCCCCTAACCCATGTGCATGCCTTTACTTATTCTAAACGTGATGGTACTCCTTCAGCAATGATAAAGGGAGAGATTAATGGTCTTGTTTCTAAGGCACGAATGGCAGAACTTAATGCCTTAGTTAATGCAAATAATCTAAGCTTTAGACAAGAGCATAAGGTTCCTTTAGAAGTTCTAGTTGAGAGTGAAAAAGAGGGGATATATACAGGTTTAGATCAATTCTTTAACCGCATCCGCATTAAGTGTGAACATGATCTTTTAGGTAATTGGATTAGGATTGAAGATTATGAGATACAAGAGGAGATGAATTATGTTAAACTCTAAAACAAACCGTTGGGTATTGTACTTTTCAGCAGGTGTTCTTCTTGGACTCTTTTTATTTGCAATTTTAAGAGACAGTTCTGATCCCATTACTCTGGATCAAACAACCAAACTTATAGAAAAGGGTTTGGTTAAACGTGCTGTTTTAGCTGATGAAAAAGTCTATATTTTTACGGATGAAGGAAGTTATCGTATTCCTACTGTACTTGTAGATAAGCATATGTTTTCAAAGGTTCCTGTAGAAACAGGGTCTGGAAATGGTGCGGTACAGATTTTAATGGTATTAACACTGCTTCTGATTGTAGGTGGTGTTGTTTATAAATTTAGTGTAAAAGACGAAAAATCTCAAGAAAACACTCCTTCTACTTCTTCATTACCCTCTTCACTAAGCGAGCCAATATCGCCTTCACATTCTGATATTACCTTTAAAGATGTGGGTGGAATTACAGATGTAAAAGAGGAGCTAGAAGAGATTATTGATTTCTTACGCTCCCCTAAAAAATATAAAAACTTTGGGGCTAAAATGCCAAGAGGTGTGCTTTTAGTAGGTCCTCCTGGCGTGGGGAAAACAATGATTGCAAAGGCAGTCGCAGGTGAGGCAGATGTTCCTTTTTATTACCAATCTGGTGCTTCTTTTGTTCAAATTTATGTAGGAATGGGAGCCAAACGTGTTCGTGAACTTTTTGTACAAGCCAAAAGAAATGCACCTTCAATTATTTTTATTGATGAGATTGATGCGGTAGGTCGCGCACGTGGAGCAAGCCGAAATGATGAAAGAGAAGCAACTTTAAATCAACTTCTTACGGAGATGGATGGTTTTGAAGACTCTTCAGGGGTAGTGGTTGTTGCAGCAACTAATAAGATTGAAGTCTTAGACTCTGCTCTGCTTCGTTCAGGGCGTTTTGATAGACGTATTTTTGTTGATATTCCTACCTTAGATGAACGTGAGGCTATCTTAGATAAGTATTTTGCACAGATGATTCATGAGGTTGATATTAAAGAAGTGGCAAAAATGACAGTTGGTTTTAATGGGGCTTCTTTAGCAACCTTAGTTAATGAAGCGGCTCTTGAAGCCCTGCGTCAAAATCGTCATAATATCTCTATGAATGAGGTCTTGGCGGTTAAAGACAAGGTGATTTTTGGTAAGAAAAAAGTGAAATCGTATTCAGAAGATGAGAAACAGCTTCAAGCCCTTTACCAAGCGGCAAAAGCCTTAAGTGCTTACTGGTTTGAGGTTCAGTTTGAAAAATTCACGATGATTAATGATGGTTTAAAACCTTATGATGTGGATCTTGTGACAAAACATAAACTCCTCTCTTATATTAAAGTTATGCTTTCGGGTATGGCAATTTGTGAGATTCATTATGGTGAACATTCAACCAATGTAGCAGATGACCTTAAAGAGGCTAAAAAGATTGTAAACCTTATCTTAGACAATTATGGAATGGGTGAACAGATTATTCCAAGTTCAAAAGACAGTGCCTATTTACTCAATAAACTTTATGCAGAAACAAAAGAGTTTTTAGGGGGCATGCAACCTCAAATTGCGGCACTTCAATCTGAACTAATTACTAAAGAACAGATAAATAAAGAGCAGATAAAGAAAGTGATGGATGAAGTTTTATAGTGGCTTTTCCCTCTCTAATGATAAACAGCTTTTTTCTGAATTCTTGAGGGAATCAGAATTTAACGTGGCAGGTTTCTCTTATGGGGCTATATTGGCATTTAAAGAGGTTTTATACTCTGATAAACGCATAGATACCTTACAACTCTTTTCACCTGCTTTTTTTCAAGATAAGCCTGAAAAATTTAAACGTACACAAAAAATGTATTACAGTAAAGATAAAAAGACTTATCTGCAAAACTTTTTTAAATCTTGTTTTTTACCTGCAAACATTAATGAGAAGGTTACATTAAAAGAGGGTAGTGAAGAGGAGTTATCCTTGCTTTTAGATTATAAATGGAAAGCAGATGAGTTACAAGTTTTAAAAGATAAAGGGCTAAAGATAGAGGTCTATTTAGGGAGTGAAGATAAGATCATTAATGTCTTAAAGGCAAAAGAGTTCTTTTTACCTTTTGCGACAACCTACCTAATAAATAGTGCAGGTCATGCACTAGAAACAAAAGATACCGTATTAAATAGTGGATGAAGTTTACTCTTTAATTAATAAAATTAGATAAAAAGGAAATGAATATGAGTGCGATTAAAATTGGAGTAATAACAGCTTCAGACAGAGCAAGTGCAGGAATTTATGAAGATATTTCAGGAGTGGCTATTCAAGACACAATGAAGGAGTATTTAACAAGTGATTTTGAGATTGTGTACCGTTGTATTCCTGATGTTCAAAAGACTTTAGAGCAGACGATGAAAGAGCTGTGTGATGAAGAAGGATGTTGTTTAGTAGTTACAACGGGAGGAACAGGACCTGCACTTAGGGATGTAACACCAGAAGCAACAGAGAATGTGTGCAATAAGATGATGCCAGGTTTTGGTGAGTTAATGCGTCAGGTGAGTTTACAATACGTTCCAACAGCGATTCTTTCACGTCAAACAGCAGGAATTCGTGGAAAGTCTTTAATTATTAATCTTCCAGGAAAACCAAAATCTATTCGTGAATGTTTAGATGCAGTTTTTCCTGCCGTACCTTACTGTATAGATCTTTTAGAAGGTCCATTTTTAGAGTGTAACGAAGCGGTCATACAACCTTTCCGCCCAAAACAAAAGTAGAGCAGTTTCTTTAGTAAAAGCAAAACAGCTTTCTTTAGAAAACAAAAGTAAGGTAGTTTTTTACTAAAAGCCAAATAGCTTTCTTTGATAAAGCTTAAATAGTCTTTACTAGGAGCTAAAATTTAAAAAGGCAGACTTGCCTTTTTAAAGTGTAAGCGTAAGCGATTTAATCCATCTTTGCATACTCTCATTGGCAGCAGGATTAGGTGCTTCCATAAAGGTAATTACAAATTCATTTTCCATTTCAGCTATACCAATAGAACGTGGTCTTACAGCTAAAACTTCGGGAACCATTAACTCTTTTCCAAAACAAAAAAGTATGTTTTTTGCATTTTTAATGGCAGAGTTAATTGCACTCTCTTCTAAACAGCTGGTGTGTTTATAATGATCAAACTCACCTACATAAGTTGCGATAGGATGTATAGAAATCTCTTCTTTTAAAAAGTCAAAAATCTCATCTATTGAGGTGTGGGGAAGTTCTGTTTTTTTAATAGTTGTTTTAAAAATTGGGTACTTGTCTTTAAATTGTACTTGTTCCATAATAGTCTTCTTTTAGTGGTTTGAAAATTGTGAAAGATTAGCCATTGTAATCTCAGTAAAGTTATCTGTTTTTAGTTTTTCACTTGCTTCTTTAAGTGTCATTCTCTCTTTTGTACAGTAATATACATTCATATTTAATTCATGTGCAATGCTTAAAGGACGTTGCCCTAAGTGTTGAGTTAAGATTGTATTTACACCTTTTTCTTTTAAAAGTGAAAGTACAGCAGGTCCTCCTTGTTGTGGGTTTTCAATAACCTGAACCTCGTCACTGTTTTCGTCATAAATACCAAAATATTTTGCTTTTCCAAAGACAGTGGTAATGGCTGAATCAGCCTTGTTCATTTTTAATGGTGCTGCTATCATAATTATTCCTTTATTGTTTATATGATTATATTAAGGAATAACTTTAGAGTAATATAAAGTGCTAAATTGGGAGTTCTTTGTGATAAAAAGATATACATAGTTTACTATATAAAATACTATATAGTATTTTATATGTCTAGTTTGATTCCTACAGGGCAGTGGTCAGAACCCATGATGTCTTGCATAATAAAGGCATCTTCTAAGCACTCTATTAAATCATCAGAAATAAAAAAATAATCAATTCTCCAGCCTACATTTTTAACGCGTGCTCCGGAACGGTAAGACCACCAAGAGTATTCATCTTCTGCTTCTCCATGAACATATCTAAAGGTATCTACATAACCATGCTCAACAAGTTTATCCATCCATTCACGTTCTATAGGTAAAAAACCAGAAGTTTTTGAGTTTGCCTTTGGATTTTTAAGATCTATCTCTTTGTGCGCGGTATTAACATCTCCACAAATGACAATTGATTTCCCTTTTTCTCTTAGACTATCGCAGTAATTCAAGAAGTCTTCATAAAATTTCATCTTTACAGCAAGGCGTTCATCATCTTTTTGCCCATTTGGAAAATAAACATTAAACAGAACAAAGTCGCCAAAGTCCTGCTCTAAAATCCGACCTTCTTTACCTAAATCAATATCATGACGGACTTCAGTGTAAAGGGGTTGCATGGCTGACCAAGTACAGGTACCAGAATAGCCTTTTTTATCGGCTGAGTTTACATTTCTAGAGCTGTATTGCAAATCAAAAAGATCATCAGGAATCTGCTCCTCAAGGGCTTTAATCTCTTGAAGACATAAGATGTCAGGCTCTCTTTCATCTATCCATTTAAGTGCATCCTTATTACCGACAGCGCGGATTCCATTAACATTCCATGAGATAATTTCTATTGACATAAAGTTTCCTAGTTTTTTGTGAATTTTATCTAATGAAGTGTGCTAATTAGCTTAAGGGCGGTTTTTAGAGGTGTCCTTAAGAGTAGAGAAGCTTGAACCCCTCTAAGCGTTATTTGATTTTTGTGGTACCTTGTTCTTGCTTACCATTATTGTCAGTAGTTATGATTTCTAAGCTGTCCCCCTTTGCCGCACCAACAAATTGAAACTTAAAGAGAGGGTTTTTAGAGATAAATGGACCTGTTGAAACTTCATATACAGTTTCTCCATTAACCTTAGCAATTATATGTGTGATGAAGCTTGGTACAGTTTTCTTTTTAATAGCTTCTTCTTTTCCTACCATTGCACTGTTAAACAGTGCTTTTACTTTAATAGTCTGACCTTTTAGTTTTGCTTTGATTTTCATAATATAGCCTTTAAATTTTATTAGATTTAAGCTCTTTAAGAAGCCCCACATCCACCGATTGAAACATTAACCTTTTGTACTGTTTTATAGAGTTTTCCATCTCTACCTTTTCCCATTGCAGTAATGTTAGAGGTTGTTTTCATTTTGATACGAAGGTCAAAATTTACACAACCATTTTTTGGTATAGAAAAGACAGCCACGGCTGAACGAGGGTTTGCATCTTGAAAAACAGAGATAGACTCTAAATCCATTTTAGATTTAATATTAAGGGGAATAGAAGCACCATCTTCAGCTAACTTAGGTGCCTTAAGTTTAATAACACCTGCGATTCCATCGCTTGACCCATAAAGCTCTTTAATGGCATCGACTGAATGTCTTGCTTCCCATGTCTGAGGTGAACTCTCTCTAAAATTAACAGCAGAAAGAGAAAGAGGTACTAATGAAATAGCTAGAGCTGTTGAGCCCACCGTTAAAAATTTTCTTCGTTCCATTCTAAATCCTTTGGTGACATTTTTTAAAGGTTAAATATAACCTCTAAAAACAGTGTAAAGAGTAATTGTGGACTTATTGTGCTGAAGTTGGATGACTAAAAGATGTGAAAAAGAGCAGGGGGAAGAAAATAAGGATAAATAAGGCGGGTAGCCTTATTTAAAGAGATTATAAAAAGTTGATCTCAGATACGTGGTGTTGGATACCTAAATCTTTACCCTCAATACCAAAGGCAAGACCAATCATCTGTTGCATATGTAAAACAGGAAGTTTAACATCACGTCCAACAGCTTTTGAAGCATGCTCATATTGAGTATCTAATTTAAGGTGACACAGTGGACATGGTGTTACCATCATATCTGCATTATTATCCATAGCCCCCATAATTGCATTACCTGTGAGTACTGCTGCTGTATGTGGAGCTTGAAGTTCTGCGTGGAAACCACAACATTTATTCTTCTCTTCATAATCAACATTTTTTCCACCACAAGCAAGAATAAGGTCATCTAATGAACGGGGTGCATAAGCATTTTCATGTCCATTTGAATCTTCATGAATCTCTGAAGGACGGATGTTGTGACAACCATAAAAAGGTGCGATATTAAACTCAGCAAGAGGTTTAACTACCATTTTAGAAAGTTTTTCAAGACCAAAGTCATCAATGATTGCATATAAGAAGTGTACGATTTCAGAAGTACCCTTGTACTCTAAACCAACTTCTGCAAGCTTTTCATTAACCTTAGCCTTAAGTTCTGGGTCTTTATCTAAACGACGTTTAGTCATCATAGTGTTAAGTTGACAGGTATTACAAATTGTAACCATGGTCATACCACGTTGTTCTGCATAACAGATATTACGTGCATTTAATACTAATGATAAAAAGTCATCATAATCTTGAAGGTGAGAAGCTCCACAACATGAAGCTTCTTCTAGAACTACCAGTTCAATATCCATTTTCTCAGCGATTGCCATAGTTGACATCATCTGCTCAGGTGTACTTTGACGTGCAGTACAACCAGTAAATAAAGCGTATTTTAATTTAGACATCTGTTGTACTCCTTAGAATTTTGATGTTGAAGAGATTTTTACTAATTTAGCAATCTCATCAAGTTTTTCAGATTTTGGAACAATTAATGGGTTAATGTGTGCCTTGCCTTTAGCAATCATTTTCATTCCCACTTTAAGGTGCTTGTACATACCATAACCCTTTTCAGAGTAGATAACAAGCCCGGCTTCATTCAGTTGACCATGTTTTGCAATAGAGTCTTTGAAGTACACTGCGTGACGTGTAGCGATATTGTTTTTCGCAATACCTTCATCAAATATCATATTATGCAGTTTAGTGATTTTTTCAATGGGGTTAATATCTTTAGGGCATACTTCCGCACATTCCATACATTTAACACAATCCCAAACCCCTTGAATTTCTTCATTAACAACATCAAGACGTTCAATATGTGCATCATCACGAACATCTGCTTCAAAACGGTAGGCTTTAACAAAGGCTGCCGGCCCAATGAACTGCTCGTTAATTTCAGTAACAGGACATGAGTAGTGACATGCACCACACTGAATACAGTAATCAGCTTCAAGAAGCTCTTCAGCTTCACTTGGTGTTACGATATGTTCATGTTCTGGATGCTCTTCAACATCAGAAATAAGGAAAGGTTTAACCTTATCGTGCATAACCCAGAAATCATCTTTATCGATAATAAGGTCTTTCATTTAACGTTTGGTGCTTAATGGCTCGATTAAAAGCTCTTCACCAAAGGTTTCAACCAGTTGAAAAACATTCTCTTTACAAGCAAGAACCGCTTTTCCACCAACTTTAATAGAACAGATACCACAGATGCCATGACGGCAAGAACGACGATATGAAAGTGAACCATCAATGTCCCATTTAATACGGTTTAAAATATCAAGAATTACTTCTTCATGAGTAACTTCCAGCTCATAATTAATATAAGTAGGAAGATAATCCGTCTCAGCATTGAAACGAAACACTCTAAATACAAGTTTTTTAGTCGGTATAATACTCACATCGTCTCCTTAGTATGTTCTGGCTCTAAGCTCATGTTTGCCAAGAACGACATCCATGTACTCTAGGTTGATGTTTCCATCTTTATCCATGTAACCCATAGTGTGCTGTAAGAAGTTCTCATCATCACGTGTAGGGAAATCTTCACGATAGTGAGCACCACGACTCTCTTTACGTGCTAATGCAGACTCAACAATAAACATAGAATAGTCTAACATGTGACCAAATTCAATTGCTTCTTGAAGTTCTGTATTAAAGATTTTAGACTTATCTTCGATACGAATATTTTTGTAACGTTCACGAAGGTCTTTCATAATATTAACTTGTTTTGCTAGAGTCTCTTCTGTTCTAAATACACCTGCATTGTCTGTCATTGACTGCTGTAGCTCTTCACGTAGACCATGAACTTTTTCATCTCCATTGTTTGAAAGAATCCACTCCAGTTCACTTGTCATTACTTGTGCATCTGCTTGGGTTGCCTTACGAAGTTCAACACCATCAACATCTTCAACCATTGACTTACCAACAAAACGTCCAAAAAGCAAAGCTTCAAGAACTGAGTTAGCACCTAAACGGTTAGCTCCGTGAACAGATACACATGAACACTCACCTGCAGCATAAAAACCTTCTACGAATTCATCATTGTTCTTACGAACCTGACCTCTAACATCACAAGGAATACCACCCATAGAGTAGTGTGCTGTTGCAGAGATTAAGATAGGCTCTTTAATCATGTCTAGACCTAAGAACGTAATTGCTAAATCACGAAGTTCAGGAAGTCTTTCCATAATAAGGTCTTTTCCAAGATGAACAAGGTCAATATAAACCGCATCTTTTCTTGGACCAACACCGCGACCCTCACGAATTTCTTGAATAATTGCACGAGCAACAACATCACGAGAGGCAAGCTCTAAAGCGTTAGGAGCATATTTCTCCATAAAACGTTCGCCTAATGAGTTACGAAGGATTCCCCCTTCACCACGAGCCGCTTCTGAAATAAGAACACCATTTCCAGAAAGCCCTGAGGGGTGAAATTGTACAAATTCCATATCTTCTAAAGGAAGCCCGTGGCGAGCAACAAGAGAAAGACCATCCCCTGTATTTGCATGTGCATTTGAGTTAATCTTAAATGAACGTGCATAACCACCCGTTGCAAACATTACTGTTTTTGCATTAAAAATTGCTTTTTCAGAGTTTTTGATGTCATAAGCAGCAACCCCATAAACTTTTCCATCTTCATAAAGAAGGTCAGCAGCATACCACTCATCAAAGAAGGTAACACCATAACGGTGTGCTTGTTCATAAATCGTTTGTAGAAGTGTAAGCCCTGTACGATCTTTAGCATAACATGCCCGAGGACTTGATTGCCCACCAAAAGGTCTTTGTGCAATCTTTCCATCTGGAGTACGTGAAAATGCAGCGCCCATCTTCTCAGCCCAACGAATAGTCTCTGGTGCTTTTTGACACATAAATTCAACAACATCTTGGTCAGCTAAGTAATCTGCCCCCTTAACCGTATCAAACTCATGTAGTTCAACACTATCTTCATCACTAAAAGCAGCATTAATACCACCTTGTGCCGCACCTGAGTGTGAACGTAATGGGTGTAACTTTGTAATTACAGCGACTTTTTTGCCGGCTTTTTCTAACTCTAATGCAGCAGCACAGCCCGCAAGACCAGCACCAACAACAATAGCATCGTAAGTATAAATAGGAATACTCATTCGCAATCCTCCAAAAAATATTTTCTAGATTATATCTGCAAATCCCTTGCGTAAGGTTAAAAGGTCTAAGGAAAACAAGGAAAAGAGTGAATGTTACTTTACGAAGCAGGGAGAAAGCCCCATACAGGGGTGGTGATACTTATTGTAGCAAGAAGGAAAGGGGGTTTGAAAGGCTTATCGTCTAAGCCCTTTTTCTGCATGGTCACGAAGTTGAGCAATCTTATTGCCCCCTTGTTTTATGGCTACTGCTAAAATCTCTTTCGCATGAGCAATGGTCTGGTCGAGTTGTTTGTTTGGTGTTTTTATTACAAAACCACCGCTTACCGTAATGCTAATAACTTCACCCTTAGGCGCTTTAAACTTAGTCTCTTCTATGTTTTTACGAATTTGTTCACAATCATTAAGGGCTATCTCTTTGGTCGCTCTATTAAGAACAATAACAAATTGGTCATAATCAATGCGTCCAAGAACATCAGTATGTTGTTCATATAAAGAAAACATAAACCCAATCTTTTTAAGAATTTGATTAGCAAGATCTTTTTTGTATTTTTTCTCTATGCTTCTAAAATCATCTAAAGAGAAAACACACACTGCTAAGACTGCACCGTTATTGCCTTTACGGTTAGCAAACCCATGCAGAAGACCTTTATAATTGTTAATCTCAGTAACAGGGTCAATAAAAGCAGGGTTCTCTGTAGCGGTAGGTTTACGAGACATACGTTTAGTAATCATCTCTGCTTCTTCAGTTAGATACATGCGACCCTTACTCTCTAAATCTACAGAGTACAGAGTTTTTAAATCTTTATATACAAAGGTAAGACGACGTGAGAACCATAAGGCTGCAATAAGTGAGATTAAAAAAGCAAGATAAATCAGGTATTGAATAGCACTAAACTTTTCACTTTCATAAATCAGATGTCTCTCTTCTAGTTCAAAAGTTTTGCCTCATATTCTGCTTGAGCAAAATCATACTCATCTAAACGCGACTCTAAATCTTCAAGACTTTGGTAATAATAGTTTTCTGCAGCCTCAATATAAAGAAGCTGTTTAATGCTTAACTGCTCAAGGTCATTAAGATATTGAATGGAATGACCATACACATAATTACCTAAGATGTCATAAGCAAAAGCATTTTTCATTTTAGTAATGTCGAATTTAAGATTGTTAACAATCCCTTTTAGTTGAATATTACTCAGTTCAATATCTTCACGACCGAGATTATAGGCTTCTCTAATCAAAGCTTTTTGATGCAAGATTAAATCTACCTTTTCGACAGAAGAGTTGAGTGTAAATGTGATTGTAGCAAGTAAGCCAAGAACAACAGAAAGTGCAATAAGTGTTCGAGTAATGTTGTCAAAGATTTTCTTTATAGACCAACGCATTAGTATCCTTAAATATTTTTAGTTAATAAATGTTCACTGATTTTAGACTGCGACGTATTAAAATCGACTTAATAAGAGTGATTAGTAGGGTTTTCACCTCAATAAAAGGAAGTTTTGGTACAATTCTTTACAGTTGAAGCCTACTGAATAGATTTTTTCCCTTTGGGAAGGTTTCGCAAACGCAAGTATAAATATTATTTATGGATATATTTTGAATAAAGAAGACTTTTTTATTTCTGGTTTTAACTCAAAAAAATTGGAGATGACGGTGCTGTTGTTGGTGAATGGGTAATTTCCAAGGACGCTTTTTTTGAAAATGTTCATTTTAAAAGAGAGTGGTTCAGTCTTGAAGAGATAGCATATAAGGCGATGATAATTAATATTTCTGATGCCATTGCCATGAATGCAGAACCAAAATACGCACTTTTAGCGGTGGCGCTTCCTTCGCATCTTAAATCAAAGAGTTTAAAAGAACTTAATTATGGTTTTAATAAGGCTGCTCAAGAGTTCGGTATTGAAATTATTGGTGGAGACACCATCTCAAATATTAAAATTGATATTACCGTTACCATTTTGGCAAAAAGTGCAAAACCACTTTACAGAAAAGGCTTGAAAGCAGGGGACTTACTTGCTTATACGGGTGAATTAGGTTCATCAAAAAAAGCCTTAGATACACTTCTTCGCTATAATATGAAAAGAAAAAGCTCACATTTCTTTTCACCTATTTTACGTCAAGCCTTTATTCAAAAAAGTGCTTCATCATTAAACTGTGGAATGGATATCTCAGACGGGCTTTTTAGTGACTTAAATAAACTCTCTTTAGCAAACAACTTAGGCTTTGCTTTTAATCATCGTATCCCTAAAAGTGTAGGGTGTAGCGGTGAAGAGTATGAGATGCTTATTGGTTTTTCTTTACGTCAGAGAAAAAAACTTTTGCGTATTGCCAAAAATACACGAACAAAATTAACAATTTTTGCATCAGCAAAACGAAGAAATTATAAATCTAAATGTAAGGTACATCACTTTTGAATAGAAACTACTTTTTAAACCATTCTAGTATCCCCTTTCATTTTGCACAAAGCCCTCGAGACTTTGTTGTCGATGAAATTCCTCTTTATGAGGCTAGTGGAGAAGGCGAACACCTTATGGTACACATACGAAAAAAGAACCTTAGTACCTGGGAACTGATTGATATTATATGTAACAGTTTTGGTGCTAAAGCCAAAGAAATCGGTACAGCAGGGCTTAAAGATAAGAATGCTCTTACAACACAATATCTTACTGTACCTATTCGTTTAGAAGAACAGCTTTCTCAGATGGATCATCCTCAGATTAAAATTCTTTCTATGAAAAGACATGCTAATAAATTACGTACAGGACACCTTAAAGGCAATCGTTTTTTTATTCGTCTTAAAAAAGTACTTCCTGTTGCGGCAAAAAAACTAGATGAAGCACTCAAGCATATTAAAGAAGACGGTATGCCAAACTATTTTGGGTACCAACGTTTTGGAAATGATGGGGATAATTACATTATAGGAAAAGAGATTGTTGAGGGGAAGAAAAAAGAGAAAAATAAGAAAAAAGCTAAACTTTTTGTTTCTGCTTACCAGTCCCATCAATTTAATCTCTGGTTAAGCCGTCGTATTGAGATAAGCCGACTTATTACAGGCTTAAGTATAAGTGAGGCATCTGAGGTACTTAACTTAGACAAAAATCTTATTAAAAGTATGCAAAAACAGAAACACCCTTTTAAGATGTTACCGGGTGACTTGTGTATGCATTACCCTTATGGTGCTATCTTTTATGCAGAAGATTTAGAAGCTGAAGCTAAACTGTTTTCAGAAAAAGACAGAACACCTACGGGGCTTCTTTCTGGTAAAAAAGTTAAGCACAGCATTGATGTTGCCCATACCATTGAAAAAGAGTTTGATGTTGAGACAAAAGAAGATGGTACACGCCGTTATGCTTTTGTGTTTCCAGAAGATGTAGAGTGGGAATATAAAGAAGACAGAGCTTGGTTTGAGTTGCATTTTACCCTACCAAAAGGTTCGTACGCAACTGTGCTTATTGAAGAGTTAGCTAAACGAGAAATCAGAGAAGATAAGATAACTTCTCATGAACAGATAAATTAATAATTAGGATAAAAAATTGAGTAACAATAAACATATAACATCAGGCATTTCACAAGTTTTTGGAAAATTTGCATCAAAAGAGTTTCCTTCTACTGTTCAAAACATTATTAATGTGTTTTATGTAAAATTAATGGGTTTAGATATGAGTGATTTTGAACCCGCTTCATCATACAAAACACTTAATAAACTTTTTACGCGTCATTTACGAGAGAAACGTGACTTTACTATGGACGGTTCTGTGATGATTTCTCCTTGTGATGCCCTTGTTTCTGAATGTGGGAAAGTTCATGATTATGACTCTTTTCAGATTAAAGGCATGAAGTACAAGATAGATGAACTTTTAGGCTCTTTTATAGACTCTAAAAATAAAAAGAGAATTAAAAATGGTCGTTTTATTAATTTTTATCTCTCCCCAAGTGATTATCACCGTTACCACATTCCTTTGAATTGTCGTATCACTAAAGCCGTTCATATTCCGGGTAAACTGTACCCTGTAAACTTTACCTATTTAAACAAACAACCCAGCCTTTTTATTGAGAATGAGCGTGTTGTTATTGAATGTTTTACCCAAGAAGATAAGATTTTTTATATGGTTCTTGTTGGTGCTTTAAATGTAGGAAAAATGGAAGTTTCTTTTGAACCAAGAATTCAGACCAATAGTGGAATTAGAGATGCTGTCTCTTATGAGTACGAAAACTTAAACATGAACAAAGGTGATGATTTTGGATGTTTCCAAATGGGTTCTACTATTGTTCTTATTGCTGAAGACATGAATATCTTTGTAAAAAGTGGTGAAAAAGTTTCTTTTGCTCAAGACATCTCAAAGCTTGATAAGTAGACTTTAATGACAAAATCACAGACTTATGTAAAACATATATTTTCAGATAAACTTATTTTTGAAAAAGAGGTTTTACATGTAAACTGTGATGAAGATAGAAAAGAGGTGATGACCCTTATTTGTAAAGACATCTGTACAGATGAAAAGTTGGCAGGTGAGGTAAACTTTTTAAAAATCCATTCTATAGATGACTTGAATTTTGAAAAGGTAAAAATCACTCTTGTGCAAGTATTACTTAGTGAACTTCTATCCTTGCTTTATGAAAAACGTTATACCAAAGTAGAGCTTGAGAACATTAAAAAAGATAAAACACATCAGAAGTTTATTTATGAGCTTGCTTCAATTTATCTTCGCCGTTTTAGCTCTTTGTTTTATAAAGAAGTGGTTAATAGCTTTTTTGATCTTATTGCAAGGTCAAATAAGCCAGAAACCCTTAGCTCTGTGGTTTTAGAAGTTATTCATGGAAGTGAAAATAGAAAAACCCTCTTAGAACAGCACGGAAGTGGGTAAATCCTTTATAAACCTGAACAAGCATGGATGCGGGTAAAACAAGCACGAGATGACAAAAGTAGAAAGGTTCAGGTTTACCAGATTGAAATTGTAAAACTGGTACGACGTGTAGATGAGCTTAAACTTAATATTTCTGCTATTGTTGCGGCACTAGCGCTGAGTATTCAAGACCTTAAAAAAGTAACACCAAAACTTCTCTTAGATATGTTTACTGAAGATGATGATATTCAACTTCATACTAAAAAAACAATGTTCTCTTATGTTCCTGCGAGTAAGGCAAATATACTTATTCAGACGGCTTCAAAGGCACTTACTGAAACAAAGGTCATAAGAGAAAGGCAAGATTATAAACAGATAGTTGAATTTTTTAAACGTTGTCAAAAAACCAATAACGACAAATATTTATTGGATAAATTTGATGAATTTAAGCATGATCTGGAATTAAAAAGTGCTACCTACAGGGATAAACGCTTAAAGCTTCAGACCCTAAGAAACAGACCGCTTGATAGTTTTGATGTAACCTTGAAAAAAGTTAAAGAGGCTATGGTCTACAACTTACAGCATCTGTAGTGTTAAGAATAAATATCAACTTTTAGTCTTTTTCATTAAGTCAAAATTTTAGTATCAATCTCGATATTAAATTTATCAGCTACTAGACTTTGTAGACTTGTTGTTTTTCTAATATATTCTACTTGTTCGTCAAACGAAAACCTATTCCAACTTTTTTTATTTTTCTTACCATTATGATGTTTTAATAAAAACTGTAAATTGTTGGGATGATGTTCCCCTTGTTTATCATTATTAATCAATGCTTCTGCATGATCTATTTCAAAATCAATGCCAAAGAATAGTTTAAATGTTTTTTGAATACTTTCAAACTCTTATATACGATATAACTCTAAAATTTTCATATTGTCTTTAGCACTATTTATAATATCTTGTCTTTTTAGCGGTTCAATGTCTTCATCAATTTCATTTTGAGTATGCTCTTGAAATTCATTTTCAGTAACATACTTTACTTTCTTAGGACGTTCACTATCATCAATTTGGATATTTTTTGAAAAGCTTCCAGAAGAAAGGCTTGATGACATTCTTGCAGCAATTTCTCTGATTCCTGTTATGTCTGTTTTTTGAGTAAGCCAAGGCTCGAAATATTTTTGTGGATAATTTGATGCAACTTCAAGAATCGCTTGTTTCAAACCATCTGTCATTTTTTCATTTGTCAAATATAATTTTGTTACTTTTTTTGAAACTTCTCTTGTCCATCTCATAATATTCCTTTTGTCACATAACGGTAGACTTGAACTAATAAATTTTTGCAGAAAATTTATTAGTTCCAAGGAGACTGTGAAAAAATCCAGTATCATACTCTCAATAACTTCTAAAAACCATCAATTATCAAGCCAATTTCTTCGGAAATTGTATCATAAAAATATATTGTAAAAAATTGAGCATATAAAGTCTAAAACTGGCGATATAAA
>JAJRQV010000013.1 GCA_024280035.1 Campylobacterales bacterium
CCAAGGTCTAATGCTAAGAAAAGCATAGTAATCATTACATACATAGACTTATCGAGTTTAGACTTAAACAGGTCAATAGTAATAATTGAGAGTGCTCCCACGATAGCAATAAGCATCGGGTAGAGCGTCGGTATATTTAAAGAGGCAAAGCTCACATTTACTGCTTCTAACATTAGTGGTGCCCTCCTTCTGATTTATGAGACTGTGTAGCATGCTTCTTAGTAGGAGCAGGAATAACAATCTCAGGTTTTTTAGCATACGGATCAGTGATTAACTCACGAGCTGCCTCTGTTCCCATATCTGTTTGGATTTTTTGATACATAATGTTAAGTACATTTTCACGTACGGCTGCATCAATTGGGTCTAAAATTGGTTTCGGGTAAATCCCTAACCAGATAGCAATGATTGTTAAAGGAATAAGCCCATAAAGTTCAGTACGATTTACATCTTTTAATTTTTCGTTCTCAGGATTAGTTACATTTCCAAAGAATACTTTTTTGAATGCTGAAAGCATGTAAATAGCACCTACAATAATCGCAAGCCCACCAACTAAAGCATACATTGGAGCAACTTTAAAGATACCCATAAGAGAAAGAAACTCACCAACAAAGTTAATTGTTAATGGAAGCCCTACTGACGCCATCATCATAATTCCAAAGATAGTCGCGTAAGCTGGCATAATCGAAGCTAAACCACCAAACTCAGTCATAATCTTAGTATGACGTCTGTCATAAATAACACCGACAAGTAAGAACAGCGCCCCTGAAACGATACCATGACCTAACATAAGGAAAACAGAACCTGAGATACCTTCAATGTTAAGTGCGAATGTACCCAAAATGATAACACCCATGTGAGATACTGAAGAGTAAGCGATTACTTGTTTAATATCTTTTTGAGCATTAGCTACCATTGCTGTGTAAACAATCATAATTAATGCCAATGTTACCACTACAGGAATAAACCATACCGTTGCATCAGGGAAAAGTGGTAATGACAAACGTACAAAACCATACGTACCCATCTTAAGAAGAACCGCAGCAAGAATTACCGAACCGATAGTGGGTGCTTGACCGTGAGCATACGGTAACCAAGTGTGAAATGGGAACATTGGAACCTTGATAGCAAAACCAAGGAAAAATGCTGCAAATAACCACATCTGTAAGTTCATAGGTAATACAACTCTGTACCACTCAGTGATAGAGAATGACCATTGCCCTGTTGCTTGTTGGTAAAGATATGCCATAAAAATCATACCCACTAACATTACAAGAGAACATGTGAATGTATAAAGGAAGAATTTTACTGAAGCATAGATACGTTTTGGTCCACCCCATGCCCCAATGATGTATAACATTGGTACAAGAGAAAGTTCCCAGAAAACGTAAAATAAAATCGCATCAAGTGAAACAAAAACACCGACCATTGTCATCTCTAAAGCAAGAAGTGTAATGATAAGATTTTTGATATCACGTTTCTCCGTAAGAGAGAGAATACCTAAGAAGGTAATTAGAGTAGACATAATAACAATGAAAAGAGAAATTCCATCAATACCTAATTGGTAGTTAATTCCAAAGGCAGGAATAAGTGGCATTAATTCAGTGAATTGGAAACCACCATTAGCCGTGTCAAATACGTACCATAACAATAAAGAAAGAGCAAACTCTATCCCAGATACAGCAATTCCATAAGCACGAATTGAGTCTTTGTTTACCATGAAACCAAGAACACCCGCAACTAATGGAAAAAAGATTAAAATTGATAATATATGTTCAATCATTCTAGTGTCCTAATAATTTCATAATTGCATCGGCATTAACAGTAATACCGATGAAGATAACCGCAGTTACAATAAGTGCGACTAAACCTATAACCATCCAACGTAACATAGATGAAAGGTTTCCATCTTGCATTGTATGTGTTTTTTCTGCTGTTCCATAGAACACATGTGCAATACCATCAACAGTTGCATCCACAACAGTATTGTCTAACTTCCAACACATTTTTGAAAGTTCAGCATAAGGCTTAGAGAACACTTCATCATATATTTTTGGAATATAGTATTGATTAAATAGAAGTTGGTAAAAGAAACCTGCTTCAACTTTTTTATCAACTTTTGCATTTTTGTATTTAATCCATGCATATAAAACAGCTGCACCAACAAACAGTTGTGTACCAATTGTCATAATCCAGTAAACAATAGGATTATGAATATGATACTCACCTGCTGGAAGCAGTGCTGTTACCATTTCGTAATATCCACCTTTAAAAGTGAACCCTGTAATGATGGCAAGAACAAGTAGAGGTGACATAGCAATTAACATATATTTATACGCTTCATGAGGATGAAATCCAAATAATTTGTAACGCTCTTCACCTGTAAAGATTAAGAACACTAATCTAAACGAGTAAAACGCTGTTAGACCCGCTGTTAAAAGAAGTACTGTGTAAAGAATCGGATGACCCCCTACAAAAGCAACCTCAAGGATTAAGTCTTTAGAAAAGAAACCGGCTAATGGGAAGAAACCTGCTAATGCAATAGAAGCCAGTGTCATCATAATAAATGTCCACATCATCGGTTTACCAAGACCACCCATTTTGAATGGATCAAGCTCATCACTCATCGCGTGCATAACATTACCTGCACCTAAGAATAGAAGTGCTTTAAAGAATGCGTGAGCCATAAGGTGAAACAGTGCAACCCAGTAAGCACCCAGACCAGCAGCTACAAACATGTAACCTAACTGAGATAGTGTAGAATAAGCAATAATACGTTTCATATCACGATTAACCAGAGCCATCGTTGCTGCAAACATAGCAACAAAAGCACCCAGACTAGCGATAACAATACCTACTTCAGGAACTAAATCATAAAGTGGGTTCATTCTAACAACAAGATAAACCCCTGCTGTTACCATCGTTGCTGCATGAATAAGTGCCGATACCGGAGTAGGACCTTCCATCGCATCTGCAAGCCATGTATGAAGTGGAAATTGCGCTGATTTACCCATAGCACCCACAAACAAGAATGCCGCTGCGGTTACAAGCATACCGTGGTCTGCTGTTCCTACTGTTGCGAAGATACCTTCATAAGAGATAGTCCCTAAATTCCAGTAAAGTGTAAAAATACCCACAAGCATTGCAAGGTCAGCAATACGGTTCATAATAAAGGCTTCGTTAGCTGCCCAAGTTGCGCTCTCTTTGTGATACCAAAATCCAATGAGTAACCAAGAACAGACACCAACCCCTTCCCAACCGATGAAAAGCCCCAGTAAGTTATCCGACATTACAAGAATCATCATTGAGAAAACAAAAGCAGACAAGTAAGCGAAGAAACGGTTAAATGACTTATCATGATCCATATAACCAATCGCGTAAACGTGAACTACGGTAGAAACTGTTGTTACTACCATCATCATCGTTACAGATACTTCATTTACTACAAAACCAAAAGGTACATTAAAGTCACCTGTTTTAATCCATGTCATCATCTCAACATGAAAAGTATGCCCTTGAAGAACTTGAACTAAAAGAAGTAAAGACGCTATAAACGACGTAAATAACATTCCTGAAGCAAAAACACCTACCATAAGGCTCTTTTTCTGTGCACCAAAAAGCCCCGCTGTAAGAGAACCTACGAGGGGAGCGAAAAGTGCGATATATACAAACATTTCCATCTATATTAGCCTTTCATCGATTTCATATTATCAAGATCGATAGTATTGTATTGTTTGAACCACAGTACAAGAAGACCTAGACCAATAGCAACTTCAGACGCAGCGATTGCAATAATAAAAAATGCAAACATCTGACCTGTAAAGTCACCATAATAATGAGAAATTGCAACCAGTGCAACATTTACTGAGTTTAATAAAATCTCTGTAGCAAAAAACAACATCAAAAGATTCTTACGGCGCATAACACCAATAAGACCAATTGAAAATAAAATTGTTGAAAGTACAAGATAGTGTGTTAAAGTAATTTCCATTATGAAACTGCCCCCTCTTTTTCATCGATTTGCTCTTCACTAAGACTTGAATAATCTTCATCCATCATCTTACCCGCAAGTACAATACCACCAATCATGGCTACAAGCAACATCACTGCTGCCAGTTCAAAAGGCACAAGGTACTTAGTAAAAAGAACCATACCAATGGCTTGTGAATTACCAATTGCTACATCTATTGGGTAGTGTGCTGTAATATTTTCACCTACAACAGGAGCGATAACCATTAACACAACTAAAAGTGCTGCTAATGCACCAAGAATAGGAACTAATCTAGTCTTAGTAGGTTTCTCTTTAAGTTCACGTGTTGTATCAAAGAACATCATACCAAAGGCATAAAGTGCCATGACTGCACCTGAATAAACAATAATCTGAACCACACCCATAAAGTCTGCGCCTAAGATAAAGAAAAATGCAGAGATGAAAATCATTCCTGCTGCCAAAGCTGTTAATGCATATAACGAGTGCTTAGTTGTAACTGTAATCCAGAACATTACTATCGTTAAAAATGAAAACAGATAAAAAGCTATTGCTTCAAACATTCATATCTCCTTAGTACGCAAGAGGCGTAGTTTTAATACGCTCATCTTCGTGTGGTGTAACTGCACCAAAACCTGGGTATTCAGCTACTTTTCCTGAAATCGCCATATCCATTGGTGTTAACATATCATTAAAGTCTGTGTAGTGAGCACGTTGCTCAGACACATTTTCATAACGTCCGCCATGTACAATTGCAAGTTCAGGGCATACTTCTGCACAATAACCACAGAAGATACAACGACCAAGATTAATGGTGTATTCCGTAACTTCTTTACGAGAGTTCTCATCAATTCTAGTGTCCATACGGATACAGTCAGAGATACAGATCTTTTCACAAAGACCACAACCGATACATCTCTCAGTACCTGATTCCCACAAACGTTGCATCTCATGAACCGCACGGTAACGTGGGCCAATAGGCAGCTTTTCAGCTGGATATGAAACGGTATGAATATCAAACTTAATCATCTCACGAAGCACTACCCACAAACCAATAAATAGCTCAAATCTAAAGGTACGATTGACTACCTGCTTGAATTTTTCCATGCCCGTTGTTGGGGCTTCTCTTTGATCAACATCGTAGTAAGCTGAACCTTCTACAACATTTCTATCTTTAAAGTCTTCTAGACTTGGTAATTTACTCATCATCACCCCTTAAAACATCATCACAAAGCCAGTGATAACGATGTTAATCACTGCTAGTGGCATTAATACTTTCCAACATAACCACATCAATTGATCTGGTCTTACATCTGGCCACGCAGCACGTGTCCATAAGAAGAAGAAGAAAAAGAAAGAAACTTTTCCAAGTAAAGCAAAGGCACCAAGTACACTTCCATCACCAAATCCACCAAAGAAAAGGATTGAGATTAAGAAAGCATAAAAGAACATATTTGCGTACTCACCGATGAAGAAAAGCCCCCATCTCATACCTGAATACTCTGTACCAAAACCATCAATAATTTCATGGTCATTAGCAACTAGGTGGAAAGGGGTACGTCCTGTTTCAGCAAAACCAGCGATTAAGAAAAGCACCATTGCAACCGGTTGATAAACCACCATCCAGTAACCTTCAATTTGGAAGTTATTCAAATCAATAAGAGAAAATGAACCGACCATCATTAAAGGCGCTAAAAGTGAAAGCCCTGTAATTACCTCATATGAGATAAATACGGCTGCACCACGTGCTGCTGAAAGAAGTGCGTATTTATTCGCCGAAGCCATACCACCCAGAAGTGGCCCATAAAAACCAACTGCCATTACTGCTAGTACATATAAAATACCAACATTAATGTCTGAAACAATAGGATTAACGACATAACCACCGATTTCAAATGAAGGCAAGAAAGGGATAGCTGCCGCAGCCATAAAAGCTGTTGCCGCTGTAATTACTGGAGCAATCTTAAAGATTGGACCCACAACATTAGTAGGAACAATGTCCTCTTTCGTAAAAAGCTTAATACCATCTGCTGCTACTTGTGCGATACCGTAAGGTCCAACATTCATTGGCCCAAGACGTCTTTGCATAAAGGCAAGTACCTTACGCTCGAAATATGTCCCTATACCCGCTAGAGCAGAAAATACAAGTAAAATAGTAACAATCTTAATGACTGTTTCAATTAAATATGCTGTTTCCATTAATTACACCCTTTCAATTGAAGCTGAAGTAAAACGGTAACCGTCAAACAGTGCTTCAGAATTTAGTTTAGAATCAAATGTTGTAAGATAAGCGATCTCACCATCAATAAAGTGGTCGTGAGATACTTCTACTTCAACAACACCCTTAGCCGTTGTCACCTTAACCTTATCACCCTCGTTCAACTCATGTTTATCTAAGTATGCCTTAGAAGCATGAAGACCAGGCTTCTCTTTAGATTGGTGAGGTTTTGCTGTAAAGTCAGAGAACTGACGAACAGGATTAGCAAGGTACAGTGCATTTTCTACATCAGCTTTATCATCAAAGGCAGTTACTGACTCATCTGAACTCGAAGTTACTGCAAGGTTATCAAGAACATAACCACGTTTTTCTGTTCCATCATTTTCATAATGGTTAGGAAGTGAATCAAAGGTCGCTTCTTGGAAACCTTTTGCAACTGGAAGTTGTTCAGTGTAGTCAATTGTATTTTCAACTGCTTTACCAAGAACTGCATTAGCAAGGTCATTAAGCACATAACCACCGTAAGAAACCGCAACATTAGTTGGGTTAACACGTTTATTAATAGAGGTTAATGTTCCTTCTTGCTGATTAATGGCTGGCATATCTAAGTCACCATCTCCTAAACCAGCAAGTTTAAAATCAGCATCTGTGTTATACCCAATAGAGTAAGAACCAGCTTCATCATCAAGCTCACAAATTTGTGAAACACCTAAAGTATTAGTAAAAGTAGGAATCATTACTAACTCAAAATCTGTATATTTTTCAACTAAGGCACAAAGACGTGCTAAGTTCCTAGATGAAGGATGCGTGTAAAGGTCTGGACCTACCATCAACATAAAGGCATCTTTTTTCTTAAGAAGTTTTTCCATCTTTTCTTCAAAGTCTTTTGGTGCATTAAGAATTTCTAGAAGACGATTTTCATCAACTTCAACTTCTTTCTCAACTTTTTTAGGAACCATCTTAGATTTCTCTACTTCAACTTCCTCTTCTTCACCTGTTGCTTCATTTACTTTCATCTCTTTAACAATTTCAATTACTTTTTCTTTAATCGTTTCAGTAACCGTAATTGTCTTCATATTGTGAAAACTTGCTAAATAATCAGAAACTTCAGAGGGAAGTTTCTCTTTTTTAGCGAAAAGGTCTAAGATTAAGTAAAGTGCTGCCTCTTCTTGAAGTGGAGCATGATTAATTGATAATACCGATTTACCCATCTGATCAATAACAGGATCAACTACTGGGTGGAAGTAAAGACCTGCACCCTTGTTAACTGTCATTGAGTTATTAAAGGCATAACGCGCATTAGGGTTATCTGTCTTAAGTGCTGTACCAATTGAAACAACAAAGTTTGAATTGTGCGCCACTTTAAGGTCTGAACCATACAATGATGTTCCAGAAATTTCAGAATAATCTTTCATAAATGTTTGGAAAGCTTTTGCTTCATCATTTACAAGTTTGTAACCCTTAGTCTCTTTAAGTTGTTGTAGGATGTAAGCTTCTTCATTAGTAATCGTTGAAGTAAACTTAAGCGTGTCCGCTTTTTCAAAAGCAGTAATTGCATTTGCAAAGGCTACTTCATCTTTAGTAACATCTCTATTCTCATAATCATAAGCATAACGTCCCGCACCACAAAGTGAAACATAATTCCATTCATTCATAACACGGTAAATCTTCTCTTCAGGATCTGAAATAGAAGTATGTTTAGTATCATAAGAGATTTGACAACCCGCAGAACAGTGCCCACATGTTGCAGGAACTTGTTTATGTTCCCATGCATTTGATGTGTACATATAATCTGTATCAACAAGCGCACCAACCGGACAAACCGCTGCACATTCTCCACAAGAGGTACAATCAAGCATCTCTTCACCCGAAGTAAGACCAATAACAGACTTATTAAGTTTGTTCCACATTGCATAAGCATCTTTTGGCATACTCTCTTTGTACTCCGCTTCAAGTGCATCTGCACCACGAGCCACAGTTTTTAAAGAGTTATCACCAATCATATCTTTACATGCAGTAACACAACGCTCACAAACGATACATAAACCTGGATCGTAATGGATATGACCCCAGTCTACAGCTTCACGTTTAACATCGGCTACATGATAAGATTGAGAATCAACACCAAGTTCTAATGTATAGTTTTGTAGTTCACACTCCCCAGACTGATCACATACACCACATTGAAGTGGATGATTAACATCATAAACTTCCATAATCGCACGACGTTCTAATTCGATATTTTCCGTCGAAGTCGTGATTTCCATCCCATCTTTCGCTTTAGCATTACAAGCATACACCTGTTTCCCATCTGCTTCTACTAAACAGATACGACATGCTAATGTAGGACTACAACGCGTTAAATAACAAATTGCCGGAATAAAGATATCATTGGCACGAGCGGCATTAAGTATAAACTCACCCTCTTGTGTCTGAATCTCTTGCCCGTCAACTGTAATGGTAACATTAGCCATTTACAACCTCCAGTTTTACTTGTTTATATCTATACTCATCATAATTATCAGTGCTATCAAAAACAGGGTTAAGTGCTAATGTACCTTTTAATTCTTTAGAGATTTTAAATTTTCTTATGTACTCTTTCCCGTCCATCGTAAAACGTACGGTATCGCCTGCTGAAATTTTCGAGGCAATAGCAAACTGTTTAGACCCTTCTAAGAAAGGTTCAGATTCAGTTTGATGTGCTTTATTAGTAAAAGAGTTAAATTGATTAAATGGAAAGTTACAACGGTAGATTACACTTCCATTATATTCTGCTAAATCATCAATTTCTTCTATACTATCATCACCTTTTACATTCACATTTTCAAGTTCGTAACCACGGATACCCTCAAACATCGTAAAACGATTTTCAAGTGCATCAAACTCAATATCTTTATAACCTGAGTTTTGTGGAAGTGTTGCAGTATAATCAATCACATTCTTAGCTTTAACACCAAGCGCGTTAGCAATATCATTTAACTCATAACCCTTAAATTCAACCGCAACATTCAAAGGAACCACTTTTTTGTCAAGTGATGTAAATGTCCCTTCTTGTTGGTTTAATGCAGGCATGTCTAAATCACCTTCACCTAATGCCGACAAAGTAAAGTCACCCTTAACGTTATATCCAATAGATTTTACACCCGGTACCGAATCTAAGTCACAAATCAATGCTACACCTAAGCTATTTGTCTCAGGAGGAACAATAACAAGATCAAATTCAGAATACTTAGCAATCATTCCAAGAAGTTTTGCAATGTTCTTAGCACGAGGATGGTTGTAAAGATCAGCACCTGCAACTAAAACAGGTTTAGTTTTACGACGAAGTTTTTGGTATAAAAGACCAAACTCTTCTTCACCCACACTTGACTCGCCACAGATATAACCACTGTCTAAACTATCAAAGAAAGAGCTATATTTTTCTCTTGCTTCTTCATTCACAACAAGGTCACATAACATTGCTAAAAGACCCTCTTCACTACCAACCTCGTATTTAACATACTGAGTAATAACATTACGAAGAGATTCGTCTTCAAGGGGGTGCATACATGTCACATATGCACTACGTTTGTTATGTGCAATATTTAGAGCAAAACGAACCATAGGATTGTCAGCTGAAATCGAACAACCGAGCGTTACTGCAAAGTCAGACTCTTCAATTGTTTTCAGACTTCCACTATAAAGTTTTGTTCCACTCACTGATGCAAAGTTTTCTAAGAATTCTTGGTATTTCTTCGCTTCTTTATTAATAAGTTTATAAGAAAACTTCTCTTTTAAGGCTTGAAGTACAGCTGCTTCTTCATTCGTTATCATTGAATTAAAAACAATACTGTCTGCACCTTTAAATGCTTCAACAGCCTTAACAAAGGCTAGTTCATCTTTAGTTGCTCGATTTTCAAAGTCATAAGCAAAACGTCCCGCACCACAAAGTGACTCAATTGCCACCTCATTCGTTACACGATAGATTGCCTTATCTGTTTCACCAACACCAAGCGTTTTAACATCATATTTAAGGTTACAAGCTGATGAACAATGTGCACAGCTTGAAGGTACTGATTCTAGTTCCCAAACATTTGTGGTATATTTAAAGTCTGCAGAAGCCATAGCCCCAACAGGACAAACAGAGATACACTCACCACATTGAATACAAGAGCTATAATGATTATCAATTAATGACTTGTACCCACCCGGTTTAATGTACAGTGCCATTGAACCAACAACCTCATTACATACAACCGTACAACGTTCACACATAATACAAAGATGAGGATCATACGAAAGTACACCCCAACCTTTTTTCTGACGTTTTTGATCACGAATAGCAAAGTTTTGAGAATCTACATCAAACTCAAGAGTTTTATTTTGCAAATCACACTCACCTGACTTATCACATACACCACATTGAAGAGGGTGATTAACATCATAAAGTTTCATAATGTTTTGACGCTCTTTATAAAGTTCATCTGAGTTAGTCTTAACTTCAATGCCCTCTACCGCTTGGGTGTTACATGAAAGTACAAAACCTTCTGAGCCTTCTACTTCAACCACACATAAACGACACGAAGCAATCGGGGTAGCCTTAGCTAAATGACAAAGTGTAGGAATGTAAATATCATTCTTACGCGCACCGGTTAAGATTGACTCACCTTTTTCGACAGAGACCTTTTGGCCATCAATTGTAAAGTTAATTGTTTTACTCATTGAGACCCCTTAAACCGCTGCCATAGCGATGTAGTAACAGCGCATACAACGCTCTGCTTCGCTAATTGCTTGCTCTTGTGTAAAACCAAGGTTAACCTCACGGTTATTATCCTTACGCTCATCCACATCTAAAACTTCAGCATGCTCACGAGGAATACCCGCTAACCATACTGTAATTTTTTCTTTCTTATCATAAACCTTGATTTTACGAAGGTGATCTTCCATAATCTCATCATCAGTTATAGTAATTTCACCTGTTTCAACATAACGTGAAATTACCGAAGCACCACGTTTAGCTTGACCAACTGCATTAACAATTGTCATTGGACCGTATTCACAATCCCCTGAGGCAAAAATTCCCTTACG
>JAJRQV010000014.1 GCA_024280035.1 Campylobacterales bacterium
GTTTTCTGCTTTTCTAAAGAAAGCTCGTTTCACGACCGCGTTTTCTGCTTTTGGAGTTTTTTGTACTCTTTTTCAAACTTTTTTCTACGTCCATAAGGGAGCTTTTCTATAAAGAGTTTACCATTTAAGTGGTCAATTTCATGTTGAATTGCAACACTTAAAAGCCCTTCTGCTTCAATAACATTTTTTTTACCGTGTCGATCAAAATATGTTAGAGTCAGTTTTTCATAACGTTCAATATCTTCATAAAAAGTAGGGACTGAAAGACAACCTTCTTGGTAGACTATAGTTCCTGTCATATTTGAAAGAACAGGATTAATAACTTCGAGGAGCTCATCATAAGACTGCTCACCTTCTTCATCAGGAATAGATAAGATTAAGACACGTATAGCAACATCAACTTGAATGGCAGCAAGCCCAAGCCCATTACTTTCTATCATCGTATCATACATATCATCTAAGAATTTATGTAAAGATGCATCAAATTCTGTTACCTCTTTAGAGATCTCTTTGAGGCGTTTATTGGGGTAAACAACTATTGGTAATTTCAACCTTCTGTATCCTTATTACATACGCAGAAGTCATCTGCATTATCTTCATTTTGTACTTGCTCCATTGCATTTAAAGTACATACAAGGGTCTCTTCAACCGCACGTTGTGTACTAATATTAGCAATACCAATGGCAATTTTTAATTGAATCTCTTTTTCTGCAAGAAAAAAGTTACTTGATGAGACTAAGTCACAAAGTCTTTCACTTGCACGCATTGCATTTTTTATATCGGTGTGTTTAAGTATCATTGCAAACACACCTTCTCCATAATGGGCTACAACATCACTACGGCGAGAGGTTTTCATTAATAATCTGGCTATTGTTCTTGTCATTAATAAAAGAGCTTTTTGGTTAGTAATGCTCTCTTCAATATCTTTTGAAAGTTCAATAGTAATGAGGGTACTCGTATGTTTAAACTCATCAATAAGATTTTTCTCTTGTTCAAGTTTGTTTAAAAGGTAGCGTTTATTATAAATACCAAACTGGTTATCATAAATGGTTTCATTCTCAACATTTTTTACAATAGCTGCTGCATCTTGGTACAACTCTTTCATATGTGTAACTTGCTTTTTCAAGATGTTATTGAGTTTACCTACATCTTGGTCAAGTGTACTGATTGTTGAAAGAACGGCTTGAGCAGTTGGATCATTTCCTAATTCTTTACGACGTTTATCAAGAATTTTTTCCATTAACGCCATGTTTTTGTAAAGATTAGAGGTCACTTGTAAAATAGACTTAACCGAAGAAAACCCCTGTTTTAGACTTTTTTCCAGTTCAATGCTTTTTTCATCATCATTCGTATCTTCAAATTCTAAAATAGAGTTTATCTGTTTTCGAAGTGTATCAGACTTCTCTTCTAGAAGTCTGTCAAAATAGAGAGTAAAATTATTAGGGGTAGGTGGTAAATTGTCGTGAATCAGCTGAGAAAGCACCTCTTTTGAGTACATCTCTAAATCTGATGTCGGTTCACTTAAGTTAGAAGGTGAATCAATATCCCCAAAACTAGGAACTTCTTCATGCTTATCTAAAGCAGAAATATCACGTCTTTTTCTAAGATTACCAGCCAATTTGATCCTTTTTTAAACTATTTTATTCTTGCTAATCTTTAGCATTCTTAGAGATTACTTCATCTATCATACCGTACTTTTTTGCATCTTCGGCTGACATAAAATTATCTCTTTCTGTATCTGCAGCGACTTTTGCCACTTTTTGACCTGTATTTGCTGCAAGAATTGCATTTAGGTCATCCTTCATTCTTTGAATCTCTTGGGCTTGAATCTGAATATCAGTTGACTGCCCTTGCGCTCCACCTGAAGGTTGGTGAATCATAATACGTGAATTAGGAAGTGAATAACGTTTCCCTTTTGCACCAGAACTCAGTAAAAAAGCACCCATTGAAGCGGCTTGTCCTATACATATCGTCGAAACATCAGGTTTTATGTAATTCATAGTGTCATAAATTGACATTCCAGAGGTAATTACACCCCCTGGAGAGTTGATGTAGAAGTAGATATCTTTTTCTGGGTCTTCTGCTTCAAGGAAAAGAAGTTGTGCCACAATTGTTGAAGCAACTTGGTCATTAACCTCGCCACTTAACATAATAATACGGTCTTTTAAAAGACGAGAAAAAATATCATATGAACGTTCACCTCGTCCAGTTTTTTCAATCACGTAAGGAATATAGCTCAAGTTTTGCCTTTCTGGCGTTTAACGCCGATGTTCCCGTTGTTTGTGTGTCCTTTGTTATTTTAAAATATAAGACAAGGCACAATTGGGGTACAGATTATTTTTTTATTATTTTATCTAAGAATGGGGGAAATAACAACTTTTAGGGGTGTTTATGTGAAAGTTTGGAGTGTAGGTGTGTTTTACACACCTACGAAAAATAGCTTAGTCAGCCATCTTTGCTTCAATAATTTTAGATAATACCTTATCTTCTACCATTGCCATTTGGATAGCAGGAAGGTAGCCTGATTTTTGGTAGTTTTCGTAAACTTCAGCAGGGTCTTGACCTGTTTGCATTGCTTCCATGTAAATAGTTTGCATTACTTCATTGTCTTCAACTTTAACATCTTCAGCTTTGGCAAGTGCATCAATGATAAAGGTTGCTTTTACAGAACGTTCAGCATCTTCACGAAACTCTTCACGAAGTTCTTTCACCTTATCTTGGTTCTCTTTAAGTTCATTGATTTCATCTTCAGTCATTGTCTGAGCTTTTTTGTTAAGTGCCATATCCATCTCTTGTTCTACTACAAAAGAAGGAAGATCGAAGTTGAATTTGTTTACAAATGCTTCTAGAAGTGTTGGTTTTAACTCTTCTTGGAATTTTTTAGAAATTTCTTCTTTTTCCATTTGAGCTTTAACTTGCTCTTTTAGTTTATCCATAGTTGCTTCTTCGTCACCAGGAATAAGTTTTTTAGCAAGAGCTGTATCTAAACGTACTTTATCTTTACGTTTAAGTTCGTGTAGAGTGACTTTAAATTGAGACTCTTTACCCGCAAGAGCTTCGCTACCGTACTCTTCTGGGAAAGTAACCGTAATTACTTTTTCTTCACCTTTTTTCATTCCAACCACTTGTTCTTCAAAACCTGGGATGAATTGGTTAGAACCAAGAAGTAATTCAAACTTCTCAGCAGCACCACCTTCAAACAGTTCACCATCAATAGAACCTTCAAAGTCGATAATAGCAGTATCATCATTTTAAGCTGCTCTGTCTTCTTTTACTTTTTTAAGTGGTGCTTGGTTCGCTCCAAGTTCTTGAATACGTTCAGTTACCGCTTTTGCAGTAATTTTTGGTTTTTTAACTTCAGGAACAGCGTCAGCATAACCATCTAGGTTGATTTCAGGACGTAAAGCAATGGTTACTTCAACATCAATCTTACCTTCAGACTTTTCAAATTTAGTGACTTGTGGCTCACCAATTAATGCATCATTACCAAAACCTAAATATTTAAGCCCTGCATCAAGAACCTTACGTAACTCTTCGCCTTCAGCATCTTGTACTAGTTTTTCACCATACTGTTTTTTAACTACAGAAACAGGAACTTTGCCCTTACGGAAACCATCAATTTTTGCATCTCTAGCAAGTTGTTTAGCGATTTTCTCGATATTAGCATCGATGTCTGCTTGGTTTAATGTAGCAGTAATTTCAGCGTTAGCACCATTGATTTTTTTAGTTTTGAATTCCATTGAATCCCTTTTCATTTGTCTTGCATAGTATTTTCGAATTATACTAAGCAGAATTAAATTTTCGCAATTTTATCTAAACTTTTCTTTTTTTTACTTAATACAAGTTAAGAAGTGTTATCCTTCTTATAATAAAACCTAAGGCAAAGATGTGTCAGATATAAATAATGAAGCTTTTGAAAATGCGGTAAAAGTTATGATGGAGTCTGTTGGTGAGGACCCAAATCGTGAAGGTCTTTTAAAAACACCGATGCGTGTAAGAAAGGCATATGAGTTTATGTACGGGGGGTACAAAGAAGACCCGAATGAAATTTTAAAGTCAGCACTGTTCACCTCGTCTAATGATGAGATGGTTTTGATTAAAGATATTGAACTGTATTCTACCTGTGAACATCATCTGTTGCCAATTATTGGGCGTGCCCATGTGGCGTATATCCCTGATGGTAAAGTGGTAGGGCTTTCAAAGATTCCTCGTGTAGTGGATGTTTTTTCACGACGTATGCAGATTCAAGAACAGTTAACTGAACAGATTGCTGCGGCAATAATGGAGACGATTAATCCAAAAGGGGTAGCTGTTGTTATTCAAGCAAGACATATGTGTATGGAGATGCGTGGGGTTGAAAAAATTAACTCGACAACAACGTCTTCTGCCTTAAGAGGGCTGTTTAAAACTGATGAAAAAACACGGGCTGAATTTTTCTCTTTAATTAATGCGCCTGTAGGAAACCGGTATTAATGTATCTCTTTAGGGAAGAGGCAAGAGGGAAGTCAAAACTTCTCTTCAGAGAACAAGAACAAAAGGTTTTTCTTTTTCTTCCCTCTGCTCTTTCTATTTTTTTAAAATCATCGGAGATGATTGAATGCCTTTAAATACCCTTCGTAATCGTATAAGAAAAGAAAATTTGTCCCCCACCTTTGGAACAATAACGGAGATTAATGCAACCATGGTTCTTGCACAAGGGCTAAAGGTTAGTATTGGTGATACCGTGAGTATGATTTCTAAAGACAGTGGTGCAAAAACTATGGGTATGGTTACAGAGGTGAACTCTTCTGGTTTTGCAATTTCTCCTTTTTCTTTTATTGAAGGGTATTGTGTTGGAGATGAAGTCTTTTTAAAACAAAATGGAATGAAAATAGATGTGGGTAATGAACTCTTAGGCAGAGTAGTTGACCCTTTTATGAATCCTATTGATGGAAAAGGTCCTCTTCGCTGTTCAAAGCAGTCTCCTATTATTAAAAAACCTATTGCCGCAATGTCTCGGGGAATGATAGATGAAAAGTTTTCTGTGGGTGTTAAAACAATAGATACCTTGCTCTCGTGTGGAAAGGGTCAAAAGCTGGGGATTTTTGCTGGTTCTGGAGTAGGTAAATCAACACTTATGGGAATGATAGTTCGTGGCTCGCAAGCACCAGTAAAAGTTGTTGCTTTGATTGGTGAGCGTGGACGTGAGGTACCTGAGTTTATTGAAAAAAATCTTGGAGGTGACCTGACCAATACTGTTATTGTTGTTGCCACCTCAGATGATTCTCCCTTAATGCGAAAATATGGTGCTTTTGCGGCTATGTCTGTGGCAGAATTTTTTAAAGACTAACAACTTGATGTTCTTTTTATGATGGACTCTGTAACCCGTTTTGCTATGGCTCAGCGTGAAATTGGTCTTGCCTTAGGTGAACCACCCACCTCAAAAGGGTATCCACCCTCTTCACTTACCCTTCTTCCTCAACTTATGGAGAGGGCGGGAAAAGAAGAGGGAAAAGGCTCGATTACAGCATTTTTTACTATTTTGGTTGAAGGGGATGATATGAATGATCCTATTGCTGATCAGTCTCGTTCTATCTTAGATGGGCATATTGTTCTGTCTAGAGAATTAACTGATTTTGGAATTTATCCTACTATTCATATATTGAATTCTGCTTCTAGAGTAATGAATGATATTATTACGGCAGAACATTTTGAAGCGGCTCGAAAGTTTCGACGCTTATATACATTATTAAAAGAGAATGAAGTTTTAATAAGAATTGGAGCTTATGTTGCAGGAAATGATGTGGAATTAGATGAGGCTATTTCTAAAAAGAAAGATATGGAAGCCTTTCTTTCCCAAGGATCTTCGTATATATCTGTTTATGAAGAGAGTGTAAATCGACTGATTGAACTCATGGGTAATAATTAAACAAAACTTATCTCAAAAACTATAAAAAGTTATTTTAAGCATAAACTTAACAAATATCTATTATCATCACATTATCGAAAGAGGACAAAAAGAGTCCTAATTAAATTTTGAGTATTATTATTAAAAATAGTTCTCAAAAAACTAAGGAATAGAATGCAAGTATATTTAGACAACAATGCAACAACGAAACTTGATCCAAAAGTTCTTGAAGCAATGATGCCGTACTTTACTGATATGTATGGAAATCCAAACTCATTACACAAGTTTGGAACATTAACGCATCCAGCACTTCGTAAAGCAATTGATCAAGTTTATACAGGAATTGGTGCTAATGATAATGATGATATCGTTTTTACTTCATGTGCAACAGAGTCAAATAACTGGGTTTTAAAATCAGTTTGGGCTGATTTAATGCAACATGGTGATAAAAACCATATCGTTACAACAGAGGTTGAACATCCTTCAATCCTTTCAACTTGTAAGTATTTGGAAGAGGAATGCGGTGTTAAAGTAACTTATCTTCCAGTAAATGAAGAGGGTATTGTTGAAGCACACACAGTTAAGTCTTTTATTACCGATAGAACAGCTTTGGTTTCTATTATGTGGGCTAATAATGAGACAGGAATGATTTTTCCAATGAAAGAGATTTCTGATGTTTGTAAGGACAAGGGTGTTCTTTTACATACAGATGGTGTTCAAGCAGTGGGTAAGATACCTGTTAATGTTTCACAAATGGATATCGCATTTATGTCATTTTCTGCACATAAATTTCATGGTCCAAAGGGTGTTGGTGCCCTTTACATTAAACACTCTCGTAAACTTACACCACTTTTACATGGTGGAGATCAGATGGGTGGACGTCGTTCAGGAACACTAAATGTACCCGGCATTATTGGTATGGGTGAGGCGCTTGAAATTGCAACAACTGATATAGAAACAAAGATGGCTAGTATTGCTAAACTTCGTAATAGAATTGAAGATGAACTTCTTAAATTATAAGATACCTTTGTTGTTGGTAAAAGAGAAAATCGTACGCCAAACACAATTCTTATTTCAGTAAGAGGTGTTGAGGGTTAAGGTATGCTTTGGGACCTTAATAATGCTATGATTGGTGCATCAACAGGTTCAGCATGTGCTTCTGAAGATTTAGAAGGTAATACAGTAATGTTAGCTATCGGTGCAGATAATGAACTAGCACACACAGGTATGCGTCTAAGCCTTAGCCGTTTTACTACAGAAGAAGAAGCTGATTATGTTATTAAAACATTTACAGAGGGGGTTGCTCGTTTACGTGGAATTTCAAGTTCTTACGCAAAAGTACAACCCACAGAAGGTGGCGAAGTTCGCGAATGTGAATTGCATCACCACTAAAAAATAATTACATGAAAAGTAGAAACTAGAGTGCTAATAAGGCACGAAGGTATGATGCCGAGTCAAACTCAGCGTTAGCGGAAGGATTTGGGCTTTTGCACAAGTTCTGTATAAAATAAAATTAAGGAGTAGAAAATGGCAAAGAATGATATGCTAGGCGAGTCTCTTTGGGACGCGTACTCAGATAAAGTAACAACATTAATGAATAATCCTCAACATCAGGGTGAAATCTTTCCAGAAGAAGCAGAAGAACATGGTAATAAACTAATTGTTGCCGATTTTGGTGCAGAGAGCTGTGGAGATGCAGTACGTCTGTATTGGGAAATTGACCCTAAAGATGATAAGATTGTAAACTCTAAGTTTAAATCTTTTGGTTGTGGTACAGCCATCGCATCTTCAGATGTAATGACAGAACTTTGTATTGGTAAAACCGTTCAAGAAGCAGTAAAAATCACTAATATTGATGTTGAACTTGCCTTACGTGATGATCCAGAAACGCCTGCCGTTCCACCTCAAAAAATGCACTGTTCAGTAATGGCATATGATGTTATTAAAAAAGCAGCAGGTATGTATCTTGGTGTTGATGAAGAGTCATTTGAAACAGAAATTATTGTGTGTGAATGTGCACGAGTTTCTTTAACTACACTCCAAGAAGTTATTCGTATTAATGACCTTACTACAGTTGAGCAAATTACAGATTACACCAAAGCAGGTGGTTTTTGTAAGTCATGTATTAAACCAGGTGGTCATGAAGATAGAGAATACTACCTAGTAGATATTCTTGCAGACACTCGTAAAGAGATGGATGCAGAAAAAATGGCAGCAGCAGCTGATGCTGGTCTTGCAGGTGACTTTGAGACAATGACATTAGTTCAAAAAATCAAAGCTATTGATGCAGTAGTTGATGAAAATATTCGTCAATTCTTAGTAATGGATGGTGGAGATATGGAAGTTATTGATGTTAAATCATCAGATGAAAACATTGATGTATATATTCGTTATCTTGGTGCATGTAATGGTTGTGCCTCATCTTCAACGGGTACATTGTATGCAATTGAAGCTTCTTTAAAAGAAAAGCTTTCTCAAAAAATTAGAGTTTTACCAATCTAATAAAATTTATATGTATTTAGAACTCTTCATCATGAAGAGTTCTTTTTTATAAAATAGACTTCCCTTTTATACCTTACTTTATCTTAATAAATCTCTCTTATCACTATTTGAAATTCCTATAAGACCTAAGCACTTAGGTATAAGAAAAATGTATGTAATGCCCTTGTTTAGGTGTTTGTGGTTAATTATTTGTTGGTATTTCATTAGGCTTTGATTTATTTTAACATATTATCATTTCTTTATCTTTTAATAAATATAAGGAGATGGTATGAAACACGTTATGTTTTTCTTTTTAGCTATTTTTATATTAGCAAGTAAAATACGAATTAAATAAATAGTTGACAGCAGCAATATTTTAATTGCGCTGTTTGAAATGAGCTTGCCTATGAAAATAGGATAAGCTAAAAAAATTCATTCATTCATTCAACGAACACGCTCTCTTCTATTAGATTGTAATTAATCATCAGTGATATTATCTTAACTTTTTGCCTTATTAATCATACAAAACTTTTTGGAGATATTTTTTACTTTTATCTAAATACACTATATTTTGTTTTTCTACCATTAGTTTTTCATTTCATCCTCGTTAACACTTCATTGCAGTTTTGTTTATTATATCCTATTAGTATGTTCATAGATTTTAGTCAATATAAGGAATAGATATGAAATTAGTTATGTTATCAACTTTAACAGCGGTAGTACTCTTAACTACAGGCTGTGTTTCGACCAAAACACATGAAGTCGTTTTACAAGAGTTAAACGAGACAAAAGGTTATTTAAGTGAAGCTCAAAGTAAAATTGCTCAACAAAACAGTGAATTAGAAAAACAGAAACTTCAAATAGAAGATAATAGTCAAAAAATTGCACAAAGTAGTACAGATATCTCAGCACTACAGAGTAAAAAAAGTAAGCTTGAAAAAGAGTTTGAAACAGCACAAAAACTTCTTAGTGAATCTCAATCTCAACTTGAAACAATGCGTCAAATTAAGGCAGAAACACAAAAGCGAAATGAAATATATGCCCATTTTGTGAATGAACTTCAAAAGATGATAGACGGTGGTCAGTTAACGGTGAGTATTGAGCAGGGGCGTATTGTGATTAATCTTCCTGAGAATGTTCTTTTTGCGAGTGGACGTGCTAGTGTTAATCCTGAAGGTCAAGAGGCTTTAAGGCAGATAGCTTCAGTCTTAAAAGAGTTTTCTGACCGTCGGTTTCAAGTTGAAGGGCATACAGATAATGTACCTATGAAAAGTGCTCGTTTTCCAAGTAACTGGGAACTCTCAACTGCGCGTGCCTTAAGTGTTGTTCATCTCATGGTACAAGAGGGTGTAAAGGCTGAAAACATGTCTGCTGCAGGTTTTGGAGAGTTTCATCCTAGAGCAGATAATGAGACAAAAGAGGGAAGAGCTCTTAATCGTCGTATTGAGATTATTATGCAAGCCAACTTAGAGATCCTCTCGAATGAATTGCCTAAGCTTGTACAAGAACCTTAGGTCTTGTACTTAAAAATTTTTATCAAACCAATTTGCAATCTCAGATCTAATAGTATGTCTTAGCTGAACGCCAGCAATATAGTTCTCTGTTTTGGCTTTTTGAAGCAGAGCAACTAAGGCATTTCGCCGTTTCGATAAGAAAGGGTGGTCAATTTGATTAGGATCGCCCATCACTACTAATCGTGTTTCATCCCCCATTCGTGTACCAATAAGTTTTAATGTAGCTGCCGTAAGGTTTTGTGCTTCATCAATAATAACAAACTTCTTAGAGATAGTTGTCCCTCTCAGGTGAGCAATATCCATGACCTCTATATTATGTTTCAGCATAAAAGACTCCGTTGCAGTCTCTTGTTTCATAGAATTGATATTACCTGTATATTCTACCTGTGAATCAATAGAACGTTTTTTCATATGCTCAATAGTATAATTAATAGCAGAATAAAGAGGGTACATAAAATAACCTAGTTTTTGTCCTTCATCCCCCTTTCTAAAACCAAGTTCAGAATGTTGGTCATTTGCGGTTACTGTATTTCTTGCATAAATAATTCCTTCAACAATACTCTCATTGAGAAGTTCTAGCCCGGCTTGTAGAGCAATAAGTGTCTTACCCGAACCTGTTGCTCCGGAAACAACAGTAACATAATTTTGAGGGTGGGTTAACATGGTAAAGTAGAATTTTTGTTCAAGGTTAATAGGACGTACTAAGTTGTCATCATAAAATTCACCAAAACGTTTGTAAAAATCGCACCATTCAAGATTATGATTGTTCATAAGTGCATATTTTTGAATACCTGTTTCGTAAATTTGTGTGTCATCACCAGCTTCTTGAACAAAGGTCATCTGTTCAAAGTTTCGGTGCTCTTGACTATCTTCAAGTTTAGGTTCTTCTCCTTGAAAGCTATAGGTATGTGCAAATTCAATCTCTTCAGGTCTTTCAACACGAGCATTTCGGATACTTTGCGTAGTAATACCTTGCACCTCAGATGCAATTTTAAAAGAGATATCATTTGTTAAAAGAGTAAGACTATACTCTTTTGCAATTTCACCAATTTTTGCATCATTTAGCCCATACTCATGTCGATAATTCTTAGCAATTTCATATGACTTTCTATAAATAATATATAAGGGAATATCTGTACCTACTTGAGTGTCTTGTAAATTAGCATGAGGGAAGTTAACACTAAGACGATAATACTTATCTTTACAATTCTTTGCTTGTTTTTTTGAACACTCTTGAATACACTTAGGCAGGTCTGAAAACTCTATGGTTCTGCCTTGTTCATTATCTGCAAATCGGAAAAATTCTCTGGCTCTAAATCCAGCATCTCCACGGATATCATCTTTTTTATTATTGAGTTCTGCTAAAACGATATCAGTAATTACAACAGCATTTTCACCATTATCATAGAGTCGAAGTATATGAAGTGGATCATCAAGGATAACGGAGGTGTCTAGAAGATAACAGTTCTGTTTAGGTGTCTCAGCCATGGCAGAGTCCTTTTATGTTATTTTACTCTAAAAAATGATGAGCATACTCATGTTTTTTTGAGCTATCCTTTTAAGAAGAATATTATATTAAACCATACAAAACAGAAAAGATTTCTTAAGTGGAAGAAAAAGAAGTTTAGATTACGCCAAGTTGTAAAAGGGCTTCATCATTAATCTCGTCTTGAGACATAAAAGCCTTATCTTGATAGATATAAGCAACAGGAAGTGTATCCCAAAACTTATCGCTAGGGTGCTTAATCCCTGCGAAGTTTAAAAGACGTTCTTGAACCTCAATAGAGAGTTCGTTAAACATGATACTATCATCTGTAACATTATCACCAATACGAGGATTTGAGAACATTTACAACCTTAGATAAATAACTAATCCTAGTCTTTAGGTTCAGTTGAGTTATTATATATCAAAGAAAATAGGATTATTATTAATTTTGCTTAATGTCATTATAAATTGAAAAGATTGTGAGTAAAAAGGAAAAAGAGTTTTAAAAGGAGAATACTTTGCTTATGAAACATTCAGTTTAGAGTTTTTCCCTTTAACTAAGTCAGCTAAAGTACGCTGAACAATATTACGTAAGAAAATATCACCTTCATGGAGGGATGAGACACCAACGCTAACTGTCACATAGGTATTCGTATGTTGTTTAAAGCTTGGGTTATCTAAACTACTTTGAATTTTTTTAGCTACAAACTCGGCTTCACTAATGGCGGTTTGAGGAAGTAAAATAATGAGTTCAGTGTCAGAATAACGAGCAAAAATATCACTTTTACGAAGATGTTCTTGAGTCTCTTTACATAAGATGGCTAAGGTTTCATCCCCCGTTTTTTTACCATATTTTTTTAGAATATCATCAAAATTATCAATCTCGAAAGCAATTAAAGAGAGAGCCTCTTTTTTTCGTTTTGAGAGTTTAAAGAGACGTTCACCAAACTCGAAAAAGTAGTAACGATTGTGTATGCCTGTAAGGGGATCAACAAGAGAAAGTTTTTCAATAGCAGAAGAATCCTCATCAACCTCATGTTGTAGTTCAAGAAGATGTTGAGAAATTTCTAATATTTCATCATTATAAAAGATATCAGTTTCTTCGTAAGGAGAATCTGTTTTTTGCGATAAAACAAGGGTATTGATTTCTAAAATTGGATATAAAAATTTCTTAGCCAGAAGAAACAGGATTAAGGAGAGTATGAAAAGTGCCCCAAGCATACCAATAAAGAATTGGCTTTTTTGAGCATCTGTTAAAAATTCAGAGAGTCCAAAATAAAAGTAAGCAAAAAGTGAACTAAATATAAAAAAAAGGAGTAAAGAAGAACTAATGAGTGTAAAAAATGATTTTAAACTTTGATTCATAATATTCCTTGTCATAGAACTAATATATTCTTACATAACTAAGCTTAAGAATAAGGTCACAGATTATTTTAATAGTACTTTAGCTAAACTCTCACTCTTCAAAACTATCTATTAGAAGGTTCTTTAACTCAGTTGGTAGAGTGCTTCCATGACATGGAAGAAGTCGGCAGTTCGAGCCTGCCAAGAACCACCATCTTTAATATATAACTTACTCCCTACTCTTATTACATCAGTTTTCTTTTTCATGCAGATAAAATGTTATTATACTTCAAAGGAAGTATTATGAATAAAATTTATATGAGTGTAGTTATTGCTCTTTTGACTGTATTGACAGGTTGTTCTTCAAAAAAACCTGAAGCAGGGAAAAAACTTGTTACTGTTTTTGACGCGTGTATGATTAAAGGAGTAGAAGCACCTAAATGGGTCTGTGGAGATGCAACTGCTCAAAATATACATCAACTGTTTGATGTTGGTTCTGCAACAATAAGTAAATTAGGAACAGGTTTTACCCAAGAAGAAGCTGCAGCAGATGCGAAAATAAAACTTCAAGAACAGATTGAAACTCTTGCCCAAGAAAAAATTATTCTTTTTATTCGCCGTGCTCAACTTGACCCTAAACAAGATGTAGATAAGGCCTTTGTTTTTCTTCTGTCGAAACGTATTGGTGCAAAAGTAATTAAAAAAGCACGTGTAAGTGAGTATTGGAAAAATTATTATCTAAATCTTGCTTATTCTCAAGTGGTTGTTAAAAAAGAGAGCTTTCAAAAAATTACTCAAAGAGAAGTCCTTCTTGAAATACGACAAAAATCTGCTTACTGGGAAATATTTAAAAATAATAATGCAGTTCAAGTCTTAGAAGATGTTTTAAACAATATCTAAGTGAAAAATCTAAGGTTTTACAAATTCCGAAATTTGTAAAACAGGCTTGTTTTGATAAAACTTCAACTGTTAGAAAATTGTTTTTATATGCTCTTCTGCTTTTATCATGTTAACGGCGAAGTTAAATTCAGTTTATTGAAATAGATGCGGACAGTAGAAATAGTGCAGGAGAGACAGATGACTGTAGTCAATACTACACCTCTTCTCCCTCAGACACAAAAGGTGATTGATTTAGCAACTTTTGTTAGATTTGAGATACACAAACCGCTCCTAACGGGGTTGAAATGTGGGCTGTGTATGGGCTTAGTGATCTTGAGACAATGACCCTTGATACGTCGAATCTAACCCTTAGTTTTGATGATTAAACAGGTGACTTAGAAGTTGTTGCTTATATGAATGATACAGACTCCGCAATGTACTGCTAAAGATGATATATTAACTTATATGAATCTTTAGTAAAAACCTTTGTATTCTTTATCCTTTACGGATAAGGGGTACACTCTTTTATTTAAAATTAAAGTTAACACTTCTCCTTCATAACATATAAAGCAAAATTTAGATAAAATCACGCAATTTTTAAGGCATATAATTTAGTATGGATAATGAGCAAAACTAGTAAAAGTATTTTCACCTTTGTGAAAAGTTTTTTAGAAAAGCCCATAACCTTATGCTAATGCTGAGTTTTTTTCGGCAAAAAGCCCACGCACCTTAGGTGCTTTATATTTTACTTTAGGATAACTATGGACGCAATTGCGATTAGACATAATGATGAAATTTTAGATTTACAAACTGCTTCACAACGTGGTGTTGAGGGAGAAGGCATTGAACTTGATAACTCAGCTGAGTCTTTAGATGTGCTTCGTCACTCAACAGCTCACCTTATGGCTCAGGCGATTAAATCGCTTTATCCTGAGGCTAAGTTTTATGTTGGACCCGTAGTTAAAGAGGGTTTTTATTATGACTTTAAAGTGGACTCTGAAATTGGTGAGGGTGACTTAAAAAAGATTGAAAAGCAGATGTTGTTTTTTGCTAAGAAAAAACATGAAATTGAAAAGTACGAAATTAGTATGGATGAGGCAAAAAAGAAGTTTGCTAATGACCATCTAAAACTTTCTGTAATGGAGCGTATTCCATCAGATACTGTTTCAATTTATAAGCAGGGTGAGTTTGAAGACCTTTGTCGGGGTCCGCACCTGCCTTCAACCAAATATATACGTTTTTTTAAACTGCTTAAAATTGCAGGGGCTTATCTTGGTGGTGACTCTAAAAATGAGATGTTAACACGTATTTATGGAATTGCTTTTGCCGATAAAGAGTCTTTAAAAGCACATATGACTATGTTAGCTGAAGCGGCTAAACGTGACCACCGTAAAATTGGTAATGAGATGAAACTTTTTACCTTTCGTGAAGAAGTAGGTGCAGGTTTTCCAATCTGGCTTCCTGCGGGTGGACGTCTTCGCGCACGTTTAGAAGGGCTTCTTTTTAAAGCACATCGTAAACGTGGTTATGAGCCAGTTCGTGGTCCTGAAATGCTTCGTGCTGATCTGTGGAAAGTTTCTGGGCATTACCAAAATTATGGCGAAAACATGTACTTTACGAGTATTGATGAGGTTGAGTTTGGTGTGAAACCAATGAACTGTGTTGGGCATATTAAAGTGTATGAAGATGAGTTGCGTTCTTATCGTGACCTTCCCCTAAAATATTTTGAATATGGTGTGGTTCATCGGCATGAGATGACAGGTGCGCTTCATGGGCTTTTTCGTGTTCGTGAGTTTACTCAAGATGATGCCCATATGTTCTGTACAGTTGAGCAGATTGAAGAACAAATTATTGAAGTGGTTGATTTTGTCGATAAAATTATGACTACCTTTGGTTTTGAATATAAGATGATGATCTCAACAAAACCTGAAAAAGCAGTGGGTGATGCCCAAGTTTGGGAAAAATCAGAACAAGCACTTATTAATGCCATGCAAGCTAATAATTTAGAATATGAGATTGATGAGGGCGGTGGTGCATTTTATGGTCCTAAAATTGATATTAAAATTACTGATGCTATTGGACGTGAGTGGCAGTGTGGTACAATACAGTTAGACAACAATTTACCAGAACGTTTTGAACTTGAGTATAATGATGGTGACAATGAGAAAATTCAGCCAGTTATGATTCATAGAGCAATTTTAGGTTCGTTTGAGCGTTTTATTGGTATATTAACAGAACATTATGCGGGTGAATTCCCAATGTTTATTGCTCCGACGCAAGTAGCCATCATTCCGATAGCTCAAACGCATAACGCATATGCGAAGGAAATAGCAGATAAACTTATTGATCTGGGCGCAGATTCTGAGATTTTCGATAAAAATGAAAGTCTTAATAAACGTATTAGAACAGCCGAAAAAGGTCGTGTTCCGATGATTATTGTTTTAGGTGATGAAGAAGTTGAAGCTAAAACTGTAGCGATTCGTGACAGAAGAACTAGAGAACAGTCTAATGCAAATTTAGATTCATTCTTAACAATGATACAAACCAAAATCAACGAGGTAAATTTTTGAGTAAAAAACAACAAACCATAATGAACGACGATATTCGTGTTCCAGAAGTACGCTGTGTAGTAGACGGCGGAGAAGCATTAGGCGTAGTATCTACAGCTGACGCAAAGGCTAAAGCAGATGAATTAGGACTGGATATTGTTCTTATTTCGCCTGATGCCAAACCACCTGTTGCAAAGATTATGGATTATGGTAAGTTTAAATACCAAGAAGAGAAAAAGAAAAAAGAGCAACGTAAAAATCAGGTTAAAATCGAAGTTAAAGAGATTAAACTTTCGGTTAAAATTGCTGATAATGATATCTCTTATAAGGTTAAACACTCAAGAGAGTTCCTTGAAGCAGGTAAGCATGTAAAATTTCGTGTATTCTTACGTGGTCGTGAAATGGCTCACCCTGAAGCAGCAAGAGAAGTTTTACTTCGTGTTTGGCCAATGGTTGAAGACCTAGGAACAATGGATAAGCCTCCACGTTTGGAAGGTCGTTACTACAATATGCTTGTTCTTCCTCACAAAAAAGAGGGCGCTAAGTAGGCTTTTAGCCTACGATAAATAGCTTCTTCTTCTGGAATGAATTGTAAATGGATAAGAGTCAAGCTCTTGGTCACTCTTTAGATAAAAATTCCCCTTTTTTTTTAAGTTAAATTTTGGTATAATCCCGAACTCATTTTACACTTCTGTGTAGAGTAATGGATTTTTTGTAATAAAAAATCAAAAGCATCTTTGGATGCATGAGTTTCCTGACAAAGGAAATCCAGTGTTAACCTAGGGCAAGGAATTACTTCTTTTGTCGTAAATTTAATAGAAAGGTCAAATCGATGCCAAAAATGAAATCTGTAAAAGCTGCTGTAAAGCGTTTTAAAGTTAAGAAAAATGGTCAAATTAAACGCGGAACTGCGAATAGAAGCCACATCTTAACTAAACAAGATGCTGGAACACGTCGTGAGCAAAATAGCCCTAAGGTTATTGCTAAAGCTGACGTGAAAAACATCAAAGCGATGATCAACTAGTCCTAACTAGTATGATTTAACTCTCCGTGTTTAACTAAGTTATAGATATTGATGAGCCTTGCTCATTAAAGTGTACTTAGTTATATATACGGGCAAGTCTGTGAAAATCAGCACCCCACTCATCTGATTAAAGAATGAACGGGTAAAGAAAAAGGAAAAAAATGCCAAGAGTAAAAACTGGTGTCGTAAGACGCAGAAGACATAAGAAAATTTTAAAATTAGCTAAGGGTTTCTTTAGTGGACGTAGAAAACACTTCCGTAAAGCGAAAGAGCAAGTTGAACACAGTATGGTATACGCATACCGTGATAGAAAACAAAACAAACGTGAGTTCCGTAAACTATGGATTATCCGTATTAATGCAGCTTGTCGTTTAAATGACCTGTCTTATTCTGTATTCATCAATGGATTAAAAAAAGCTGGTATCGAGCTTGACCGTAAAATCCTTGCTGATATGGCAATGAATGATGCTGCAGCATTCTCTGCAGTTGTTACAGCTGCAAAAGCTGCTCTTTAATTAGAGTAGTGGACAGCTTTCTTTAGAAAAGCTGCTCTGTAACATTTTCTTGGGAGTTTAGGCTCTCAAACCTCTTAAAATACACCTCTTTTACCCCATATTAATTCTTTCAATATATAATGTATTAAAATAGACATAGCTCTGTATCGGGACTAGATGAAATTAAAATCTGAATTTTCTAGAAATATTTTAACTTTAATGACGGGAACAACAATAGCACAGGCTATTCCAATCGTTATTAGTCCTATCTTAACTCGAATATATACGCCTGAAGACTTTGGTGTTTTTGCCTTTTTTATCTCTATTGTAGCTATTTTTAGTTCTATCTCAAGCGCACGTTATGAACAAGCAATTTTACTTCCAATATCTGAAGAAGATGCTTTTCATGTTTTTGCCTTAGGTCTTATTCTTATCTCTTTTATGAGTCTGTTTTTATTTCTATTTATAGTGATGTTTAAAGGTTATATTATTCAGATATTTCACACTCAAGAACTCTCTTTATATATATACTTTGTTCCTATAACGGTCTTCTTTATAGGTCTTTTTAATCTGCTTAGTTATTTTAACAATAGAAAAAAACTTTATACAGATATGGCAAGGGCTTCTGTAATAAAAGCCGTGGTTCTTGCCTTTGTACAGATTATTATAGGTTTTGTAAAAGAGGGTGCAAGTGGATTAATAACAGCTCAGGTTCTTTCACAAATGTTTGCTAATATTCAATTAGCAAAAAATATTTTCATAAAAAAGAAGTTTATAAATATTTTCAATTTAAAAGAGATAAAAAGAGTTGCAGTTGAGCATAATAATTTTCCAAAATACCAAGTCCCTCATACGCTTTTAAGCACAGCGAGCTCAAACCTACCTGTATATATATTTACAGCTTTTTTTTCAGCAAGTATTACGGGTTTTTATTCTTTAGCAATTCGAATAATTTTTGCACCAATGATGATTATTGCAGGCTCATCTGCAAAAGTATATAATGAACATCTCTCAAATCTGCATAAAAACCAAAAAGATACATATACGTTTAGTGTGAATTTTTTAAAAGGTCTTAGTCTAAAGATTCTTCCATTTATTGTCTTGGTTTCTATTTTCTCTCCTGAATTATTTGCCTTTATTTTTGGAGAAGCATGGAGAGAAGCAGGGGTATATACACGTATCTTATCGCCATGGTTGTTTTTAAATGTAATAATCGCTTCTATTGCTTTTATCCCTAGTTTAGTAGAAAAACAAAAAAAAGCTTTTCAGGTGAGTCTGGTTCAGTTCTTTTTAGTTTTAGGTGTCTTAGGTATAGGTGTGACATGGGGAAGTGTTTATATTACTTTATTAGGCTTTAGTGTCGTCAATAGTTTTATTCTGCTTTATAATCTTATTTGGTTTTTAGATGCATTAAAAAGTTCAAAAAAACAGAAGCGTATGTTATGAATATATTACTTATTGCAAACTCAAACGTAGTATTTGGAAATGAACTCAAAGAAGCCTTAGATAAAAAAATGTTTAATACTTATCTTTTAGACTTTGAAAGTTTAGAAGTAAGGTTTGAAGGTGAGATAGATAGAAGTATTAGTCAGAAGTTTGAGAAATTTAAAAAGATACCAAAATTTCATATGTTGTTTAGAATGTATTTTATAAATAAATTTTTAAAAAATAGAAACTTTGATATCGTAAATATACACTATAGTAGATGGGTGTATTTGCTGATTTTGAAGACCTTGGTGCGTTCAAAGTTGATTATTACGTTTTATGGAAGTGACTTTTACAGGGTCAGTAATAGGATGAGAAACCTTCAAAAAAGAGTATACCAAAAAGCAGATGCCTTGAGTTTTACAAACCCCTTAACCAAAGAAGATTTTCTTAGATATTTTAAAAATTTTGAAGAGAAAAGCCTTGTTTGCCGTTTTGGTCTTACAACCTTAGATTATATAGATAAAAATAGAGAAAAAGAGAAGACGAAAATCAGAGAAACCTTAGGGTATTCAAAAGAAAAAATTATTGTTACTTGTGGTTACAATGCCACGTCGGCTCAACAGCATAAAAAAATGATTAATGCTCTTATGAAAATTAATGAAGAAGTCTTAGAAAAAATAGAGTTTATTTTTCCAATGACATATGGAAATATGGCATATAAACAGGAGATAAAATCCGTTTTAAAAGTAAGTGGATTAAGGTATGTCATCTTAGAAGAGTTTTTGTATGAGGATGATAATGCTTATGTTAAACTTGCTTCTGACATTATGATAAATGTTTTACAAACAGATAGTTTTTCTGGAAGTATGCAAGAGTTTTTATATGCACAAAACTATGTTATAACAGGAACTTGGTTACCTTATGAACTCTTTGATAAGGAAGGTATTAAGTATTCTAAAATAGATACTTTAGATGAATTAGGCGATACGCTTATTTGGCAAATAAACAATATGAATACAAAAGAAGAGTTAGAAAAAAACAGAGATATTATTTATAAACTTTCCTCTTGGAAAAACAGTATAAATTCTTGGGTGCAGATGTATGAAAATGTTTAAAATTACTCACCTTACATCAGCTCATCCAAGATATGATACGCGTATTTTTATCAAAGAGTGTTGTTCATTGGCTAAGGTAAAAGAGTATAACCTCAGTTTAATTGTAGCTGATAAGCTTGGAGATGAGGAAAAAGAAGGTGTTCACATTTTTGATGTTGGAAGCGTAAAAGGTCGAATGAACAGAATGTTTAAAACAACAAAAAAAGTTTTTGAAAAAGCAAAAGAACTTGATAGTGATCTGTACCATTTTCATGACCCTGAGCTTATTCCTGTGGGTTTAAAATTAAAAAAACTTGGGAAAAAGGTAATTTTTGATATTCATGAAGATGTTCCTAAGCAGATTAAAGCCAAGGCATATATGAATCCTCTTTTTAGAGGAATAATCTCAAAACTGTATGAAAATTATGAAAACCTCACCTGTAAAAAATTTGATGCCTTAATTGTTCCTACCCCTTTACTAAAAAATAAATTCAGAAGTCTGCACGCTCAAGTTGTTCAAGTTACCAACTATCCTGTACTTAAAGAGTTAATTAATAATACTCCTTGGGAGATGCGAAAAAACCGTATATGTCATATTGGTTCCTTAGCGCAAACGAGAGGCATTAAAGAGCTAGTAGAATCTTTAGAAAAGTCTAAAGTAATCTTAGACCTTTGTGGTAATTTTAGACCTCCATCTTTTGAAGATGAGCTTATAGCCTTACAAGGATGGAAGTATGTTGATTTCCATGGTTTTAGTTCTCGAAATGAAGTCAAAGAGGTTCTTTCTTGTGTTAAGGTAGGTATTGTTACCTTACATCCAACACAAAGTTATTTAGAAGCTATTCCTGTAAAAATGTTTGAGTATATGGCAGCAGGAATTCCAATAATAGCTTCTGACTTTAAGTTTTATAGGGAGCTTTTAAAGGGATATGACACTGCCTTTTTTGTTGACCCTCTTAATCCTGATGCTATAGCTGATGCTGTTGTAAGTTTGTTAAATAATGATAAAAAAGCTAATAAAATGGGAGAAAATGCTAAGAAGGCTGTTCTTGAAAGGTTTAACTGGACAGAAGAAGAAAATAAACTTTTAAAGATATACAGAGGATTATTAAGATGAATATCGTCATCTTTAATCATTATGCCTTAGTCCCTGAAATGGGTGGGGGTACTCGACATTATGATTTTGCTAAAGAGCTGGTTAGTCGAGGGCATAAGGTAAGCATAGTGGCTTCTAGTTTTCATTACTCTTCGTACCAAGAGATGAAGGTGTATTTAAAAAGTAGCTACCTGCATGAAGAGATTGATGGTATGGAATTTATCTGGATTAAAACGCGACCCTATAAGGGTAATGGAGTTAGGCGTGTGATGAATATGCTTGATTATATGATAAAGGCTAAGAATATAGACTTTACGAATAAACCGGATGTTATTATTGGTTCGTCGGTACATCTTTTTGCTGTATATGCTGCTTATAAACAAAGCCAAAGACTTTCTCTTCCTTTTGTAATGGAAGTAAGAGATATTTGGCCTCAAACTTTAATAGATATGGGAATCTCTGCGTGGCATCCTTTTATTATAGGACTTGGATATTTAGAAAAATATTTGTACAAAAAAGCAGATAAGATAATTACTTTGTTGCCTGAAGCAGATAAATATATTGAAAAGTTTAATATCAATAAAGAGGATATTGTTTGGATTTCAAACGGGGTTGATGTCTCTAAGTTTAAAGGGCTTAAGTCTGAACAGAAAGAGAAAGAATTTTTAATTACATACATGGGGTCAATGGGACAAGCAAATGTTTTACATACTCTTATGGAAGTTGCAAAAAGATTAAAAGATAAAGAGATAAGGTTTCAGTTAATTGGTGAAGGTGAGTTAAAGAAAGAACTCCAAGAATATAAAGAAAAACAGACCTTAACAAATGTAAAAATCCTGGATCTTATCTCAAAAGACAAGGTACCACAGGTTTTAAAAAATAGTGATCTTTTATATCTTGGTCTAAAAGATTCTCCTTTATATAGATTTGGAGTTAGTTTGAATAAATTATTTGATTATTTAGCAGCAGAAGTTCCTATTGTATTTGCAAGTGAGATTAAGAAAAACCCTGTTGAAGAAGCAAATGCAGGTCTATGCATAGCTCCCGAAAATACTGATTTACTTGAAAAAGCTATTATAAGTATGTATAAGATGAGTGAAAAAGAACGTAAGCCCTTTGGTGAAGGTAATATAAATTATATTGAAAACAACTTTTCGATACAATTTCTCACAAATAAATTAGAAAAATTATTAAATGGATTGGTATGAATAAAAATATAGAATATAGTTGGCAACGCGTCAGTGTACTGATGTTTGTAGCTTATCTCTTTAGCTTTGCTGTTAGAATGTACTGGATCTATTATTTTCAAAATGAACCGAGTTTCTTTTGGAATGATGAACTTATGATAAATACAAATGATGGATATTTCTTTGCGAGTATGGTACAAAAGATTTTAGAAGATATGCATATTCATAATCCCCGTGTTTTAGATGGTTGGAGATATGGTGTTGTTGCCCTTACTGTAGTGTTTGCAAAAATTACCCCCTTCTCTTTAGAGACAATTATCTTATATATGCCAGTACTGATTTCGAGTTTAGTTATTATTCCTATTATCTTAATTGGACGACTTTATAAAAACCTCTCTTTAGGATTTTTTGCTGCTTTAATAGGTTCTATTGCTTGGTCGTATTATAACCGTACTATGGTAGGGTATTATGATACAGATATGTTCTCTGCTATGGCACCAATGTTTATTTTGTATTTTTTATTAGCCACAATAGAGACAGAACAGAGTAAATATGCCCTTTTCTCTGCGCTTTCTATTTTAGTCTACCCCTTTTTATATGACTCAGGGCTCTCTCTTGTGTATGCCATGGGTATTTTTTATATGTTATATATGCTATTTTTTCATAAAAATGAGAGTTTTACTTATTACTCAATTATTCTTATCTCCCTTGCTTTAATGGGTATTCCTTGGTATGCTAAGATGATAATGGTGATTGTTGTTTATATTCTTTTGAAACAAGATAAATTTGGACTCAAGCCTTTAATGATAACTTCGGGCATAAGTGTACTTCTCTTTTTTATTACAGGAAATGTGTTTTATTTAATTTATGCCAAACTTATGGTGTATACAGTGCGTGGAACGCAAGAAAACGGGTTAATGTTTTACCAAGTGGCTCAAACGGTTAGAGAAGCAGGGCAGATTCCTTTTTCACTGATGGCTAACCGTATTTCAGGTTCCACAGTAGGTGTACTTATTGCTTTAATAGGATATATTGCCTTAGTAATGCGACATAAATCTTTTATTTTAGCCCTTCCTTTAATTGGAATAGGTGTCTTTTCTCTTGTTGGTGGCTTACGGTTTACTGTTTTTGCTGTTCCAGTAGCGGCAATTTCAGCTGTGTATATTCTTTATTTACTAACTACATTACTTAAAATAGAAAAACTTCGTTTACTCTTACTGGCTTTTTTAGTATCAATATTTTTATATCCCAATATTAAGCATATTATTGAATATAAGGTACCTACTGTTTTAACACACCCTGAGGTACAGATTTTAGATAGCTTAAGTAAGGTGGGTTCAGACAAAGATTATATTATTGCATGGTGGGATTATGGTTATCCTTTATGGTTTTATACCAATAAAAACACCTTGATTGATGGGGGAAAACATCAAAATGATAACTACATTGTGTCACGAATTTTAACAACATCTTCACAAAAAGAAGCCGCATACCTTTCTCGTATTGCTGTTGAAAGTTATGTGCGTTCTGATTACAAAAATATTGCAGATACAATTTTTAGAAATGGTGAACAAAATCAAGTTAATATTGAGGAATATTTTGAAGAACTGGAAGCAGACACCTTAGAAATTCCAAAAGCTACACGTGAGGTTTTCCTCTATTTTCCTTATCGAATGATTGATATCTTTCCTACCGTCAAGGTTTTTTCTAACATAGATTTAGATACGGGTAAAAAAATTAGCAGTCCTTTCTTTTTTAAAGCTAATGGTATTCAGCAAGAAGGGGCGTTAGTTAATTTTGGTTCAGGTGTTTCATTTGACCAAAATAGTGGAAATTTAATTATAGGTAATCAAAGCGTTCCTGTTAATGCAGTCGTAACAACAGGTGTCCGCCCTGATGGAAGACTAGGCGTTTCTCGACAGCAGATACACGCTAATGCTCCTATGGTCGTTTTGATTTTACAAAATTATAATAGTGTTTTAATCTTAGATAAGGAGATGTTTAACTCCGCCTATATTCAGATGTTCTTTTTAGAAAATTATGACAGAGAGCTTTTTGAAGCAGTAGAACTTTCTGCTTATGCCAAAGTATTTAGAGTAAAGATTTAAAAGATGTATGCTCACCTACTAAAGCCACTTTTTGATTTTCTTTTGGCTTTTGTCTTGCTACTTCTGTTTAGCCCCCTTATCTTAGTTGTGAGTGCCATGGTTTTTATAAGTATGGGCTCTCCTGTATTATTTAAGCAAGAACGCCCTGGAAAAGATGAAAATATTTTTACTATCTACAAGTTTAGAACGATGAACAATAGTGTTAACGCAAAGGGAGAACCTTTAGAAGATAAGCAGAGATTAACGTTTATAGGAAAATTTCTTCGTTCTATGAGTTTGGATGAACTTCCTCAACTCTTTAACATCCTTAAAGGCGAGATGAGTTTTATTGGACCAAGACCTCTTTTAAAAGAGTATCTTCCCCTTTATAATGATGAGCAGAAAAAAAGACATAGGGTGAAACCTGGTATTAGTGGTTTAGCACAGGTGAATGGACGTAATAATATCTCTTGGAAATAGAAGCTTGATTATGATATTAGCTATACTAAGGAAATAAGTTTTTTAGTGGATATGAAAATTTTAATAAAAACTATACAAAAGGTTCTTATGCGCCAAGATATTTCAAGCCAAGAACATGTAACAAGTGAGAAGTTTAATGGACATAACTAATACAATTGCTATTTATGGTAGAAGTGGCCATGGTAAAGTACTTGCTGATATTGCTCGGGCAAAAGGTTTTAAAAAGATTTTATGGATAGATGATGACCCTAAAAAAGAGGCATTAAGTTTTTTAGAGTTTTATGAATTCTATCATGAAGTCCCTGTTTTACTTGGCATTGGTGATAACAGTACCCGTCAAAAACTTTATCAATCTTTAAAGTCTAAGGGTTTTTCTCTTCCTTGTATTGTTCATCCTTCTGCTACGGTAAGTGAAAGTGTTGAACTGATGGATGCAACGGTAGTGATGCCTCATGTTGTTATTAATGCAGATACCACAATAGGTATTGGCTGTATTATTAACAGCAGTGCTGTGATAGAACATGATTGTAGAATTAAAGACTTTGTCCATATCTCTGTAAATGCCTCTTTAGCAGGAAATGTTGAGGTGTCTAGGTTTTCACATATTGGAATTAATGCTACCATAATTCAAGGCATCTGTATTGGCGAAAATGTAAAGCTTGGCGCAGGCGCGGTTGTTATTAATAATCTTGAGTCTAATGTAACTGCAGTCGGTGTTCCAGCTAAGGCTCTTCCTTAATGAAAAGAATTTTTCTCTCTCCACCACATATGAGTGGCAAAGAACAAGAATATATTAATGAAGTCTTTAAGAGTAATTATATTGCACCCTTAGGTGAATTTGTAGATAGGTTTGAGCAAAGTGTTTGTGATTTTACGGGAAGCAGTTATGCCTTAGCTACGATTAATGCAACGGCTGCTATTCATTTAGCCCTTCGTGTTTTAAACATTATAAAAGATGATCTAGTGTTATGCTCAAGTTTTACCTTTATTGGTTCGGTTTCACCCGTTTTGTACCAAAATGCAGAAGTGTTTTTTATTGATTCTGAAAAAGAGACTTGGAACCTAAGCCCTAAACTTTTAGAAGATGCCATTGAAAAAGCTTCGAAAAGACCTAAGGCATTAATCCTTACCCACCTTTATGGTCAGTGTGCAGACTTAGAAAAAATTGTTGCTATCTGCAAGAAACATAAAATTTATCTTATTGAAGATGCGGCAGAGAGCCTTGGGGCTACATTTCAGGGGAAACAGAGTGGAACCTTTGGAGACATGGGAGTGTATTCTTTTAATGGAAATAAGATTTTAAGCACTTCAGGCGGTGGTATGTTGGTGAGTGATAATGAGGCATGGATAGAAAAAGCACGTTTTTATGCAACTCAGGCAAAAGAAGATGCACCGTATTATGAACATAAAGAGTTAGGATACAACTACCGAATGAGTAATGTTCTTGCTGCCATAGGTGTAGCCCAGATGGAAGTCCTTCAAAAAAGAGTAGACAAATGTAAGGAAATTTTTTTATGGTACCAAGAAGAACTTAATGAGATTGAAGAAATTCGTTTTATGCCTGAAGTAAAAGAGTCAGAAGGAAATCGTTGGCTTACAACCTTGAGTCTTTGTAAAACAGACCCTAAGAAAGTAATTGAGCATTTACAAAAAAACAATATTGAAAGTCGTCTTTTATGGAAACCTATGCACCTACAAGAACTCTTTGAAAGTTCTTCCAAAGCACTTAATGGCGTCAGTGAAGAACTCTTTACCCAAGGGCTGTGTTTACCTAGTGGCACACAACTTAGTCGTAAAGATGTGGGGTTGATTTGTCAGTATATAAAAGAAGTATTAGCATGAACTTATTAAGACCTACGGGTCCCAAAAGAATACTATTTTTTCTTTTAGCAGATGCAGTTATTTCTGGTTTTACTCTTCTTTTGTCTTATGGTTTACGTTTTAATTTTGAAATCCCTCAGGCATTTATTCATTCATTTTTTAGTATATTCTTACTTCTTTTTGTTTTGAAAATCATTGCCTTTAGTTTGTTTAATATTTATATGATAGCCTGGCGTTTTTTCTCTTTAGAAGATGCTAAAAAACTTCTTTTAGCACACCTTATGGCGTATGGTACTTTTACCCTAGTCATGTTGCAACATTATGAAATTTTTTCACCCTTTCCGCGAAGTGTTATTGGGATTGATTTTGTTTTATCTCTATTTTTAATTGGTTTTTTACGTATCTCAAAACGGTATTATCTAGAACAGGGGGATAAGTCAAAGATGGAACCAACACTTATTATTGGAGCCAACACAAAAGCAAACCAGTTAATTAAAGGCTCTTTTAATGGTGAAATTGATTATTTTCCATCTGCAATTCTTTCAATTTCAGACGAAGATGTTGATGCTGTTCATACCTTTATTAATGGAGTAAAGGTGTATGCCTTAGATGAGTTAGAAGCACTTGTAGAGCAAGAGAGTATACAAGCAGCTATTATTACGCTTAATCTTGAAGGACCTGAGCTTAACTTCCTTTATGATAAGTTGCAAGCTGTGGGCATTAAAGAGGTGCATTTTTATAACCTTCTTAAGGATAATAAACAGAAGCTTGAAGCCCTTAGTATTACCGACTTATTAGCACGACATCCTAAAGATTTAGACCCAACAAAAATTGCTGAATTTATTAAAGATAAAAAAGTTTTAATTACAGGAGCAGGGGGAAGTATTGGTTCTGAAATTTCTCGTCAATGTAAAAACTTTGGTGCAAAAGAGCTTATCTTAGTGGAGCATGGGGAGTATAATCTTTATAAAATTAAAGAAACGCTTCCTTTAGGTATTGCCAAACTCCTTTCTGTTGTTGATAAAAAAGCTTTAGATGAACTTTTTAATGTTTATAAACCTGATATTGTTATTCATGCTGCTGCGTATAAGCATGTACCCTTATGTGAGGACAATATAGAAATTGCTATTAAAAATAATATTATGGGCACGATGAATGTTATTGACAGTAGCATAAAGTACGGGGTACAAAAACTTGTAATTATCTTAACAGATAAGGCAGTAAGACCTACAAATGTAATGGGAGCGACAAAACGTGTTACTGAACTCTATGCTCAAAATGTGGATTCTAAAAATACAGAAATTGTTGCCGTGCGATTTGGAAATGTTTTAGGTTCAAGTGGTTCTGTTATTCCAAAATTTAAATACCAGATAGAACAAGGTGGACCGCTTACGGTTACTGATGCAGAAATGACACGTTATTTTATGCTTATTCCTGAAGCCTGTCAGCTTGTACTGCAAGCGGCTTCTATTGCTAAAGGAAATGAACTTTTTATTCTTGATATGGGTGAGCCTGTTAAAATTCTTGACTTAGCTAAAAAGATGATTCAACTGTACGGAAAAGAGGATGAGGTTAAGATAGAGTTTACAGGCATAAGAGCAGGTGAAAAACTTTATGAAGAGTTAATGTTTGATGAGAATGACACCCAAACGAAGTATGAATCTATTTTTATTACAAAGCCTACCCATTATGATATTGATGAATTGAGAAGAGATATAAGTGATTTATTTACGATGGATAAGAAGCTTCAAACACTTCAAAAGATAGTACCTGAATTTAATCACGAAGCATAGAAGCGTGTTTTTTAAGTGGTAGCAAGTGCTTCATTATGTTTTTGTACACCAAATACCCCAAGACCCAATCCTAGAAAAAGTAAGGCATAAAGACTGACGGGTAAAACTACTATCATAACCATGGTAAAAACTAAAAATCCTAATGCCATTTTCCATGAGATATAAAAAAGACCTAAGGCACCAAATAGAAGTCCTAAAACAGCACCTATAATGATATTTTTTTCACCAGTTTTGTAATTTTCTATTAATTGAAAAGCTTTTTGAACAATTTTCATATCAGGTGTGTCTTTGCTGAGTTCTAAGCTCCCTTCTAATATAGCTTCTTTGTCTCTGAGTTTATAATCATACTGCTTAATAAGACTGTTATAGTCAATAGTTTCTTCTTATCTTTAATTTTTAAATCATAGATGTCATTCATTACAAAAGCCTTAGTTTTAAAAAGTTTATTTATGTTATTTTAATGAAAGTTATCTAATAAAGAGGTAAAGTTTATATTTTTATTACTAAAAATTAATCTTTATTCTTTGTATGAAATTAATAGAAATGATGTCAGTGAGCGGCTTTTTTTCATAGTTAAACTCAAGACGTGAGGTTTCCATACTTCTTGAATACCGCTGATATTCTCCATTTTGACTTTGTATGTATGTTGAAACATCTTCAATATTTAATTTAAAATATAAACTTCGAGGGATGTCAATAATACCTTTATAATGTGAAAAAGAGATATGCCCTTGAGTGGGTATTGTAGAGCGTGAACAACTTCCATTCTTTGATTTTAAATATAGATCAATGGAGGAGGGATAGTTGTTGTCTTTACTTTTTATAATGTCTAAATTACAGTTATCATTAAAACAACTGTAGTTTGTAGAGTATTGGTATTTTTAAAGTACGTAGGGTTTAAAAAATGGATCATGTTTTTTATCAGGGGGGATACATAGGGCTATTTCTGTGAAGGAAAGAACTTTAACGGGTGTGACTTTAGCGTTAAATTGGGCAAGGTCACTGCTTTCATTACATCCTGCTAATATAAATATTCCAAGAATACATTGTAAGGATAAAAGTTTATTGAGCATGGATTCCCTTTGTTAGCTATTTAGAATTTTCTGTTTTGCTGCTGTTCTACGTTGATCAAGGCTCTTACCTGGTCGTGGATTATTATCAAATTCTAAGATATGAGAGATAGCAGGTGAACTTCCGGTAAATGAACTCATATCGCCGGGTTTTATAAGTTTATCGCAATAGCTGTTTCTTAGCTCTGGTTTGTATTTATATTCAATACATTGTTGTACAAAGGCACTGTCCATTTCTACATCTATACCATCAATATGTATCATATACACGTTAGCAATTTTTGTGCATGATGTTTCGGTTGAACATGAAAAGTTGTAGAGATAGTTCTGTACAAAAATTTCACCCGAGTCGTTTATTGAGGAAGTATAGTATGTGTCATTTTGTGTTTTTGTCGCCACACGAATACCAATGGCTACAATAAGAAGAATAATAGGAATTAGAAAAAACTTTTGCACGAAGAGACCTTGAAATATATTTTAATATATTATAACAAATTAAAAGATAAATATCTAGTTTTACTAAAAAGTAGAGGTAGAAGGAGGAGGAAAACAGACCCTAAAGTTCTGTTTTTAGTGCTGCTCCATTAGAGGCATTACTGACGAGAAGTGAGTAGCGTTTTAACCATTTAGATTTAATGTTTTTCTTTATTGGAGTCCATTTTTGACGACGTGCTTCAAGGATTGCTTCATCAACATTAAGTTGAAGTAGATGGCTATCAACATCAAGTTGGATCTCATCACCATCTTCAATTAAAGCGATTAAACCACCCTCTGCTGCTTCTGGGCTTACATGGCCAATACAAGCACCACGAGTAGCACCTGAAAAGCGACCATCAGTAATAAGCGCAACACTTTCGCTTAGCCCCATTCCTGCGATTAATGAAGTGGGTGCCAACATCTCTTGCATTCCTGGTCCACCCTTTGGTCCCTCATATCGAATAACAACTACATTTCCTGATTTAACCTTATGTGACATAATTCCTGCAATAGCTGCTTGTTGAGAGTCAAAACAGATGGCTGTTCCTGTAAATTGACGCATCTGCTTGTCTATTCCTGCTGTTTTTACAACCGCACCTTCTTCTGCAAGGTTTCCAAATAAAATTGAAAGCCCACCTACAGGAGAGAAAGCATCTTCATTGGTGTGAATGATACTCGTATCTTTAATGTCTGCATCTTTAATACGTTCGGCAAGTGTTTCACCGGTTACTGTCAGTACATCTGTTTTAAAGACTGAACCACGTTTAGAAACTTCTTTCATTACGGCATTAACTCCGCCTGCACGGTTAATATCATCCATATGAACGGTACTTAATGAAGGAGAGATTTTTGCGATGTGTGCCACTTGCTCACCAATAGTATTGATATCTTCAACATTAAAGTCAACTTCTGCCTCTTTCGCAATAGCAAGAAGATGCAGAACAGTATTTGAACTTCCACCCATAGCCATATCAATTACAAAAGCATTATTAATAGCATCTTTATTTAAGATATTACGCATATTCCATTTTCTATCTTCAGATTTTGCCATCTCAACAATACGTTTAGCCGCAACTTTTACCATCTCAATACGTTCAGGTGTCATAGCTAAAACAGTTCCATTACCTGGAAGAGCTACACCCATAGCCTCACATAATGTGTTCATAGAGTTGGCTGTAAACATACCTGAACATGAACCCCCTGATGGACAGGCTTCACATTCGATTTCATAAAGCTCTTCGTCTGTCATCTTCCCTTCAGCATGTTCACCAACCGCTTCAAAAGCGGTTGCTAAATCAATGGGCGTACCATCTGCCTTATGTCCCGCTTGCATTGGACCACCTGAAACGAAGATAGTCGGTACATTAACACGTAAGGCACCCATTAACATACCCGGAACAATTTTGTCACAGTTTGGAATACAGATTAAAGCATCAAGTTGATGGGCTTGCATAACCGTCTCAATAGAATCAGCAATAAGCTCACGAGAAGGAAGAGAATATAACATACCTTCGTGACCCATTGCGATACCATCATCAACACCAATTGTATTAAACTCAAAAGGTACACCACCCGCTTCACGAATTGCCTCTTTTACAATACGACCATATTCTTGAAGAAAAAAGTGCCCAGGAATAATGTCAATATGACTGTTTGCCACACCAATAAAGGGTTTATCAAAGTCTTCATCTTTTAGCCCCGTTGCTCTAAGAAGAGAACGGTGAGGAGTTTTGTCAAATCCGCGTTTAATTGTATCACTACGCATAAAAATCCTTTTACATTTTAAAATAATTAATGTGATTATAACCAATTATGCTTTCTTTAAATGCTAGAAAAGAAGCTTATTTTATGAATTAAGCTAGAAAAATGTAAATTTTACTCAAAATCGTTAAAAACTACTTTACTTTTAAGTTTCATTTTGCTAAAATTCCCGTCCACAAACAGAAATGTATGTGCGGGAATAGCTCAGCGGTAGAGCACGACCTTGCCAAGGTCGGGGTCGCGAGTTCGAACCTCGTTTCCCGCTCCATTTTATAATATTGAAAATTTCAGTATTAGTTTGTAATTTTGAATATTGTTGTAAATATGTATGCCCGGATGGCGAAATTGGTAGACGCAGGGGACTTAAAATCCCCCGGTAGCAATACTGTGCCGGTTCAAGTCCGGCTCCGGGCACCATACATTGTTAATTATTTGATTAACTGACGGATGGCGCCATCGCCAAGTGGTAAGGCCGGAGCCTGCAAAGCTTCTATCCCCAGTTCAAATCTGGGTGGCGCCTCCAACAACAATAAATAAGACTAGCTTGGCAGCATATCTGGACAGATGGCAGAGCCTGGTCGAATGCCCCGGTTTTGAAAACCGGCGAGGGTCATACCTCCTAGGGTTCGAATCCCTATCTGTCCACCACTTCATTTTAAAATATCAAAACAATCTCATAGATTATTTCTTATTTCTTGTTTTAGAGACTCTTTTTGCATTTAATTTATATTTTTTCTGTTTTAGCTTTTCTACGATTAAAATAGAAACATTATGTATATCGGAGATAATACATTTACTGTCTTTATAAAAAAGATTTCTGTTTGACTCAAAAATATCAATAAGTTTTGAGAAGTCATATTTATCTAAAAATGGGTATAAAGAGATGGACTTTTCTTCTTCAAGTATCCAGTGACTTAAAACACATATGACTAAGAATTCAGGAATATAAGCAGGTTTTTTAGAAAAATAATTAGCTACTTTTTATGCCATTACATCATAATATGCGATAAGAGGTTCTTCATATTTTGCCAGTTGTCTTAATTCAATTGAACTTGTTTTATGCTGGCTTATTTCAACTAAATAGTCTACATTAACCACATACTCTTGTAAGTCAAGGAGCAACTCTTTTAAGCTTGAATAAACATATATAGTTTCTTCATCAGCTCCTACCGTAGGTTCCCATCCAATCTCTTCAATATTTTTAAAATAACGTTCTAATGCTGTTCTTGAAAAAACTAATAATGCCTCTGTCTTAACATCTCTTAGTAAGGTAGGTTTTACTCTTTGTCTACAATTCTCACTAAGTATAATTTTCTTAATGGTTTTTGCTTTAGTATTGATTGAATTACTTTGTAGCATGTTCATCTTTTTGCCCTTTTTAAATATAAAATATTATGCAAAATTGCTATAGATTGCATATCTGTATTAAGCAGATTTTTTATAATAACTGTTACTTGTATCTAAGTGTCAACAGTATTTTAATAACACTAGGAAATTTCACTTTAATCTAGAGTAGGATAGTTTGAGAGATGGGAGGTTTGTTGAATGACTTTATGTTGTTGTAGGTGTATATGGGAGTTTTGTATAAAACTCTATCTAATGCCTTAATTTGAAAAAGATTGAAGATAGTTGAAATAAGAATAAAATCATCACATTTTTTTTCAACTGTATTTTCTTCTGCAAATTGTTCAATTTTTATTTCTGTAGAATTTTCAATAGGTACAATAGTGAAGCTTGTTATAAAAAGAGAAAACAGTAAAAGCCCAAGAATTAAAAAGTTATTTTTACGTGATTTCATAAAACTAAGTAGACGAGATATTTTTTTTAGAATTAACATAATCTATTTACTTAACTTTTTACTTCGAGTTTTAGAGACTCTTTTTCGGTTGACCTTATACTTTCTTTCTTGAAGTTTTTTAATGAGGAGTAAAGAAACCTCATGAATCTCTGAGATAATACATTCATTCTTATCCTGATAAGCCTCTCTATTGCTTTCAAACATATCAATCAGTAAAGTAAAATCATAATCATTTAAGAAGGGATATAAAAGTGTTGATTTTTCTTCTTCAAGTACCCAATGACTTAAGATACATACTACTAAAAACTCAGGAATATAAGAAGGTTTGTTGGCAAAGTAAACGCCTGCTTTATAGGCCATAGCATCATAATAATACATTAATGACTCTTCTTGTTTTGCAAGCATCTTAAGCTCTGGATATTGCTTAGCACCTTGGACTAAATTAATAAGATAATCAGCATTAACAACATGCTCTTGAAGGATATTTTTTAAAGACTTAAGTGTGTTATATACATAAAGTGTATCACTGCTTGTTTTTACCTCAGGTTGAAGACTATTTTGTTCAATATAGGTAAAAAATCGTTCTAATGTTGTGCGGGCAAAGACAAGGAGTGCTTCGGTTTTAATGTCTCTTAGCATCATGGGTTTGATTCTTTTTTTACAATTATGATGTATGATGTGTTCACTACGAAGTAGGTTTGAATCTGATGGTGACATGGCATCTCCTTTCTATCTTTATAAAAATCATAACACTACATTTTTCTAGTAGTTTTAGGCTTCTTATACTTTTATCTAGAAAGATATGACCTTATCTTTCTAGATACTCGGGAGGGTTTTACAAGCCCTATAGGCTTAACCAGTACATCATATGTAGGCATAAAATGTCTGGGAGATAAAAATTTATAGTATGGTTTCAATTAATAAAGAGTCTGATTCTACTTTTTTTGCTTTTGCCTTTCTATCTTCTTGTAGTCGTGCATGTAAGTCTGGATTTGATAAGGCTAAAATTTGAATAGCTAGGTAGGCAGAGTTAATAGCACCTGCTTTTCCAATAGCAACCGTAGCGACAGGCATCCCTGCTGGCATCTGAACAGTTGACAACAGAGCATCAATACCACTTAATGCCGAAGCACTCATAGGAACACCAATAATGGGTTTAATGGTTTTAGATGCAAGCACTCCGGCTAAATGTGCTGCCATGCCTGCGGCGGCTATAAAAACTTGGGCTCCTTTTTTTTCTGCTTCTTCAATATAGTATTTTGTACGTTCAGGTGAACGATGGGCTGAAGAGATAATAAGTTCATAATCTACTCCAAATGATTCTAATGTATCTGCACATGACTTCATCACATCATAATCACTTTTACTGCCCATAACGATTGAGATAAATTTCATTATTAACCTTTAACTTTTTTGATTATGGAAATGATACATTAACATTCACAGCAATAGGTGTTAAACTATAAGCCAAAGTGGATGTTTAAGATTATATGTAACTAAAAGTTACTATCTTATGATAAATAGACTAATTATGTAACTATTGGTTACTCATTGTATTTATAATTATTAATAAAATAATAACTATAACTTATTATTATCATTAATGTTTCTTAAAGTAACATTTTCTGAACTTCCTTATAAATTCTTGTTTTTTATAGTATATGTCTAGAATTAAGAGTGTACCATGCTGTTAAATTCGCTAAATACAAGAGAGATATGGAATTTAAATTATGCTAAATGCTTTTATTAATGAACTGTTCATTGGCTCCAAGTTGCAATGAGATTTAAAAGTATGTAGTAGAAAAGGGTAAAGAGATGGAAAATATAAAAAAAGTCCTTATAGCCAATCGTGGAGAAATTGCACTTCGTATCATTCGTGCTTGTGATGAGCTTGGCGTGACAAGTGTGTGTCTTTTTTCAGAAGTTGATATTGATGGTGTCTGGGTAAAAAAAGCAGATGAAGCCTATCCTATTATGGGTGATCCTATTAATGCTTATTTGGATTACGAGCGTGTGATTTCATTAGCATTAAAAACAGAATGTGATGCGATTCATCCTGGATATGGGTTTTTATCTGAAAATGCTGATTTTGCAAAAGCTTGTGAAAAAGTAGGTCTAATTTTTATTGGACCAAGTGCGGAACATATTGCACTTTTTGGGGATAAGATTGCTTCAAAAAATGCCATGCAAGAAGTAGGAGTGCCTGTTTTACCAGGAACAAAAGAGCCTCTCTCTAGTGCTAAAGAAGGTGAGCATTTTGCAAAAGGCATAGGTTTTCCTGTGATTATTAAAGCCGCTTTTGGTGGGGGTGGACGAGGTATGCGAATTGTTCATAAGGCAGAAGAGTTTTCAAAATTATTTGATGAAGCCCAATCTGAATCAAGGCGTTTTTTTGGTAGAGATGAGGTTTTTATTGAACGATATCTAGAAAACCCAAGGCATATTGAAGTTCAAATTGTAGCGGACTCTTTTGGTAATGTTGTTCATTTAGGAGACCGAGATTGTTCTATTCAAAGACGTCATCAAAAGGTTGTTGAAATAGCACCTGCACCAAACTTAAAAGAAGAAGTACGTAAAAAATTGTATGCTGTTTCAGTAGATGCCATGAAAAAGATTGGATACGAGAGTGTGGGTACGGTTGAGTTTTTGGTTGATAATAAAGATGAATTTTATTTTATGGAGATGAATACTCGTATTCAAGTAGAACATCCTGTTACCGAGATGATATCAGGAATAGATTTAATTCAAAGAATGATGGAAATAGCCGATGGAGATAAACTCTTATATAAACAAGAAGAGATAACGTTTCGAGGTTATGCTATTGAATTTAGAATTAATGCTGAAGATGCCTCACGTGACTTTGCCCCAAATCCAGGTACGATAACAGAGTATTTATCGCCAGGAGGATTTGGTGTTCGTTTAGATACTATTGCTTATAAAGGTTACAGTATTCCAAGCTATTATGACTCTATGATAGGGAAGTTAATTGTTTATTCGATGACCTGGGATGGTGTGGTAAAAAAAGCGCAACGGGCTTTAAAAGAGTATATTATCGAAGGTGTTCCTACAAATGTCACCCTGCATAAACAAATTGTTAAAGACAAAGACTTTAAAGAAAGGAAGTTTGACACAGGTTATTTTGAAAAAAAATTATCAGGTTTTAATCTTAAAGTAGAAAATGACCTAAAAAAACAAGAAGAGAAGATACAAGGTTTAGCCAAATTAATTGATACAATAAAGAAACATAAGTTAGATGTACGACATTAAATAAGGCATAATGAAAGAATGAATGATACCTATCATTCATTAACTAATTTAAAGCTTGGACGTCCCAGGTAGTACCCTTGCATATAGTCAATTCCTATATTTTCAATAAGTTCATACTCTTCTTTTGTCTCAATCTGTTCAGCTACTGTTTTAATATTCATTTTTTGCGCAAAGATATTAATGGTTTCTACAATACTTTTTGCATTACTGTTTTTATGAATATCTCGGATAAGTGTGCCATCTATTTTTAAAATATCAATATCTAAGTGTAATAAGTAGGTAAAGTTGGCATAACCACTTCCAAAGTCATCCAGAGCAATCTTAGCTCCTGTTTGTCTGATTTTATTTATTTTCTCTTTAAGCAGGTCGAGATTACTCACCTCTTGTGTCTCTAATATTTCAAAGGTAAGTCGTTTTGCATGTGTTTTATTATGGCTTAATATATCTATAATAATTTCAAGAATATCACTATTAAAAAGGTCCTGTAATTCTAGGTTAATACTAAGTTCGGCATCTGTTTCTTTGAGTTTTTCCAAACTGGACTCAATAACAAACTTTGTAAGGTCAGTATAGATTTGAGTATGACTAATGTAAGGTAAAAAATCATTAGGTAAGATGATATTATTATCATTATCAATCATACGGATTAATACTTCATACTTTTCGATTAGCTTACTTTTTGTATTATAAATAGGCTGGTACATACATCGTATTCTTGATTCTTCAATAGCCATCTTTATATCATTAATATATTGGGTTTTATGGGCATGATTATCTTCCATTAAATCATAGCTTTCCATTCGGTTTCGTCCATTTGACTTCGCTAAATAGAGTTGCTCATCTGAAATTTTAATGGCTTCTTGCACATCTCTAAAATGAGAAGGGTAAGGGTTAATCCCTATGGATAATGTTAAATCTATACTGTTTTGTTTAGCACGTATTGGATTGTCTCTAAATACATTTAAAATACGTTCAGCAACATTTTTGGCTTGAGGTAGCGACTGTTTATATAAAAAGAGAACAAACTCTTCTCCTCCATAACGAATTAAAGAGTCTTTTTCTCGAATAAGAGAAGCAATACGAGAACTGACAGTATTTAAAATAATATCACCAATATCATGCCCATAGGTATCATTAACATTTTTAAAATGATCAATATCTATCATTAAAATTTGGTAATCTTTTATATCTATATTTTTTAAAAAATTTGAAAGATATTGACGATTAAAAACCTTAGTTAAAGGGTCTATAAAACTGTGTTTACGTGTACGATAATAAATTGCCACTTGAATATAGACACTTAGGAGCATTAGCACCATAAAAATAGAGATATAAAAATAGAGTTTATCTAAGGGTTCTAAAACTTCATCAATATGAGTCTGTTCTTCATTATCAAGGTCTATACCAATAGCAGCAACAACCTCACCATTTTCAATAATAGGAATTACCATACTAATCCATAAGGTGTCAAATAATTGTTGTTGTACACTCTCTTTTTGATTATGGTAAACATATTCCCAACTATTAGTTTGAGGTTCAAAAGGTTGATTGAATAGACCTCTTTCTTCTTCATCCAAAGCGGTATCTAATAGATAATCTAATTGAGTTCCATGTGAAGACTTATTATAACTTAAGACATAAAGAAATTTTATTTCTGAAGTGAGTAGGGCGCGAAGCCGATTTTCATATAAACTTCGTAAACTAAGGGATGATTTCAGTTGTTTAGAGGCATTATTGTCAAGCTCTTTTTCCATCTGAGAAATGAAATTTTTGATAAGCGTTATTTTTTTACGCACAAGGTCTTTATGAATAATAGAGTGGATTTTAACATTTGTTTTTTTATACTCTTTGTAGAGATAAATACTACCCGCCGTCATAAAAGACAAGAAAAATAAAATGGCTAAAAAAGGTTTTCCAAACTTGTTAAATACAGACATCAATTTACCTAGTGTACTTACTAAATGAAGACTCTAAATGAATATTGTTTTTTTCGATTGAACTTTTTCTAAAAACAATATTAGGACGTCCTTTTTGCCAGAAGAAGGCACCAATAATATTTTCATGTTTAAGATAAGTACGATATTTGGTAGTAAATAGTGGTTTGTTTTGACACTCTTTTGGTAATTTTTCAAGTGTGTTAAGAATAATAAGATCTGCCTTATTGCAGTTGTGTGTAGTGTGAATACCAGAATTATTTTCTAAATACTTAATATGTCCATACAGGTAAAAAATTGGGTCTTTTTTCTCAGAAACATCCATGGCTAAAGAGAGATAAATTTTTGTAGCAATATCTTTATCTGAAGCAAATACAGTAGAGATGAGAAGTATTGCTAAAAATAAAACCTTCAAAACACTAACTCCATTCCAAACCAAAATCGACGCTGAGTAATAGGGACTACTGTAAAACTTGCCTCTTGAGTGAGTGCATTAATTTGATCTATATAAGACTGTTCAAAACCATCATCAAAGATATTTTCACCCTTAAGATTAAACTTTAAATCTTGTGTCGCATGATAAATCAATCCAAGATTATAGTCATGCCCATTACTCGTAGTAGAATTTTGCTTTTCATGAATAATAAATTCATTAAAAAAATCAAACTTATTTATACTATTGAGCATTCGTATCATGCCTCCATGATAGTGCTGACGTGGAGCATCTTCATAAGGAGCGTCAATAATATTTACATAAGCTTGTAATTCAAGTTTATCATTTTGGCTAAAAAACAGGGTCTCTTCAATAGAAGCTAATGTAGTAGAAATTGATTTTTTATTGTTTTGCAGTTGTAAGGTGGCAGGGTCAATAAGAATGACATCCTCAATACTGTTATAGCCAAAGATAATTTTACTTAAAGAGAAGCTGTTATGATAAGAAAACTCTTGTAATATTGAGTGAAATGTATTTTCTTTAAGCCCCTCATTACTGTACTGATCAGCAGGAGCGATTGTCATATAAGGGTCGGGGGCAAACTGCATATGGCTTAAAAATGTTTTAGATACAAAGTTGCCTTTATTAAGTATATATCCCAAACGGGCTTGAAAGAGATTGATATCGTCTACGCTACTGTGTTTATTATGGTAATTTTGATACATAATTGATAAAGAGAAAATCTGGTTTTCATCCATGCTGTAACCGTCTTCAAAGAAGAATGAGCTGATATCAGTGCTGTAATAAGCTTGAGCGTAGGGTGTAGTAACAAGGGGAATACTTGAACTTGGGGGTATATATAAGTCACTTATTAAACTGATGTCTGTTAGGTCAAAATGTTTATGACGAAACTTTGCACCTAGGGTAAACTGATTGTCTTTGTAGTTAAATTTTTTGACTAAACCTAAGGTGAAACTATCCTCTTTTGTTGTTTGCTTTATACTTTTAAGCTGTACTTGACCTTCTAAACTAGGGAGAGGTCGGTAGGCATAAGAGGGGTTATAGTAAAGATTATAATCTGTTTCACTTTTCATGATGCTCAGGCTGAAAATAAGACTTTTTTCTTGAAAATAAGAGGTCCAGGAGGCAGTTAAAAAAAGATTTTCTAACTTACCGTCTTCTGGAAATTTATTTGAATCTGGTTTGGCAAAAGGAGAGGTGATACTTACTACTCCCCCTATTAAGGCATCTCTACTTTCGTGTGCGGCAAGAAGTTCAAGTGTATTGTTTTCACTCTCAACGGAGAAGAAGAACTGCTTACTTAGTTTATTTTTTTTAAGATCTTTTTCGGGTGTTGATATGTTTTTATACTGATTATCTTGCTTAGCAGCATAAGCAAAATAAGAGAAGTTATCAAACTCTTGGGCATAATAGGTACTTAAAAGATTTGAGCCGTAACTCCCCATTTGGGCTTTTATTTTTCCTCCTGCATCATGTTCGGCTGTTTTAGAGTAGAGACGTATAACAACAGTGGCAGGTTCTGTGGCAATCTCAAAAGAGGGGAAACCTTGATAAATCTCTATATGGTCAATAAAGTCTAACTCCATATCTCCAAAACGTGAAAAACCACTCCCTAAAAGAGGATTAAATAATTCATTTTCATTAAGATAAATGCGAACAGAACTACTATTAAAAAGATTAGGATCGGCATTATAAAGATCAGGTTGACCCAATCTGTGTTCTTTATAGCCTAAGTAGCGAAGTGATTTCATAAGATCTTTAAGGGTATTGGCTTGCATACGTTCAATATCATCTCGGGTGTAGATAATAAGGTTGCCTCTAGCCTCATCTTTGGTTTTATTAGAAAGTTCAGAAGAGAGTTTAAAATCATTTAAAAGGCTGTCTATATCTTCAGCATTTAAAGATAATGATAAAAAAGTGAATAAAAAAACTGTAGATAATTTACATTTCATAATCAACTCATTTTAGTAAAAATTATTTAACTAGCAAGATAAGATAAAGCATGCCATCTTATCTGGATAAGGTGAGAAGTTAAGAACTTATACCTATATGTAATTATTATATTAGGTCTTGTATTAAAGTATTATAATGATTTTTTATTAATTAGGAATATGGCAAATAGGGAAATAATTCCACCAAGAATGATATAGATTTTTATCTCTTCATTTAATAAAAAGTACGCTACTGCAAGGGCAAAGATGGGAACAAGGAACATAAAGGAACTGGCTTTTGTTGAGCCTAAACGACCTGAGGCAATCATAAAAATAGTAGTGGCTATGGCTTGTCCAAAAATTCCCAAGTATAAAAGTGCTATCCAAAATCTTCTATCTTGTTGAAAAATAACAGTTGTATGATAATTTAAGGTGATGAAAAACAAAACTACCATGGAAATCGTTGCTATAAAAAAACTGTAATTAATGGTGTTAAGATGAAGATGAGATTTCTGAGCTAAGAGGGTTATGCCTGCCCAGCTTATAGCAGCAAGTATAAAATAAAATTCACCCGAGTTAAAGCTCTCAAGATGATAAATATTAAGCATAACAATCCCTCCCATTAAACCGATAAAAAGACCCAGATATTGAAGTTTAGTATGCTCTTGTTTTAAGATAAATAAAGAAAGAATAAAGGTAAAAAGAGGGCTTAAAATAGTGATGATTACCCCACCACTTCCTGCCGTAGAATATTTAACACCTAAATAAGCAAAAAACATAAAAAGAATATTTAAAAAAGCACTTCCAAGGATGTATTTAATCCCTTTTTTTGGGAGTCTTAGAGGCTCTTTTATAAAAAACAAGATAGGAATAAATGAGATAAACATAATAACAAAACGCCAAAAGGTAAGGACCTCAACCCCCACAGATTCTGTTAAAATCTTTAAAGCACTCCAACCTCCACCCCATAAGAGCATGGCTACAATCATAAGCAGTGTGAATTTATGTGTAGTAGATATCATTAAGAGCACATGTTGATAAAGGAATACAGAGTTTAAAGAGAGCACCATCATCTTTATTAAAAGCAACTAATCGACCTTGTTGATGGTCTTCAACGATGCTCTTACTCATATACAGACCTAAACCTGTTCCATTTTTTGTTTTTGTAGAGAAGTAGGGATCAAAAATATGCTTAAGATTTTTTTCTTGAATACCTCCTGCATTATCTTGTATAGAGATAATAATATATTCATCTTCTTGATACTCTCGAATAATAATACAAGGTTTCTCTGGCTGAGTAGACTCAAGTGCATCATAAGCATTATTTAAAATATTAATGAGGACTTGGACTAACTCATTTCGATAAAGGGCTAAACAGATATCTGTTTTTTCTGTATAAATAATGCTGATTTTTTGTTTTAATTTATGTTCTAAAAGTTTTAAGGCTTCTTTAACGAGTTCACTTACATAGGTGTTTTCAATTCCTTTTGTAGGTTTAAAAAAGTCTCTAAAATCTTCAACAGTACTTGAAAGATGTAAGACTTGATTGTCAATATCTTGAAGTTTAGCCTGTGTTGAAAGGGCGTTGTCTTGTTTGAGTTCTATATCAAGAGTAATATGGCTTGTAATAGCGGTAATGGTAGCAAGAGGTTGTCTCCACTGATGTGCAATCATAGAAATCATCTCTCCCATAGCGGCATGACGAGATTGAGAAAGAAGCTGGTCTTGCTGTTGTTGTACCAGTTTTTGACTACTAATGTCTCGAGCAATCAGAATATAACCAATATGTTCTTGAGAATTGGTGTACTCCGGTGAAATTGTAAATTCTAACCAATAACTTTGTTGATAAGCATCTTGATTATGTACTTCAGCCTTATAGGTCTCTTCATTTTGAAGTTTTTTCCAGATTAGCTTGAGTTCTTCAACCGGAAGAAAAGAGCCAAAAATTGAGGTAAAGGGGCTTGAGATAAAATGCTGTTTTGGAAATTTTGTAATGGTGCAGTAAGCCGAAGAGACATTGGTTATAAGCCCATACATACCTATATTTATCGTAATAACATGTTCATTAATCAAATCAAGATGACGTTGAATAGACTGGGTCTTATTTTGACTCTCTACTAAGGCACTTTTAATGCGTTTTTTAAGCTCTTCATTAAAATGTTTAAGTTCTTTTGCTTGTTGTATTAAGGTCTCATTCATCTCTAAAAGACTCTGATTATCAGCATTGTTTTTATGTTTAAAAGCGGCAACAATGACCACAAGGGTAAAGTAGGCAAAAGAGACAAAAATGAGTTCTAAGGCACTATAATATATACCCTCTTGCCCATAAAGTCCATAAGCTAACCAATACGAAAACATAGTAATAACAAACCATAAAATACCAACACGTATGCCTTGTAATAAAAAGGCAGAGGCAAAAAGAATAGGTCCCCATGCAATTTTACTGGCATCATCCCCAGAAAGATAAAAAGCTGCACTGATGGTTAAAAATAAAGAGGGTAAAAATATTGTTCCAGCAAGGGTGTAATATTTTTTGTTATGACGTAATAAGAAGACGATGCAAACGCTTAAAATAGAGAAGGCATTATCACTATAAACAAGAATCTCATTCACATCATAATGAAAATATGAGATGAAAGGAGGAATAAAAATTGCCAAAAGCAACATAGTATTAAAAAATTCAAATTGAAATCGAAGAAGACTCTCTTTTTGTGTAAATGTATGATTACTATGAAGGTAATTTAAAAAAAGTTTTGATAGTTTAGTCATAAGATATTTTTTGCCGATTAAGTACAAAATAGAGTTTTAAACTTGTATAAACAAGCCAGAAAGATAGAGCAATATAAGCATAAAAATTCCATGCAAAAAAATCTAAATTCCAGTTAAAAAGACTCAGTAAAAGGTACATGGCAATAAGTTCTAGAAAAAAATAGAAGAAGGGCACAGTATAAGATGGTTTTTTTCTTCGTTTTTCTAAAAAATTTCTCTGCATAATAAGGGAAAGACCTTTGTAAAAGTATATTCTGTGGGGTTTTTAATGATTATAACATATCTTTATATCCACTTTGCAGTGGTATTTTCATTTGGTCGTCCTTCTAATGTTTTATAAGGGCTATAACGACTTTTATATGCCAAACTTTGACACTCTTTTACATAATACCCCATATATATCCAGTCTAAATCATTATCTTTAGCAATTTGAATTTGTTGTAACATAGAATAGGTTCCTAAAGAGTACTGTTCATAATCAGGATCATAAAAAAAGTAGATAGAAGAGATACCATTAGGCAAGATATCAACTAAGTCTACTCCCACCAATTTATTATCTATAAAATATAAAACTTCATATCCAAAATCTCCATGCCCATGTACAAAAGAGGCAAAATAATGTTTAGCATCTGTGTAATTATGTGCCCACTCTCTTTTATCTTTCATATGCAGATGGTATTTTTCAAAAAGCTCAAGATGCTCTTGACTAACCTTTGGTTTTCTAATATGTATTTTTGTATCTGTATTTTTACGTTTTACCCGTCGTTGAGACTTTGAATAAGCAAAGTTTTTAACATCAACTTTTAAACTTTCACATTGTGTACATGTTTCACAAATAGGACGAAAAAACATAGAACCAAAACGTCTCCATCCTCTTTCAATCAGATGTTCACAATATTCAGTAGAACAATTTTCAATTATTTTATAATATGTGGTCTGTTTAGTGTCTTGTAAATAGGCACAGTTATCTTCATTTTGTGTTTCACGTAGGACTTTATCAAACATATTTAATTAAGACTCAGTGCAGTAATTGGAGGTTCTAACTCTTGATAGGTTTGAATAGATATTTTTTTACATAAGGGTGGGAGGGTCTCTTCAAAAAGTGCTAAATGGTATTGAAACAGAAGGTGCATCTCTAAACTCATTTTATTTTTCCATTTTCCATAAACTATAATTGTATCTCTTTCTTTTAAAATCTTATACTCTTGACATGACTGTTCTTTATGCGTAGGCGCAATGCTAGTGTAGAGTAGATTTAATATACTATCTATATATTTTTTCTTAGCTTTAATGCGAATAAGAAGGTAAATGGTATCAGGTACATATAAATTTTTTTTCATAAAAAGTATTCTAAGCAAAATATGATAAAAGAGGGTTAAAATAAAGAATATAAAACTTTAGGTGAAGAATGAAAATCGCAATAGTTGATGATTCAATGTCAGTAAGAATGATGATTGTTATTAGTTTAGATGAGATGGGCATAGATGCTAGTGATATTACGGAGTTTTCTACGGCTATTGAAGCCTTAGACACTTTCGAAAAAGATTATTATGATCTTATATTTTGTGATTTAAATATGCCTGAGATGAGTGGATTAGAATTAATTACACAAATTTCTTCAGATTTTAAACATCTGGAAAAATCAAAGATAGTAATTGTAACGGGAGAAGAAGATATCTCTTATAAAGGGGACTTTAAACGTTTAGGCGTACATAACTTTATTAAAAAACCTATTCACCCTCCTGCGTTTATTCATCTCATTAAACCCTTAGTACAAAAAATTCAAAGAGATACAAAAAAAATGGTCCAAATTTCTTAGGTATAAAAATTTCACCAAACCAGTTTATTGTAGTGGCTTAGTAAAATGGATTAACTTCTTGCGTGTAAAAACTCTTCAAAATCTTCAATAACTTTTTCAAAACTATTTAGCATAAGATGGTCATCATCATAATTATTGACATAAGCATCAGAAAAATGTAATGCAGACTCTTCTGGGTCAATAATCATATCTTTAGTACCTAAAGCTACAAAACAGTTCATGGGTCTATTCATGCTATTAAGTGTGCTTGTGTAAGCAAGGTACATATTGGCTGCATTTAAAATCATCTTTTTCTTTTCAAGACTCTCTTCTGCTTCTAACATCTTCTTGGCTTCCATGGCAGGTTGATAAACAGGATTAATTAAAAGACAATCTTTTTTAAATTTACAGGCAAGATAATAAGCATAAAAACCACCCAAAGAAGCACCAATGATAATAGTATCATTGGATGCAGTTCGAAGTGTGTCTTCGGCAAGTACCATACACTCTTGTGGATCTAAGGGTAAATCAGGGATTAAAAGACGGTTTTCTGTACACAAGGTACGTAAGGCATTAGGTTTTGAACCTTGTGAAGAGGAGTCATAGCCGTGTAAGTATAAAATTGAACGATTATTAAAACGTCTCATTTCTTCTCCTGATTTTTAAGGTGTTAAATAAACTTTTTTAAGCCAAATATTTTATTTCTTTTGAGCGATGAGTACGCCCTCAATTAATTTATCAATATCCCCATCTAAAATAGCACTTACATTTGAGAATGGTTCATTTGACCGAGTATCTTTTACCTGTTGATAAGGTTGCATAACATACGAACGAATTTGATGCCCCCAACCAATTTCTGATTTTTCAACACCTGCTTTTTCAGCCTGTTGTTTTTCCATTTCAAGCTCATACAGACGAGATTTTAACATCTTCATTGCAGTGGCTTTATTTTTGTGTTGTGAACGGTCATTTTGACATTGTACTACGACATTCGTCTCAATATGTGTAATTCTAATAGCAGACTCTGTTTTATTAACATGTTGCCCTCCTGCACCAGAAGCACGATAGGTATCAATTCGAATATCTTTATCTTCAATTTCAATATCAATATCATCATCAAGTTCAGGTGAAACCATTACAGATGAAAAGGAGGTATGACGTTTTGCATTAGAGTCAAAAGGTGAGATTCTAACAAGACGATGAATCCCATTTTCTACCTTTAAATAACCATAAGCATTCTCACCTTTAATAAGAATTGAGGCGTCTTTAATTCCTGCCTCTTCTACATTTTGATAATCTAAAATTTCAACTTTAAATCCACGTCTTTCCGCCCAACGTGAATACATTCTAAAGAGCATATGTGCCCAATCTTGGGATTCTGTTCCTCCTGCGCCGGGATGAATAGATAAAATAGCAGAATTAGCATCATGTTCGCCTGAGAGCATGACTTCAATTTCCATCTGTTGTACGCTTTCATCAAGTTCATGAGCTTCTTGAAAAAGCATCTCTATACTTTCATCATCTTTCTCTTCTTTTGCCATCTCATAAAGTTCACTGGCATCTTCTAATTTTCCTGAAGCCTGTCCAAACTTTTCTAGTTTTCGTTCAAGTTGAGTCTTCTCTTTTTGAATTATACCTGCGGCTGTGGCATCATTCCAAAAGTCTTGAGAATTTTCTAATGTTTCAATCTCATTAAGACGTATTTGAATATCTTTAGGTTTGACAATATTTTCAATATTCTTCATTTTTGTTGATAAAGTTTTTAAAAGTTCACTGTATTCGTAATGATCCATAGATGTATTTTCCATTAATATTATATAATTGGCTTATTATAATGCATTAAGGCTTAAATTTTGAAGATTGCACGAACACCAAAAGAACTTAAAGAAATTTTAAAAGTTAATACAGGCTCTGTAGGTTTCGTTCCTACTATGGGTGCCCTGCATCATGGGCACCTGAGTCTTATTGAAGAATCAGTAAGAAAGAATGACATTACGGTAGTTTCTATTTTTGTTAATCCTACACAGTTTCTTGAAGGAGAAGATTTAGATAAATATCCTTCTAAGTTTGAAGCAGATGAGAAAATCTGTTCACTTGCTGGTGTAGATGTTCTTTTTTATCCTCAGGTCAAAGATATGTATGAAGATGATGAAATTAAAATATCTGCACCAAATATTAGAGGTTGTATCTTAGAGGGTTATGTTCGTCCGGGTCATTTTGATGGGGTCTTAACCGTGGTGATGAAACTTTTAAATATGGTCTCACCTACAAAGGCATATTTTGGTAAAAAAGATGCCCAGCAGTTAGCCCTTATTATGCAAATGGTCAAAAACTTTTGTATGGATGTTGAAATTGTAGCCCTTGAAACGATTAGAGAGAGTGATGGTTTAGCAATGAGCTCTCGTAATGTTTATCTTAATAAAAATGAAAGAGTAGAAGCACTAAAAATTTCTAAGTCTTTAAAGGTAGCAACAAAGTTAGTTATGCAAAAGAAATTAACTACAGAATTAATCAAAAAAGAGATGTTTCAGACCTTAGAACCTTTAGATATTGAATATGTTGCCATTGTATCGCGTGCTTTTATTCCTCTTAACGAGGTTGAAATCGGAAATACAATTATTTTAGTAGCAGCAAAACTAGGAAGTACACGTCTAATTGACAATCTTTGGCTTTAGGTAGTCAAACTCTACAAGTAGGTCAACTATATTTTTATAAGTGGGTACGGCAGTGAGTGAAGCAAAATGGTTTTTTCTTGGTTGAACAACTGTGACACCAATGGTGTATTTATGCTTTTTGTCATTTGCAAAACCAAAAAATGAAGTATTATATTTTCGTACGTAACGCCCACGTTCCGCAATATGTGCGGTTCCCGTTTTTCCACCAATTTCAAGACCTTTGGTGATAGCTCCTGTTCCGGTTCCTTCTTTAACGGTTTTAATTAAAATCTTTTTCATACGTTCAGCCGTTGCGGTTGAGATAACTTGTACAGAACCTGCGGGTGTGATGCTTTCTACATTTCCATGCATATCAATGAGTTTATCTACAAAATAGGGTTGTAAGATTCGACCTCTATTATTAAAAGCATTATAGGCTTTAAGCAGTTGCATAACGTTTACATTCAGCCCATAACCATAAGAAGTGGTCGCCTTATAAATCTCATTTTTTAATTGATTAATAGCGGGAATGCTTCCTGCTTTTTCATAAGGAAGTTCAAGTCTGCTTTTTTGTGAAAAACCAAAATCAATAAGCCCTTGATAATACTCTAAGGCAGGAAGTTTTTGTGCCATCTGAGCAATTCCAATAGTAGAAGAGTGAACAATTACATGTTCTGCTGATAACCACTGGAATTTATGTTCATCTGTAATGGTTTTTCGACCTATTTTAAAACGCCCATTATGCCCATTGACGAGGTCATAAGGATTAATAAGTTTTAATTCTAGTAAAAGAGAAAATATAATAGGTTTTAAAACCGAACCTGGCTCAAAACTGTACTCAATAACATTTGCATTTAAAGAGGGGTAGTCTGACTTTTTAATCTTAGTTGGTAGATAACGGTTTGAACTTGCCATAGAGATAATCTTACCTGTACCTGACTCCATAACTACGGCCATAATCTCATCAGCATCCAGTTTTGTTTTCATCTCTTTTAAGCTTTTTTCAACACGTTTTTGCAGGGTTACAGGAATACTAAGATGAACATTTAAGCCATTAATATCAGGTTTAGTAAAAGAGCGTTTATTTAAAATCATATAATTATTAACATCTCTTGGACCAAACTGTTTACCGTTTTGTTGGGCATTGAGTACATCTTCAAAACTCTTTTCAACCCCTTTTACACCATGCACACGAGTATATGAGTCTTCTTCTACCTTATGAATATAACCAATAATAGGTGTAAGTAAGTCTCCATAAGGGTAGAGTCTTTTTTCTCCACTGGGTAAGATGTTTAGCCCGTGTAAAATAGTACGACCATTAGGACGAACATATTCAACAAAGACCTTCATTCGGCGCAGTTTATAAGCAAGTGTTTTTAAATATTGAGCATCTTGTGGATTAATATGATAAGACAGAACTACCGAACCTTTTCTTTTTTTAAGACGTTTGTTAATTGTTTTCTCACTAATACCACTGTAAATAGAAAAAAGTTTTACAAAAAGATCTTTTTTATCGGGGTCAATATTTCGTGTATTTACCACTGCCTTGTAGAGTTGTTGGGTAGTTGCGATATGAAAACCATCTGCACTTATGATTTCACCACGTTCAGCTTTTGAGTTGTTTGAAGTAAACAAAGAAGGGCTATGTCTTTTGTGCAAAACTGTGTAGAGTTGCGAAAAAAGAAACAGTAAAAAGCCTGTAATTAAAAAGAGAAATAGTACTAATATTTTTTGTGATTTACTTCGGTTATCCATGGCTGAAATAATAGCTTAAAAATGCTAAAATAGCTTATAGATTTCTTGTAAAAGGTATATAAATATGAAAAAAGTAGTCATACTAATAATGAGTGTATTGATATTTTTAGGCTGTTCGTCTTTGCGTGTAAATGTTGATTATGATCCTTCTTACACATTTGTACAGCAACAAAGTTTTGCTATTGTACATAATGAAAAAGAGGGAGAAAACACCCTTCTTAATGACCGTATTACGAATGCTTTAGAGCAGGAGTTAAAGAATAAGGGTTATGTAAAGGCTAAAAAAGACAAGGCAGATATGGTTTTTGTTTTTCACACAGATGTGCAGAGTAAAACAGATATTCATACTGATTATGTAAGGGTAGGGTATAGAGGGTATCGTTATGGGGGAGGCATGGTTGCTCAAACCAGTACTTACACCTATACGAAGGGAACTTTGATTATTGATGCCTTAACTTCTAAAAATAAAAAAATTGTCTGGCGTGCAGTAACTACAGATGTACTGAGTCAACACGATACACCACAAGAACGTACGCTTTATATTAATCGTGTTGTCAAAAAGACGATGAAAGAGTTCCCTAATAAAAATGGGATTGAAAAATAGTGAAAGACTTAAGCGGTGCCTCCACTTTAGAGATAATGAACTGGTTTAATGCAGCATTTAAAGAGTCTTCAAAACTAGAATTTGAAGTGATGAATCCTGACTATCTTTCTTGTACGTATGCAGGAAGGTGTCTTGAAATTAAGGGTGAAACTTATATCTACAGGGGTTATAAAGCATATACGGATTTAGCTCAACTTCTATTTTGTAGGATGTTGACTCCCGTGCTGATAGACGAGAAGAAGGTGCGGCTTAGCTTTGAAAAGTTAGACTTAGAAAACTCTTTTCATAAAACGCTTAAAAGTGAAGAAAAATATGGGGTTGACAGTGCTTTTTTTGAAATTAATAAAAATGAAGAACCTGCTTTTATCTTTGCTTACAGGCAAGCCTTAGAAAATGTTAATATTCAAAATAGAAAACAGGTTTTAGACTTAGGTGTAAACAGTGGGGATGAGTTTGCACTTATTAAAGAACTTCTTCCTTTAGATAGTTTTGAAAAGATTAACTTTATTGGGGTAGATTATTCTGCTTCGGCAATAGAATTTGCAAAAAAACGTTTTCCCCAAAATAATGTAAGATTTTTTGAGCATGATATTAATAAACTTGATGAACTTAAGCTAGAAAAATCCGACTTAATCATTTCAATAGGCACTTTTCAAAGCCCAAACATAGACTTTAAACCCTTCTTTCTCTCTTTAGTTCAAAATTATCTAACAAAAGATGGAGCACTGATTCTTGGGTTTCCAAATAGTAGATGGATGGGTGGAGAGATGATTTATGGGGCAAAGGTTCCCAATTACATTATGTCGGAGATGTCTCTTTTGTACAAAGATGTTGTGTATTGCAAAAAGTATTTACAACAAAAAAAGTTTAGAGTCACCATAACAGGAAAAGATTACATTTTCTTAACAGCAACACGGATAGGGAGTTTGTAGAAGGAAAACTTTAATGGCTTGGGCTATTAAAGTTGAGTTCTTGAAATTTCTTTATAAGCATTTAGTGCTTTATTTCTTACTTCTAACATTAGTTTCATACTCATCTCTGCTTTATCAATGGCAAGTGCAGCTTGGTGAAGGTCTTTTACGGAACCTGTAGCTAAATCACTCATTGCTTTTTCACCTTTAACTTGCATCTCATTTACATCATTAAGAGATTGTTTTAAGGCATCAGCAAAACCTTCACCTGTCGTGGTGTTTTGCGTTTTACCTTTACCAAGAAGGTCTGCAGTAGACAGACCAGAAACTTTATTTAAATCTTGCATGTTCTAATTATACCTTATTTTTCTGAAGAGGTTTTTTCAAATGATATGAAAATCAACTCAGTTTTAGTCTTTTAAAGAGGATTTCAATTAGATGAAATTAACTCTTTTATCTACGCTTGAATTATACTCATGGCAGATTGTGCCATGGTTTTAACACTTTGAAATGCTGCCACATTCGCTTGATATGAACGTGTTGCTTCAATTAAGTCTGCCATCTCTATAACAGGATTAATATTGGGATATGCCACATAACCTTCTGCGTTTGCATCAGGATGCCCCGGTTCAAATTTCATCAGTGGTTCTTTATCATCTCGCATAATCTTATCTACAACTACGGACATAATCGGCGGATTTACCTTATTGTTAAGTAAGCCCTCATCTAAAGGATCAGAATATCCTGAATCTCCCGTATTTGACATAAGTCTGTCATTTAAGACCTTATTAAAGTCAATCGCCTTGAACATCACTTGTTGACGACGGTAAGGACCACCTTCTTCAGTACGTGTTGTTTGCGCATTCGCGATATTTGATGAAATTACATTAACTCGAGCACGTTGAGCAGAAAGCCCGTACCCGCTAATATCAAAGCTATTTAAAAATTGAGACATAATGTATCCTTACTTTATGTGAGTTAACTTCTTAAAAAGATGAACCTATTCATCTTTTAAACAGGAGCTGTCCTTTTAACCTAGTTATTGCGTTCTTTCAGAGGCTTGTATAACCGCCTTAAAGAGTGCCGCTTCTTTTTTTAAAGCAGCAGTGATTCCTTGGAACATTAGGGAGTTTTTTGTCATCTCTGTTGTTTCAATATCTAAGTCAACACTATTGCCATCATTTCTAGCTAAGTGCCCATCTCTGTAATAAAGCATAGCCTGTGCAGGCTCACTTTCACCTGCTGATGCAAAATGTGCTCCATTTGTTCGTGCCAATTCGAGTTTGGCAACACCTGGCTCATCAAAAATCTTTTTTGCTTCATTTTGAAGACTCTTTTCAAAACGAATATCTCTAGGATGGTAAAAAGGTGTGTCTTCATTAGCAATATTACCCGCAATTAAATCTTGACGAGCAGCACGATAATCGAGTGCTTTTGTCATTAAATCATGTGCTTTGCTAATTTGAATACCCATTTATAATCCTTATTTACCTTAGAATTGTTTATATCTAAGCAAAAAATATTCCACTTTTATATATTTTAGTACAAGCAAAAATCATACCTTATAGGATAAGAAAATCTCAGCTTGTATTTGTTATAATCCCACAACTATGACTTCGTATATGACACAAGTCAGAAAAAATCAACACTATTTAATAATTAAGAAGTTTAATGACTGACAGAGCACTTTTTTTATCCGTATCACTACTTATTACTATAGGAATAGTTCTGTCTTATTCCCTCTCTTCGTATATCGTTATTTTATTTGATTATAGCCCTTTTCATTTTGCTATTCGTCAATCAATATTTGCATTTTTTTCAATTATTATAATGTGGGTAATTTCTCGTGCTGAAGCTGACATTTGGCTTCACCGTATAGGATTGAGCCTTTTTATAGGTGGAATGTTGTTAATGATGATCATGCCTTTTCTTCCTACCTCCTTAGTGAGTGAGGTTGGGGGTGCAAAACGATGGATTAAAATTGCAGGTTTTTCGCTTGCCCCTGTTGAGTTTTTTAAGGTCGGTTTTGTTTACTTTTTAGCCTGGTCGTTTACGCGTAAAATGAATATACACCATAGTGATATACGTCTGCGTGATGAATTTGCTAGGTTTCTTCCTTATGCGGCTATTTTTATTTTGATTATGTTTTTAATTACCATTATGCAAAATGATTTGGGGCAGGTAGTTGTTTTGGGGTTAACCCTTGCTTTTATGCTCTTTTTTGCAGGTTCTTCTTTTAAGTTTTTCCTCTCTTTAATCTCTTTAGCCTTTGCTTTTTTTATCTTTTTTATTGCCACAGCAGAACATAGAATTATCCGTATAAAATCGTGGTGGGCATCAATTCAAGACTTTGTCCTTTCTCTTTTGCCTGATTCACTTGCAAATGCCTTGCGCATTAGTGTTTCTGAAGAGCCTTACCAAATTGGGCACTCTTTAAATGCCATTCATAATGGTGGTTTTTTTGGAACAGGGCTTGCCAATGGAACCTTTAAATTAGGATTCTTATCTGAGGTACATACCGACTTTGTTTTAGCTGGACTAGCCGAAGAGTTTGGCTTTGTTGGAGTTTTATTTGTTACCATGATCGTTATTGTGATTTTACAGCGTATTTTTAAGGTGGCCAACCGAAGTGACAACCCTGTATATTATCTTTTTTCTGTAGGTATCGTACTTCTTTTTGCCTTCGCTTTTTTAATGAATGCGTATGGAATTTCAGGTTTGACACCAATTAAGGGTATTTCTGTACCTTTTCTCTCTTATGGGGGGTCCTCCATGCTCGCTGCTTCCATAGGAATGGGCATGGTGTTGATGATTTCTAAAAAGATGCGTGCCAAATGAAACTCCTAATTACAGGAGGCGGTACAGGAGGGCATCTTGCTATTGCCAAGAGTTTAAGAGATGCGGCATCTACATTAGGGCACAGTTCAAGTTTTATTGGTTCTACTTCAGGGCAAGATCAGTCATGGTTTACTAATGATAATGTTTTGACCCAAGTTCATTTTTTAAAAACATCAGGCGTGGTCAATAAAAAAGGTTTAGGAAAAATATTTTCCCTTTTTTTAACCCTAAAAGCGACACTTCAAGCTATGTTGTATGTAAGAAAAGTGGATGCTGTGATTAGTGTAGGTGGATTTTCAGCTGCACCAGCTTCTTTTGCTGCTGTAATATTAGCTAAACCCTATTTTATTCATGAACAAAATGTAGCTATTGGTCGTTTAAATAGACTCTTAAGACCTTATGCTAAAGAGTTTTTTAGCTCTTATGAAAAAGACTCAAGTGTCAAAGATTATCCTGTAAGAGAAAGCTTTTTTGAAAAAGCAAGAGAACGTAGTGAGATAAAAACTATTATCTTTTTGGGAGGCTCTCAAGGAGCTTCTTATATTAATGAACTAGCTATAAAAGTTGCTCCTACTTTAAAGAAAAAAGAGATAAAAATTTATCATCAGGTAGGTAAATTAGAGATTGAAAAAGTTGAAAAAGAGTATGAAGTTTTAGGTATTAAGGCTGAGGTTTTTGCTTTTAGAGATGATATTGATGCGCTAATGCAAAAGAGCGATTTAGCCGTGAGTCGTTCGGGTGCAAGTACCTTATGGGAACTTTCTGCTTCAAATCTTCCTGCTGTGTATATTCCTTACCCTTTTGCAGCAGGTGATCATCAATTCTTTAATGCCTCTTTTTTAGTCAAGAAAGAGGCTTCATGGATGGCAAGACAAGAAGAAAATCCTTATGAATTACTTTTAGAAGTTTTAGAACAAAATATGCAAGAACCTTCTAAAAAATTGAAATTGTTAATTCACAAAGATGGGGCAAAAAAGATTATTCAAAAGGTAGAAGATTGTTGGCAGAATTAACTGACTTTATATTAGCAACTGTGGGAGAGTGGGGATATAGTGGAATTATCATTATGATGGCTCTAGAGAGTTCTTTTATTCCTTTTCCTTCTGAAGTGGTTATGATACCTGCGGGTTATTTAGTAGATAAGGGTGAAATGAACTTAGTATATGTTCTTTTAGCCGCTTATTTAGGTTCTATGATTGGGGCTTTAGTTAATTACTTTTTAGCCCTTTCTTTAGGCAGAGCATTCTTATACAAGTACGGAAAATACTTATTTATGAAAGAAAAAACATTAGATAAAATGGAAGACTTTTTTCAAAAACATGGAGCTATTTCAACCTTTACAGGACGTCTTATTCCTGGAATTCGTCAACTTATCTCAATTCCTGCAGGGCTTTCTCAAATGCCACTTTCAACCTTTACTTTGTATACTTTTTTAGGTGCTGCATTATGGTCAAGTATTCTTGTTGCCTTAGGGTATGTTTTAGGTGAAGAAGAGGCACTTATTAAAGAATATCTGCATCAACTAGTGTTTATTTCATTTTTCCTTGTTATTGTAATTGCAGGGGTGTATACCTATTTTTATCAAAGAAGACTAGAAAATCACAATACTATGATTAAATAGCACTATTTTATTCGTTGTTAACGCTTTGTTAGGATTCAATGAGTAATATAACAGTAAAAAATATTATATAGGGGTATCTGTTTTATGAAAATAATATTTGAAGCAGTTCAGCAGGAGTTTATGCGTTTGAGCATAATTTTAGCTAAACTAGATTTTGAAAAAAGCTTAACAGATTTAGCATTATTAGCACAACTCAATGATGCTTTAACTGATACTTATGTTGTTTTAAATAAAGATTTTTGTGAAAATGTCATCATATGTGAAAAATGTATGGATAATCGAGATCAACTACGTTATCTTTCAGAAATAATTGATATTTGTGAAGAGCAAAAAGAGATTAGTGAAGAGGCATTCTTAGCTCTAAAAGACTTTTCTCTTTCTATTCCTGAAATTCTTAGTAAAATGGAAACCGTTTATATACAAAGCTTACAAAAGGCAAAGGCTTAACACGCCACTTAATTCTCTTTTTACCCCCACTTGGTTATAATCGCGTACTTATTTATACAAAGGCTTTTTAGTAAGTCTTTAATACAGGAAATTCCTGTTAAGAAAAAACAGATCATTTTACTTAATCCACGAGTAAAACTGATGATATATAGGAAACAATTATGGACGTTAGAAAAGCGTTTTTAGACTATTTTGAATCAAAGGGACATACCCCTATAGCCAGTGCACCAATTGTACCTGATGATGCTACCTTACTTTTTAATAATGCGGGAATGGTTCCGTTTAAGTCAATTTTTACGGGTGAAATTCCTCGTCCAAAAAACCCAAGAGCTACCTCTTGTCAGACCTGTTTACGTGCAGGTGGTAAACATAATGACTTAGAAAATGTTGGGCATACTGCACGTCATCATACTTTTTTTGAGATGTTAGGTAACTTCTCTTTTGGAGATTATTTTAAAGAAGAAGCGATTGCTTATGCCTGGGAGTTTATTACTAAAGAGCTTGGTTTTGATGTAGATAAACTTTGGGTAACGGTTCATGACTCTGATGATGAGGCTGAAGAGATGTGGAAAAAACATATCTCTGCAGATAGAATTATGCGTTTAGGCGATAAAGATAACTTCTGGTCTATGGGTGATACAGGTCCTTGTGGTCCTTGTTCAGAAATTTTTTATGACCAAGGTGAAGAGAATTTTAATGGTCCTGAAGACAAGATGGGTGGCGAGGGTGACCGTTTCTTAGAGATTTGGAACCTCGTATTTATGCAGTATGAAGTGAAGGTTAAGGGTGGAGAGAGACTTCCTCTTGCTAAACCTTCAATTGATACAGGAATGGGGCTTGAACGTGTCGTTGCGATTAAAGAGGGGAAACTTTCTAATTATGACTCGTCTATGTTTATGCCCCTCATTAACAAGGTTGAAGAGCTTACGGGCAAAAGGTATGCGTACAAAGCAGGTGCTTCATTTCGTGTAATTGCTGACCACATTAGAACCGCAGTATTTTTACTTTCTCAAGACATTAACTTCTCAAACGAAGGGCGTGGTTATGTACTTCGTCGTATCTTAAGACGTGCAGTACGTCATGGTTATCTTCTTGGTCTTCGTGAAGCCTTTATGTATAAAATTGTAGATATTTTAGTTGAGCAGATGAAAGAGATTTATCCTTATTTAGAGACTAAAAAAGAGACAGTAAAAACTCAGGTTCAACTTGAAGAACAACGTTTCTTTAAGACCATTGCTTCAGGGATTGAGCTTTTTAATGCAGAGTTGAAAAATACTAAGGATGTTTTCTCAGGGGAGGTTGCCTTTAAGTTATATGATACCTTTGGTTTCCCACTTGACCTAACGCAAGACATGTTAAAGGGTGAAAACCTAAAACTTGATTCTGCTAAGTTTGATGCCTTAATGCTAGAACAACGTACCCGTGCAAAAGCAGCATGGAAAGGTTCGGGAGACGCGGCAAATGAGGGTGATTTTAAAACACTTTTAGAGAAGTTTGGAAAGAATGAATTTACAGGTTATGAAAGCACTGTGAATGAAGCAAAAATCCAAGCACTTTTAAGTGAAGACTTTAAAATTGTAGATGAACTTCATGCCTCTCATACCGGATGGGTGCTTTTAGATAAGACCCCTTTTTATGCAGAGTCAGGGGGACAGGTGGGTGATATCGGTCAACTTGATAATCGTGCTACCGTAACAGATACACGAAAGTTTTTTGACTTAAACCTTTCTCATGTTGAAGTAAAAGAGACGCTTTTAACAAATGCTACAGTTAAAGCAGTGGTAGATATTAATCGTTTAGAAGTAGAAAAGCATCACTCAGCAACGCACCTTCTTCATGCAGCCCTGTATGATATCTTAGGTGATCATATCTCTCAAGCAGGTTCATCAAATGATGCACGACGTCTGCGTTTTGACTTTTCTCATCCCAAAGCGATGACAAGTGCTGAAATTGCAGAAGTAGAAGAGCAGGTTAATTACCAAATTCTTCGTGGTATTGAGGGGCTTACTAAAGAGATGAGCATTGATGAGGCAAAGAGTTCAGGTGCTAAGGCTCAGTTTGGTGAGAAGTATGGTGATAAGGTTCGTGTAGTAAGTTTTGGCGACGCGAGTGTGGAACTGTGCGGGGGAACACATATTAATAACACAGCTGTTATTGGAACCTTTGTTATCACAAAAGAGTCGGGTGTTTCTGCAGGGGTTAGACGTATTGAAGCGGTATGTGGAAACGCAGCCTATAATCTTTTTAAAGAACAACGTCATACCCTTTTACAAGTAGAAGTGGAAGTAAAAAATCGTGATGTATTAACAGGTGTTACAAAACTTAAAGAACAGGTGAAATCCCTTAAGCTTGAGGTTCAAGAAGCGATGTCGGCATCAAAAGAAGACTTAGGCTCTGAAACGATTAATGGTGTTACTGTTATTATAGAAGAGATTAAATCGGGTGATGTTAAGACCCGTATTGATGAGCTTAAAAATAAGAATGAATCCTTATGTGCTATGCTTTTTCAGATAAAAGGTGAGAAGGTAATGATTGCTGCAGGGGTTAAAGGTGCAGAAGCTAAAGCAGGAGACTGGATTAAGAAAATTGCTCCAATCCTTGGCGGTGGTGGCGGTGGTCGTCCTGACTTTGCACAAGCGGGTGGAAAAGATCCTTCCAAATTGGAAGAGGCAAAAATTGCGTCTTTAGACTTTATTAAAGAGGTTCTTGTTTAATGAAAGAGGCTATGACAAACCTTTTTTGGGCTAATACGGAACTGATTGTATTTCTTCATGTGATTTCTGCTGTTATTTGGGTTGGCGGAATGGTAGCCATGCGTTTTGCTGCGCATCACTCATTTTTGCATGTTGAAAATCCAATCTTTAGAATGCAGAGAGTAGCGCACGCACTTAAGCGTCTGTTTTACATTGTCTCTCCCTTTGTTGTTATTTTAATCATTACGGCAGTGATTATGGCAGTAGGTTGGGATTTTAGAAATGCTGCGATTGATGCCAATGGAAATGTAATTGATGAGACGGCAATGAGCATGTACAATCTTATTCATGTTAAAGAAGTGATTTGGATGATTATGACAGCTAATTTAGGGCTGATGATGTTCTTTCGTTCTAAGGCAGAAAAGGCACTACTTACTAATGACGCGGCAACTGCGAAGGCGAAATTAGGTTTAATTGGCAAGTATATGGTGCCTCTTAATATTACGCTGGGTGTTATTGTAATTTATCTAGGTGTTGTGCTTAGATACTCTCACTCTTAATATGCTTCGTTTGTGTTCACAGTCCCCAAGTAGAGCACTGCTTCTGAAGAATGCTGGGATTGATTTTGTTCAATCTCCTGTTGATTATAATGAAGACCAAATTATCGCAAATTCTCCTAAAAACTTTGTTTATCAAGCCAGTTATGGAAAGTTTCAAGCTGCTCTAAAAGCGTATGATTTTAATGCCATGCCCATTTTATGTTCTGATACGGTAATTACAGCTCAGGATAAGATTTTACGTAAGGCAAAAAGTATTGAAGAAGCAAAAGAGATTCTACTAACTCAAAGTGGAAAAGTAACCTCTATTGTGACTTGTATGATTTACAAAAGCTCACAACTAGAGTTAATTGATATCTCAACAACAGATTATCTTTTTGATACCTTTGATGAAGAGGATTTACAAAACTACTTAGACTCAGGTGAGTGGCAGGGCAAGGCGGGGGCGTGTATGGTAGAAGGTTTTTGTAAGGCTTACATTAAAGAAGTCAAAGGTTATGAGTCGTGTGCTATGGGGCTAAGTGTAGAAAAACTTCTGCCTTGGTTAACTTAACTCAATTTTATTAACGACACTTTTTAGCTCCCTTAAAAGTTCCATCTGTCTAAAATTTATATAATGTTTTATTTGCTGTTTTGTATGTTCGTCATCTAAAAAATTCAAAACAACTTTTCGCTCTTTATCTTGCAGAAGAATCTTTTCTACCTGAGCTTTAACTTTTATCTTTGATATTTGAACATCGTCTTTTAATGTGAAGTTTATATCATAAATCTCTTTCTCTTTATTAGAAAGAATATTATCCAGTTCTACAAGAAAAGAGAGAGCAAATAAAGAGATGTCATAAAGAGAATAAGCCTCTTGATTAATATGTATATTAATTGATTCCTTATGCGGTTTAACCCGAATAGTTCAGCGATTTTTTGCACTTAGTGGTCTGTTTTGAAGATGCGAGAGGTAAAGAAGTTGCCGAGTCATATCGACCTTTGTTGCCTTAGTAATAATAGCATTTTTACTGTTGAATTGAGGGGTAATAATAAACTCATTATTATATTTAAAACTGTACAGATGTTTTTTAGAGACCTTAAAAACTAAATGCTCATCATCTACCTTAACAAGTAAGGCATCAGAGTTAATATGAAGCCCTTTGTACATAGAAAATAGTCTAAATGATCGTTTTTGTGTTTTAGCAAAGATATCATAAATTTTGACTTCATTTGAGAGGTTTTCTGCAATATTAACGAATTTAGAACTCTCTTTAGGTTTAAGACGAGTAAGAATAAAAATTGTAAAATCTTCTTCATAAAAGAGATCAATCTGTATAATATCTTGTTTATAGTTTAACTCTTCTTGCTTCAAAAGTTGCTCAAAAAGAGCGTCATCACTTTTAATCTCAAGCCCATAAGCATGTTCAAAAATATGGTAATAAATTTCTGTTTTCACCTCTTTAAGTTCAATAACAAGTTCATCAATACAAAACATCTCTAGCAGATATTTATTGATATGAACAAGCTCTTTATCTCTGAATATCAGTATAGACAGTGGAAGTTTTCTATACAAGTCACACATTTTATCCGTAAGTATAAAAATCCCCTTTTAACAATTGTAGCTATTTTTTAAATATTATAACTTTGATGAATTATGTAAAAAAACCATCAAGGAAATAAAAGGTATAATAAATAAAAAGTCATATTAATGAGCCTCTTTCAAAACTCTGTCTTACGTCTTGCCTTGGAACAACTTAATCATAATGATATTAAAGTAGCATTTGAAAAATATAAAACAGCTTTTTTACCAAAAATAGAAAATATTAAAAAGTCAAAAGAAGAACAGTATCAGTACGGTTTTTTTCAAGACCTATTTGTTGATATTTTCTCTTATGTTTTAAACCCCTCTCCCGATTTCAACTTAACAACAGAGTTTAAAAATCTAAGTGATTCTAAAAAAGTTGATGGGGCTATTTTAGTAGATGGTGAAGTGATTGCGGTGATTGAGTTAAAGTCCACTAAGACGAAGTCGATGCAGAGCATTGTGAACCAAGCTTTTAACTACAAAAATAATCATCCAACATGTAAGTATGTTATTACTTCTAACTTTGAAAAGTTACGTTTTTATATAGAACACTCGAATGAGTTTGAAGAGTTTAATCTTTTTAATTTAAACCTTGAAAAATTCACACTTTTATATCTTATGTTAAATGTTAAAGATATGCTCTCTTTGAAGATACTTGCACTTAAAAAGCAGTCTAAACTCAAAGATGAGCAGATATCTAATGAACTGTACAAAAAGTATTCACAACTGCGATTAGATTTGTTTCATAATATCAAAAAGAACAATAATCAAGAACCCTTACTTCTTTTAAATCTTACGCAAAAAATCTTAGACAGAATGATATTTATCTTTTTTGGAGAAGACAGGGGCATTTTAAAAACGAACACAATTCAAGCCATTATTGACCATCATAAAGGTGATATTGAAGATAGAAGCCTTTACCATTTTTATAAGATATATTTTAAAGGAATAAACAAAGGCAATAAGAAACTAGACATACCTGAGTACAATGGTGGGCTTTTTGCTTGTGATGAGGTTTTAGATGCGCTTATTATAGATGATGAGGTCTTAAAAGAACTGCCTTTACAACTCTCTGCTTATGACTTTAATTCAGACATAGATGTAGATATCTTAGGGCATATTTTTGAGAACTCCCTTTCAGACCTAGAAGAGATAAAAGCAAATATAGAAGAGAGTGATTTTGACAAGAGTAAAACTAAGCGTAAAAAAGATGGGGTCTTTTATACACCTGAGTATATAACAGAATATATAGTAGAAAACACCCTTGGCAAACTCTGTAAAGATAAAAGAGAAGCCTTAGGTTTGGAAAACATAGAGGTTCTCATTCCTAAAAATCCAAAAAAACTTACTAAGGGCGAATTAAAGATAAAAGAGTCTTTAGAAGCTTATAGAGCATATCTATTAGGTTTAAAGATAGTTGACCCTGCCTGTGGTTCAGGTGCTTTTTTAAATCAAGCCTTGAACTTTCTGATTTATGAACATGAATATATAGATGAGAATGAGAAAATCCTTATGGGTGGAAATGTCCTAGGGCTTTTTGATGTAAAAAAAGAGATTTTAGAGCATAACCTTTTTGGTGTTGACATTAATGAAGAGTCGGTTGAAATCGCAAAACTAAGTCTTTGGCTTAGAACAGTTGAGCGAGGAAGAAAGCTTAATAAGTTAGCCAATAATATTAAGGTTGGAAACTCTCTTATAGGTGATAAGTCAGTAGTAGATAATGCCTTTGTTTGGGAAGAAGAATTTCCTGAAGTTTTTGCCAAGGGTGGTTTTGATGTTGTTATTGGGAATCCTCCGTATGGAGCAAAGCTTTCAAAGACGGATAAAGATTACTTCAATGATACTTTTGAAACAGTTGAATATCAAATTGACACCTATACCTTATTTATGGAAAAAGCATATAAGCTTTTACAAAAAGATGGAAAATTAGGTTATATCATTCCTTCTACTTGGTTAACGATGTTTTATTTTAAAGACTTAAGAAAGTATTTAATCGAAAAGACTTTCTTTGAAAAACTTTTATTATTTAGATATCAAGTCTTTAGTGATGTAACCGCTGAGACATCAATTCTTATATTTTCAAAGAATGAAAATAATAATAAAAATATTATTATTAATTCTTTTAATAAAGATGATGAGATAGAAGTTAAAGAATATACAAATATTTCACAAGATGATTGGTTAGATGGATATGAATTAGGATTTAACCTATTATTTGGAGGACGAAAGTTAAAAGTTATAAATAAAATTTTTGATAATTCAAATGAATTATATTCTTACGCAAATGTAACAGTTGGAATTAAACCTTACCAAACAAATAAAGGAACTCCAAAACAGACCAAAGATGATGTGAAAAATAGAATCTTTGATGCAAATGAAAAAATCAATGATACTTATTATAATTATATTGTTGGTGGAAGTATAAATAAATATGTGATCCATCCATCAAAAACAAATTGGCTGAAGTATGGAAAATTCTTAGCTGAACCAAGACAAAGTTTAAATTTCTTTCAAAAAAAAATTATGGTTAGACAAACCAGTGATAAAATCATTGGTGCAATAGATTTTGAGGGATTTCTTTCTTTAAATAATGTACATAATATTATCATGACAAACAAAATATTGAAGTATGAAACTTTAGTATGTATTTTAAATTCAAAGTTAATGGACTTTTACTATAAATTTTTAGTTCCAGAAGAGGGAAGAACCTTTGCTGAAGTAAAAGCAGTTAATTTAAAAAGACTTCCAATTAAAGAGTTTGAAAAGGAATACAAGCAAGAACCCTTCAAAGAAAAAGCAGACATGATGCTTTCTCTAAGTAAACTATTTCAAACAAAAAAAGAGAAGTTCCTAAACCGTTTAAAAACAAACCTAGACATAGAAAAACTCTCCAAAAAACTAGAAGCCTTTTATAACTATGATTTCAAAGAACTACTAAAAGAACTCAAAAAGAAAAAAGTAACCCTAAGCCTAAAAGAGCAAGACGAATGGGAAGACTACTTCAACGACTACCAAAAAGAACTCTTAGAATTAAAATCAGAAATAGATAAAACGGATAAAGAGATAGATGTTTTGGTGTACAAACTTTATGGGCTTAGTGATGAAGAGATTAAGATTGTGGAGGGTAGCTGATGCAAAATAATGATATAAAAATTATTCAAAACTTACTTATGCAACAAAATAAGAAGAAACAGATAAAAGCCTTACGGACAGGGATAAAAGGCTATATGACTAAAAATAATTCAAGTTTGAGGTATGATATATTTCATCACAGTAGTGCATCTAGTGTGAATCTACAAGTAATTGATTATATTGGATGGGCTATACATAGAAAGTATGAAATGGATGATGACCGTTTTTATGAAAAAATTAAAGAATATTTAATTGATGAAGATATTGTTACAAAAGAGAGAGATAATTATTATGAAAAATGACCCGTGCTACCTATCTAAAAAACTTAGAAGCCTCCCTTGGAGTCTTGCCAGTAACTGGGAACCTTTGATGAATTATAACACAAGAAAGATTAAAAGCTAGATGAACTACTACGAAAAAGAACTTTCGGCATTAAAGCGTTCCGGTAGATATCGTGAGCGTCGTCTATTTGATGATAGTTTATTGGACTTGGCATCAAATGATTATCTTGGTTTAGCTGAGAAAAAAGAACTGTTGGATGAGGCTTATAAAAGAGTCTCTTTCTACTCTTCGCATGCTTCTAAGGCTTCCATGTTAGTCAATGGCTACCATCCGATTCATAAGGCTTTTGAGGATGCCTTGTGTGACGCTAATGGTTTTGAAGCTGGGGTGGTTTTAGGTTCGGGGTTTAATGCTAATATTGCCTTGATTGAGACCCTCGTGCGTAAGGGTGATGAACTTTTTATGGATGAAAAGTATCATGCTTCAGGTGTATTAGCAACAAAACTTAATGATGGAAAAATAACTTACTTTAAGCATAATGATGCAGATGAGCTTGACGCCTTATTAAAAAACTCTAGCGCTAAACGTAAGTTAATTGCAGTGGAGGGAATCTACTCAATGGACGCGGACGTATTAAATGAAAAAATCATTCATTTAGCAGATGAGTATAATGCCTTACTTATTTTAGATGAGGCGCATTCAAGTGGGGTAATTGGTAAAAAATTAATGGGGATTTTGGATTATTATAATTTACCTGTTAAAGATAACTACATTAAAATGGGAACACTGGGAAAGGCTTATGGCTCTTTTGGTGCTTATATTTTAGCCAACTCACATATTATTGACTTTTTAATTAATCGTGCAAAACCCATTATTTATGCCACAGCACCCTCTCTTTTTGATACGGCTTTGGGGCATGTTTCTTTAGAATATATTTTAAAAAATGCAGATGCGTTAAATCAGAAAATTAAACTTTATCAGAAGTGTATTTTTGAGACCTTAGGTATAAAGGTTGAGGGTTTAATTGTCCCCATAACTGTTGCAGATAATAGAAAAGTAATGCAGATTCAAGCTGAGTTAATGGAAAAAAATTATCTTGTTGGTGCTATTCGTCAACCCACAGTAGAGTCTGCAATCATAAGGCTTATCGCTCGTTTGGGAGTGAGTGAAAAAGAGCTGTTTAATGTTTGTAATCTTATACAAGCTAAAATAAGTTAAAATACAAACTATGAAGATAAACAAACTCTCTATTAAGCATGAAAATAAGATGCTTGTTGATATATATTTTAATATTAATACATCTCTTGCTTTAGTGGGGCAAAGTGGTTCGGGAAAAAGTCTTTCTTTAAAAGCACTCCTAGGAATGTTGCCCTCTTCAATGGAAGCTAGCATGGATATAGAGAGTTCATTTGACTTAGTTAATGGGCAAAGTTTAGCCTTTGTACCGCAAAACCCTTTTACGGCTTTGTCTCCTTTAACTAAGATATCAAAGCAGTTCTTTGCTTCTAAGGATATAATGAAAGAACTTTTTTCTGAATTAGATTTAGACTTTGAACTGAGTGAACGTTTTCCTCCTGAACTTTCGGGAGGGCAGTTACAAAGAGTAATTATTGCTATGGCACTTAGTTCAAACCCTAAGCTTCTGTTGTTGGATGAACCCACCACAGCATTAGACCCAACTAATAGAGAAATAATTATAAACCTTTTACGTCGTTTGCAAGAAGAAAAAGGGTTTAAAATGCTTTTTGTAACTCATGATATGCACAGTGCCCAAGCCTTGTGTGAAGAGATATGTATTATTAAAGATGGTGCGGTGGTTGAGTTTGGAAACCTAAAAGAGATTGTTCAATCACCTTCATCTGAATATACCAAGATATTAATAGAGTCAAATTTTTCAAATAGGGAATTTAGAGTATAAATGAAGAAGTTATTAATAGTTATTACAGTTTTGTTTGTAGTAGGAGCGGGTTGGATTACGTATTATTATAATTAAGTAAAATATCAGGTTAATACACTAATTGATTATCATCCAACACTAACCACACAAATTTTTGATAGAAATGGCGATAAGATTGCTAATATATTTAATAAAGAGCATAGATATTATGTTCATATTGAAGATATTCCCCCTCAAATTATTGAAGCACTTATTGCCATTGAAGATACGATGTTCTTTGAACACCCAGGTGTAAATATTGATGCTATTTTTCGTGCTATTATTAAAGATGTTAAAGCAAGAAAATTAGTAGAAGGGGCATCCACCATTACGCAACAGTTAGTTAAGAATACTTTATTGACACGTGAAAAGAAGTTCTCACGTAAGTTTAAAGAGCTTCTTTTCTCGCTTAAAATAGAAGCTGAATTAAGTAAAGAAGAGATTTTAGAACGTTACTTAAATCAGATTTATTATGGTCATGGATATTATGGAATTAAAACAGCTGCTGATGGCTATTTTCATAAAGATTTAGATGATCTATCTTTAAAAGAGATGGCAATTTTAGTGGGGCTTCCTAAGGCACCTTCTTATTACTCCCCTACACGTCATTATGAACAGTCAATGGGTCGGGGAAACCGTGTTGTTTCACGTATGCACCAACTGGGATGGATAGATGACACTACCTATACGACAGCACTTGCTGAGGAGCCTGAAGTTTTTGATGACACTCTTACAAAAAACAGAGCCCCTTATATCGTAGATGAGGTGCTTCGTCAGCTCAAAGGTGAGTTTAAAAATGTCAAAGGAGGGGGTTATAAAATTACAACCTCTATTGATATTCGTATGCAAGAAGCAGGTCGACGAGCATTAAAAAAAGGTTATGAGCTAGCCATGGAGCGTGCTCATGAAGCTGGTGATTTTAATCAGACCTTGATGGATAAACTTAATGGTGCTTTGGTGTCGATTGAACCTAAATCAGGAGATATTTTGGCTCTTGTAGGTGGAGTTGATTATAAGGTTTCTCAATATAATCGTGCGACCCAAGGTAAACGTCAACCTGGTTCTGCCTTTAAGCCTCTTATTTATCAAGTGGCTGTTGATCTGGGGTATTCAGGGGCTTCACAATTAGTTGATATTGCGCGAACCTATGATTATGAAGTTGATGGTGAAGAGAAGAAGTGGAAACCTAAAAATTATGGAAAAGATTATAAGGGATTTATCTCTTTACGTGAGGCTATTGTACACTCAAGAAACCTTGCTACTATTAATCTTGTAACTGATATTGGTCTGACAACAATGCGTCGAGCACTTTCACGATTTCATATTAAAAACCTTCCTCCTGACCTCTCTTTAGCATTAGGAAGTATTACCGTTTCTCCTTTAGAGTTTTCACGTTATTACACAGTGCTTTCTAATTATGGGACAGAGGTTGAACCGATTTTAATTCGTAGTGTTGAGAATGCCTTTGGTGAAGAGGTGCATTATGATAATATTAAAGAAGAGATGACCACACCGCAACAAGCCTTTATTATGATTGATGTGATGAAAGATGTTATTAAAAAAGGTTCAGGTCGTAAAGCGCGTGTAGCAGGTATTGAATTAGCCGGTAAAACAGGAACAACAAATAAAGGTGTAGATGCATGGTTTTGTGGTTTTTCTCCTGAGATTCAGACTATTATTTGGTATGGAAATGATGACAATACACCAATGTTTAAAGGGGAGCAGGGCGGACGTACTGCGGCACCTGCTTTTGCAGAATATTATAAAGAGATTTTGAACACCCATCCTGAAACAAAACGTAAGTTTGATGAGCCTGAGGGTATGATATCGACTTATGTTGGTAAACAAAAAGAGTATTTTACGGAAATCTCTAAACCGCCAATGATACAAAATATTCAAGAAGATAATGAAGAATTACTTTTTTAGGAGAAGATTATGAAGAAGATTTTTTTAGGGCTTTTAATGGTTTCAAGTTTAATGGGCGATATATTCTCTCAAGGCAGTGCCTCTATTGGTGTTAAACTTGGTGGGGCTTCAATTGGAAATGAAGACTACACTATTGCAGGTTTAAGTGGAAACTATTTTGTTTTAGATGATTTCTCTGTTGGTCTGGCTTATGAAAAATGGTTTTCAGGCGATCCTGATATAGACAAGCTAAGTATAGAAAGTACCTACTTTATTCCTGCAAGTCAAAAGTTCCACCCTTATATTGGGCTTTTAGCAAGACATATTTTTATTAGTGGTAGTGATAGATTTGGAAGAAGTTTTGATGATACTAATGCCTATGGGTACAGAGCAGGTTTAGCCTTTGTTCAAGATAATTTATTAATTAGTGCAGGTGTTGTTCAAGAGAAGTATGACACAAGTGAGGGAATTTTTAATGATACACAAACCTACCTTGAAGTGGTAGTAGGTTTCACTTTTTAAGCCTCTAGAATTTTATTTAAGGCTCTTTCATAACTTTCAAGGTCAAGACCAAACTCTTCAATAGTCTCTTTGGCTTCAGAAATAGACTCATCTGTAATTTGACCATTAGGTAAGACAGTTTCTCTTACTGCCTTAAGTTCAGCTGCCATCTCTTTTTCTTCTGGAATAGTCCCCTCAGGATCATCACTATAACGAATTAAGTGAATAATATTAGGATCAAGTTTCCAGGCATTAAAGAGGGTTGCCGTGACATCAGTTGCTTGTACTCCACAGGCATCTCTTTCGGCTTGAGAGATATCTTTTCCTGCCTTTAGTGCTTCTTGAATAACATTTGCTTTTCCATCTTCAATTAGTGTTTTACTAATGACAACTCTTCCTAAGTCAACTAAAAAAGCAGCAGGTGCAAGAAGGGCTGAACTTTTAGGATTTCGACGAATTACCCAGTTAATCATAAGGGCAAGCTGTTTATTACATGCTGTTGAAAACTGCTCTTCAGAAATTTTATAAGGAGAGAGGTCAATTTTAAAGCTGGCATTTACAGCACTTTCTAAAACAAAGGTTCGTACGGTATCTTTTCCTAAAAGTGAAATAGCTTGAAAAACATTAGTAATGTTTCTTGAAATTCCATACATGGGAGAGTTTACAATACGCAAAATATTTGCGGTTAAAATGGGGTCTTTGTCGATAGCTTGTTTCATGTCTTCTAAGCTAGAATCTGGGTCGTTATACACACGTTCAACTTCTTGAACTGATTCGGGAAGAGGGGGAATAGTGTCGAGATTATCAAGTAGAGCTTTTGTCATGAATTACCTTTTATTAGATTCCTTGCAAGAAGTCTATTTTATCTTTGTAATCAAGTATGGCAAAATCAATATTAAATTTAAGTTAAAAGGGAGTTTAAGTAGTAAAGGTTAAAAACCTATACTACTCTGTTTAATGCACAAAAGATGGCTTTTACTGAGGCAACAGAGATATTTGTATCTGCTCCTACTCCGTAAAAAGTTTCTAAATTTTCTGTCTGTATTTGAATATAAGAGATTGACTCAGCAGAAGATTTTTCTCCATGTGCATGCTGAGTATAATCTGTAATAGTAAAGCTGTGTGGATACACTTTACTTAGAGCCTTTTTACAGGCATCAATAGGTCCATTTCCACTTCCAGTAGAGACAATTTTCTTTTCATCTAAGGTATACGTTAACTCACAACTTACGGTATGGTCCTTGTTTATAGATGCGGTAAAGTCAAGTAAAACAAGACTCCCTTTTACATCAAGGTAGTTCTCCTTAAAGATATTAAAAATCTCTTGTGATTCTAACTCTCTACCTTCTTTATCTGTTACTGCTTGAACAATACGCCCTAATTCAGGATGCATTTTTTTAGGAAGAGAGTACCCATATAACTCTTCAAGAAGGTAAGCAATTCCACCCTTTCCTGATTGGGAGTTAATTCGAATAATTCCCTCATAATTACGTCCTAAGTCATCAGGATCAATAGGAAGATAAGGGACTTCCCAAAAAGAGTCCTCTTTACTTCTTTGGTAGGCTAACCCTTTATTAATTGCATCTTGGTGTGAACCTGAAAATGCCGTATAAACCAACTCTCCAACATAAGGGTGACGCTCATGAGTTTTCATATCTGTACAACGTTCAATAACATCTAAAACGGTTGTAATATCTGAAAAGTCTAATTTCGCATCTAAGCCTTGAGTATGCATATTTAAAGCTAAGGTGATAATATCAACATTACCAGTTCGTTCTCCATTAGAAAGAAGTGTTCCTTCCACTCTATCTGCTCCAGCTAAAAGGGCAAGCTCAGTTGCTGCGACAGAGGTACCTCTGTCATTATGGGTATGCGTAGAGATAAGTACATGTTCACGATTATCTAAATGTCTGCTCATCCATTCAATCTGGTCAGCATACACATTAGGTGTTGCCATTTCAACGGTTGCAGGAAGATTAATTATAACCTTACGCTCAGCTGATATACCCCAAGATGCAGTTACCTCATTACAGATACGAGCGGCATATTCTAACTCTGTTCCTGTAAATGACTCAGGTGAGTACTCTAAAGATATTTTTCCATCATGTAGCGCTTCATATTTTTTAACAAGTTCAACACCTTCTAAGGCAAGTTTAATAATCTCATCTTGGCTTTTTTGAAAAACAATTTTTCTTTGAGCCACAGAGGTTGAGTTATAAAGATGAACAATTGCATGTTTTACACCCTTAAGTGATTCAAATGTTTTTTTGATTAAGTGTTCTCTCGCTTGAACTAAGACCTGAATGGTAACATCATCAGGAATTAAGTTGTCATCAACTAAACGACGTAAAAAATCAAATTCAACCTTTGATGCTGATGGAAAACCAACTTCTATATTTTTGAAACCAAGTTTAATAAGGAGTTTGTACAGTTCTAGTTTTTGGTCCATGTTCATAGGTGTAATCAAGGCTTGATTACCATCGCGTAGGTCTACGCTACACCAGATTGGTGCTTTGTCTATTGTATTATTAGGCCACTGGCGATTAGGTAAATCTACCTGTGGATAAGGACGATATTTCTGTACAAATTCCTTCATAAGGATTCCTCTTAAAACTTACATGTTTTTGCATGTAGTAAACTGTGATTTCAATAGGGACATAAAATTATGTATATTGATGGCGAAATTATAGCGAATGAAGGTGATATTCAAGGATAAAGCATGAAAATACTTGTATAAAAAGAGACTCTTTTAAGAATAAGAGCCTTTTTAAACGCTTATTTTGTAAATAACTCTTTAAGTTCAGGGTGTTTTTCTTCATATTTCACAATATATGAACAAACCGATACTGCCTTTTTATCTGCTTTTTTAATCTCTTGAAGTACATCTTCTAAGAGTGTTCTTGCCAGACCTTTACCTGCAAGTTCTTCAGGAACAATGGTATGCGTTAGGTGCATCTTTCCATCTTGGTCATCATAGGTGATGTAAGCGCAAAAGCCATCAATGTGGTATTCATATTTGCATTCATTTTTATTGTGTATAAGTGTGTGTGCCATAGCTAATCCTTAGTCTATTTTTAAAAGTGTATCAGACTTCTTCATATATATCTTTATATTTATCTCTTACTTCTAAAAATTCATCTAGATTTTCAAAAAAGCAGTCCACCACTTTTGGATCAAAATGTTTGCCTCTCTCTTCTTTAAATAAGGTGAATATTTTTTCATCTTTCCATGCTTTTTTATAAACCCTATCTGAACCAAGAGCATCAAAAACATCAGCAAGAGCAGTAATTCGCCCATAAATATGAATCTCATCTTCTTTGATTCCACGAGGATAACCTGTGCCATCGTATTTTTCATGGTGTTCATAAGAGACCGTTGCTGCGGCAAGAAGAAGTTCACGTTTAGAGTGTTTTAACATCTCATAACCTAAGGCGGTATGGGTTTGTATAATCGCTCTTTCTTCATCATTAAAACGACCAGGTTTATTTAAGATGGCATCAGCAATTCCAATTTTTCCAATGTCGTGCATAGGAGAAGCCTCTCGTAAAACATCGCATTCATGCTGAGAAAGCCCATAATGTTTAGCTAAAATATAGGAGTATTGAGCAACACGTTTTACATGGTTGCCTGTCTCTTTAGAGCGGGACTCCCCAATAGCACCCATGGTAAAAACCACCTCTTTTTGTGTATCAACAATTTCTGTATTAAGATCTTGAATCTCTTTTATACCCTCAGCAACACGTTTTTCCAAATTAAGGTTTAAGTCATGAAGCTTATCTTCTGCTTTAACCCGTGCTTCTATCATCTCATTGGCATAAACAGAGAGTCGAGTGAATTCTGTAAAATCTGTTTTATTCGCATCAATATGGGAGTGTGAACATTTAGCTTCTTGAAAAAAGGTAATAAATTTTTCAAAGGCTCGCGTGAGTTGTCGTGCACTAAGAAGAATAAGCAAGGTTAAGGTTAATGCTGTGAGTGTAAATACAGTATAAGTCGTATAAATTAAATTTTGTCGCGCTTGTGTAATATAGGGGAGAATCATTTTTGTCCCCTTATCGATTTGGCTCTCAATTCTTTGTACAGATAAAAACATCTGATTAAGATAACCTTGAGAGTTATTTATACCGATTTTCATACGTAAATTATAGGCTTGCATAAAACTTTTTTCATAATTTTCTAAGAACTTTTTTTCTTTAGGTTTAATAAGTAGCTTTTTTAGTTGGATGTAGTATTGTTTTTGTTTCTTATAAAAATCAAGGTCTTTTCGTGAGAAGAAGTCTTTTTCGGCTCGTCGCATTTGAAGTAAGGCTATTTTGGCTTGAGGCTCTTGAATGAGTTTTTCTAAGGCGTGGGCATTTTCTCGTAAATATCCTCTTAGTCCAGAATCATAATTTAAACCTCTTTTAATATATGCCTGAGATATATTGTTGAAGGCAGTACGATACACGGCGGCAGATTCAATAACAACAGAGAGTCTTTCTCCTTTAAAAGAAAGTCTTTTAAGAAGGTCTTTAATCTCTTTTATCTCATTTGAAAAACGTTTAAAGTCATTATCAAAACTATCTAAATATTGTAACTCTTGACGTATAAAAAAGTTTTTTTCATCAATTCTAAGCTGAAAAAGCCTTGAATGAATGTTTTCTATTCTTTTATCAAGTTGGGTTAGAAGGGAAAGTTTATCAAGAGAAAACTTTAGACCTAGAATTAAAATAAGCATAGCTGCTAAACTGATCATAACAAGAAATACAAATCGTGCCTTGACTGAATTTAACATACTTACCCCTGTATATCGTTATTTCTGATAAAGAGCACGGAACTTCAGTTTTGAAATCTTATCTTCAGATTCAAAGATACTAAACTCTAACTCTGTACAGCCGTAGTTTTCAAACAACCTAAGTTCATTATATTCCAAGGGCCAAGGGGGTCCTTTAAATTTTTCACCTTCTTGTTTGCCGTTTGCAATAACAAGAGCCTTCGCCTTAGGTGCCATAAGTGAGCTAATACATGAGATGATTTTATCCCTATGGATTAAAGGAAGAGATTGAGCCGTACGTGATTCAAAAATAAAATCATACTGTGCTAACATATCCTCAGGTAAATTAAAAATGTCTTGCACAAAAAAATTGATGTTAGTGTAATCATATCGCTCTTGACACCATTTAATCGCTGTTTCTGAGATGTCAATGGCGGTAACATCAAAACCTGCCTCTTCTAAGGCAAGGGCATCATCGCCTAAACCACAACCAATAATAATTGCCTTACCTTCACCAAGATGCATCCCTAAGTACTCAGTTAAAAAACTGTCTGCTTGCATGTTTGCCCAAGGAATCTTTTCTTCATCTCCACCGGACTTTTTGTAGATATCTTCGAAAAACTTATTGCTATCTTCTATTTTCATGTTTTGATTATAACGCAATATGCTAAAATATCTTAAAAAAAGAGTCTTATGCAAACTGTAACCGAATCATTTTTATCTTTAGGAGTAAAAAACCTCTCTGATATTAGTGATAACCAACTTATTTTACTTGATATAGATTTAGATAAAAAAAACCTCTGGTTTGAATTAGCCTTGGGTAAGAATATTTCTGATGCAAGGGCAGAACTTTTTATTTTACTTAAGGGCATTAGTGCTAAAACAAATCAAGATAAAATTATTCAAAACTATAAGACCTTACAGAAATTCCGTAAGAGTGAAAGCCTAAGTGAGAAACAAGAAACACAAGATAAACAAGACCTTAGTGGGGATGTTATTATTTACTGCGATGGGGGTTGTTCTCCTAATCCTGGCGCTTCAGGTTCAGGAGTCGCGGTTTACCGTAATAATAAGGTAGATGAACTTTGGTATGGGCTATTTGAAGCTAATGGAACCAATAATACAGCTGAACTTAATGCACTTTATCATGCCTTGCTTATTGCTGAAAAAGAGTCTGAGTCAGGCAATAAAGTTGAGATTAAATGTGACTCGATGTACTCAATTAACTGTATTAAAACCTGGGATATAGGATGGGAAAAAATGCTTGGAAGAAAAAAGGTGGAGAGATTAAAAATCTTGAGATAATTCAAAAATCTTATCATCTGTACAATACCATACGTTCTAAAATCTCACTTTCACATATTAAAGCCCATGCTGGTTTACAGGGGAACGAGTTAGCCGATAGAATGACGCATTATACGAGAAAAACGAAAGAGCCAGAATTTAAAAAGTATCCTCACAAAATAGATGTTCAAGAAATATTGAAAATGGGTTCATAATGAAAACCTTTATTAAAGGAAAAGATAGAGACTTAGAGTCAACAATTAAAATCATGCACACAAAACTTGAGGCAGTGGGTATTAAAATAAAAGAGGTTTCATCTTTAAACCCCCTTCCTTATGCTTACTCCTTACATATTCATGATAGCCAATGTGAACTTCTTTTTACTAATGGTAAGGGAGCCTCTAAACAGGCATGTGAAGCGAGTGCTTTGGGTGAGTTTTTTGAGAGGCTTTCATGTAATTATCTGTTTGCTGATTATTATTTAGGAGAGCAGTTTTCAAAACAAGATTTTGTTTTTTATCCGCATGAAAAATGGTTTTCTAGTACCTGTGAAAAGATGCCTGAGGGGCTTTTGAATGAGGAGCTTTGGAAATTTTTTGACCCTAATGCTGAACTTTTACCTTCGGGTATTTATGAGTTAAATTCAGGAGCAGGTGAAAGAGGAATTTGTGCCCTTCCTTTTAAAAAACAGTCCAACAAAGAAGAGGTTTTTTTTCCTATAAATTTTCTTAATAACTTATATGTTAGTAATGGTATGGCAGCTGGAAATACAGCCGCTGAAGCGAAGGTTCAAGCCCTCTCAGAAATCTTTGAAAGGTATGTTAAAAATAAGATTATAGCAGAAGGCATCTGCCTGCCTATTATTCCTCAAGGACTTATAAACAGTTTTCCTCAGACTAAGACAGTGATAGAACAACTTGAAGCACACGGTTTTCATCTGCGGGTTTGTGATGCAAGTTTAGGGGGTGTTTATCCTGTAATTTCAGTGACTTTGATTAACCCAAAAGATGGTGCTGTTTTTGCTTCATTTGGAGCACACCCTTGTTTTGAAGTGGCACTAGAGCGTACCGTAACAGAACTGCTTCAAGGGCGAGACTTAAAGCATTTTGATGACTTTCAAGCACCTACATTTAATCTTGATGAGGTGGCAGACTCTGGAAATTTAGAGACCCATTTTGTGAATGCAACAGGGCTTCTTTCGTATGAGTTTTTTAAAGAAGAGTCTGATTATGAGTTTGTGCATTGGAATCATGATAGTGATACCTCCAGTGAAGAGGAATATCTGAGTCAAATTATTTATGATAATGGATTTGAAATTTATCTTGCTGAATATAATTTTTTAGGGGTGAATGTTTGTCGCATATTAGTGCCTGGTATGTCAGAAATTTATCCTATAGAAGATCTTGTTTGGTCAAATAATAATGAAGGTGCTCTTTTTAGAGAAAGTATCTTAAATCTACAAAGTCTTGATAAAGAGGTATGGCAAGAACTTTTTGATGCCTTAGAAGAGGGTGGGTTTAATGATTTACATAAGGTAGTAGAATTTATTGGTCTTGTACCTGATAAAAATACAAAATGGGCTTCACTTACTATTGCAGAACTCAAGGCGATGTTAGCCTTGGCTCTTGGAGACACTGGTTCTGCTCTAGAGTGGAACAGATGGTCTTTACATAGTCTTGACTTAGATGATGGAGAAAAACGCTTTCATAGATGTTTAGATGCTCTCTTAGAGATACAAGATGATAATATGAAAGATTATGAAGAGTATGCCTCCTCTTTGGCATTAATGTATACGCAAGAAGTTGTAGACCTGTGCGTAAATATTATTCAGCAAAAAGAGGTTTTTTATGGGCTCACTAGCTCAGGTTTAGGGCTTGAAGGTTTTAAGAATCACCAAAAACTTTTAGATGCTTATGCAAAACTCCATAAAGCGAAAGCGGAGATTCTTTAGAAAACTCCATAAGCTAAAAAAACTTAGTCTTTGAGTGCTTCAAAAGCTAAAAAACGTATCCAGTCATTGAACTTCACATCATTGTTTTTACAATAACTTGCATATTTTTGGAGTTCTTGGGGTGTGAGCATAAGCTCAACTTCAACGAGTTTTTTATTCTCTTTTACGAGTTCTTCTACGGTTTTTATATTCATATCTGTATAGTATCCGTTTTTTCTAAAAAAATATCATTGTATGCCCGTGAGGGCTTATTTTTTATAGGCTTTTAAGATTTTTGAAAATTTGTATAAAAATGCTCCATGGTCAATCGCATCATAAACATCTGCATCACTCCATCCTAAGATTTTTACTGCATTTATATCTTTTAGTGTAAAACTGTCTGGATTTTCTAGGGCTTTTAAAGCCATTTTAAAGAGGGCTAAATATTTCTTATCAAGAGGTAGATTTTCTCTGTTTTTTTCAAACTTATTTATCTGCTCTTGCGTGTACTCTTTTTTTAAAAGCAGAGCCGTGTTGAAGGTGTAGCAGTAAGAAAAGTTCTCTTTTGATGCAATATAAAAGCGAATAAAAGCAAAAAAGTCAGGGTTGATTGTTTTGTGCATGGAGAGATAAAGAATCTCATTTAAGAACATCTCAAAGCGTTTTGGATTGAGTGTGGCAAAGAGTTCAAAATGTGGAGGCACAGAACCAACAAATCGTTCTACTTTTTTGAGCAGTTTTTCTGTTTCAGGAGCAGGTTTCGTTTCGACTATAAACATCAATATCCTTTCTAGACTATTTGGTCTAGTGATATTATAGTGAGAAAATTATTAAAATAGACTGATTGGTCTAGTTTCTTATTTATCCATAGATTTAGCAGATTAAACTGATTTCTTTTTCTGCTTAATCTATTTAATCTGTGGATGTTAACTTATTTTATAAGATTCTAAAGTATTGAGTATATATCTAATGTGAGTGATAAAGTTCTTAGCTGAAGAGAGGCTAGGTGATAAGGAGAGTACGCCCCAAACGGATGAAAGATAAAACTCTGCAAAGTGTTTTGCATTTAAACTTTTACTAAATTCATTGTTATCAATTCCTTCTTGAAAAAGAGTCTCTAAACCTAAAAGAAGTTCATTATACTTAAGCATTAAAAGAGAATCAAACTCTTTATCTATTGGAGAGAGTTCTACCATAAGTCGGTAAAAAGGACAGCCGTAAATGATGAGCTTTTTATGTTTAGACATGCTAACAAAGGTGTCCTTTAGATTAGAAAAAACACTCTGTTCTTTCTCTTTTTTGTAGTTAAAAAAGAGATCCATTTTAGGAAAGAGTCTTTCTTGAATCATGGCAATAACAAGTACTTTTTTGGATTTAAAAAAGTGGTACATACTCCCTTTTGGAATAGAGGCTTTTTTTAAGATAGAGCCTATGGAAGTACTCGCATAACCGTGAATGTAAATCTCTTCAAAGGTAATATCTAAAAGTTTTTCTCGTGTAGGGTTTTTCTCTTTCATCCCTTAGAAAGAACCTTTATTAATAAGAATCTCTAAAAGAAACCGTGCGCCCTTATCGCTGTTAACTACATAGAGTGAACCTCCAAGTTTTTGAGCGATTTGCATACTCATATACAGACCGATACCTGTCCCTTTACCCTCAGGTTTAGTGGTCACTTCAGGTTTAAAGATATTATGAATAACCTCTTTAGGAATCCCCCCTGCGGTATCTTCAATTTCTAGATTGATATGGGTGTCATCTGTATAAAAATTGATGTAAATATCTCTTTGTTTAATCTTACGTTCTTCAAAAGCATCTTTTGAGTTGTTGATGATGTTTAAAACAAGATGTTTAAACTCATTTTCTATTCCTCGAATAAGAATCTCTTTTTCACTTTGAATATGAATAGAGATGCCTTTTTGCATAAACTCATCATTTACAAGGATTAAAACAGATTGAATACAGCGTTTTATACCAAAACTTTCTTCTGTACTTTTGGGTCTAAAAAAGGTTCTAAACTCATTAAGTGTTGTTACCATATGGTCAATTTGTTGATGTGTATCTTGAGTAAATTCGTCAATATATGCTTGGTCAACACTTCCTGAACTAAAGTCACCTTGAAGCATATCGCTAATTAATGAGAGGGCATTAAGAGGCTGTTTCCATTGATGAGCCACTGCGTCCATCATCTCTCCCATAGCTGCCATTTTTGCTTGCTGTTCATATAATTTATGGTTAGCTTCACGGAGGTTAACTTCATCTTGAATACGGGTCTCAAGATGGTGGTTAATATCATCGAGTTCTTGTTGTCGTGCCTGGTATCGATCGAGAAAAACATTAAGTAAGATATCCAGATCAGCACGGTGGTCAGAATGGGCACTTTTCTTAACTGCATCCAGTAGTTCAGCCGTATCAAGATGGGCATACTCTCCCTCAGGATTTTTACGGCGTTTTATACTAGGTTCAGGTTTTGCGAAAGGATTTCTCATCATAGTAATGAGATTATAACGAAATAAAATTAATAAGAAAATTAGTAGAAGTTAAGAAAGAAGTAAAAAGATAAAAAGGGCGTATGCCCTCTTTATTAACACTGGTATGTAGTTTTGAATTCGTAGGCTGTTGGACGACCTTCATCAGGCCATACTTGACGTTCGAATTGGTAGTGTTGGTAGGCTTGAATAAATTCATCTGTAAAGACAGGTTTAAGGAATTCATTATCACCAATAAGCCCTTCAAGTGCTTCACGTAAAGTATGAGGCATTTGAGGGATTTTTTTCTCACGAATTTCATCAAGAGAAAGCTCAAATAAATCTTCGTCCATTGTACCAACAGGAGTAGTTCCTTGTTTAATACCATCAAGACCAGCCATCATCATAACTGCAAATGCTAGGTATGGATTAGCTGTTGAATCTGGGAAACGCATTTCAATACGAGTTGCGCCTTCACCTGCACCCCAAGGGATACGACAAGCAGCAGAACGGTTTTGAGAAGAGTAAGTAAGAATACTTGGTGCTTCAAAACCTGGGATAAGACGCTTGTATGAGTTGGTTGAAGCATTTGTAAATGAAGCAACAGCAGCCGCATGGTTAAAGATACCACCTGCATAGTTGATAGCCATTTGAGAAAGATTACCATAAGCACCTTCATTATAGAAAAGGTTTTTACCATTTTTCCATAAAGATTGGTGAACGTGCATACCATTTCCATTGTCACCATAAAGTGGTTTAGGCATGAATGTACATGTTTTACCATTAAGATGAGCAATCATTTTACATACATATTTGTATTTTTGAACATTATCAGCAGCACCAATGATGTCAGAATAAACGATTCCAATTTCACCTTGACCTTGTGCAACTTCGTGGTGACCAAGAACAACTTCAAGACCAACTTGCTCAAGAACTAGCATCATTTCAGCACGTAAGTCTACCATTGAATCTGTTGGTGCAACTGGGAAGTAACCACCCTTAGTCCCTGGACGGTGACCTGTGTTGTACATATCTTCGTAGTCAGTGTTTGAATTCCATTCACCTTCTTCAGTATCTACATGGTAACCTGCTTCATTAATACCATCAACAAACTTAACATCATCAAAGATAAAAAATTCATTTTCAGGACCAAAATATGCAGCATCAGCAACACCAATTTTTTCAGCATGCGTTAAGGCTGCTTTAGCGATTGAACGTGGGCATCTTTCATAGGCTTGTTTCTTGTAGATGTCATATACATCACAAAAAACGATAATAGTAGGATCAGCAGTAAATGGATCTAAGAAGGCAGAACCTGCATCTGCTTTAAGAAGCATATCTGATTGATTAATTGGTTGCCAAGCTTCGATTGATGAACCATCAAAAGGAAAACCTGTAGTCATGTTTGTTTCATTTACCGCACTCATACGGTAAGATAAGTGGTGCCATGCACCTTTAATGTCTGTAAAACGAAGGTCAACGAATTGAACATCATTTTCTTCACAATATTTAAAGAACTCTTCTGTACTGTTTACAAATTTACCCATGTTAAGTATCTCCTGATTGTTTAATTGACAGAAGTATAACAAAGTAAGCGTAAAATTAAAGATTGCTAATGATTAAAAATTAGTCATTTTAACTTAGTGTTTCATATAGTTATATAAGTCTATTATAAGAATAGACTCTACTCTTGGGCTAAAGCCGTGTAAAAAATGAGGTAATCACTGGTATCATTGTTAATCTCTTTGGTGCTGTTATCTGCTGGGATAATGGTAACAAAAGGTTTGTTGCTCAAGCGTGCAAAACGAAGAGGGATACCTAAACCTGTCTCAATATGCATAGCTCCTGCAAAAATAATGAGTTTCTCATTGTCTTGTAAATGTTGAGAAAGTTTAAAACTCTCTTCTGCCATTTTGAATCCCATGCCACTTGAACACGGTACATTCTCTTTTGGCAGGCTTGTAACGATTCACCCTTTTTTGGTGCATGACAGTGAGATAAAAAAGGCATAATAAGTTCTTTATGCACGCTTATATTGATGTCAAGACCTTGGTTAAACAAGAACTCTTCAGTACTCATAGCACTTAGATTTTGTTCAGATATTTTTTTTCTAGCAATTTTTGGCATATTAATACCATAGAGTTCGCCCCCTGTTTCGCGGATAGCTTCATACATCGGTTTAAAAGAGCTATATTTATTATATTTAAGTCGTTTTTCCCACTCAATCTTTTTTAACAACTCTTTTTCATTCAGTTCTTTATGGGCAAAGGCAGTTAAGACTTTTTTGTCTTCAGGATAAAACCATTCTGAAGCAAAAAGAACTTTAACCCCAGTGTTTGAGAGCTTCTTAATAAGATTAGCAACATGAAGGTGCATATCATCTTCATTATGATGGTCACCAATAAAGATGATTTGGTAAGGTTCTAGTCTCTGTACTAGCTCTTGTTGTGAAAGGCACTGGGCTGATTTAAGAGAGTAAACTTCGCACTGACTTTTAATAAGGTGTTTGAGGTTTGTCTCTTTGGTAGAACAGGCTGTAAAAAAAAGAAGAAAGAGACAGAAGCTTATAAATTTAAACATAAAAATCCTATAAATAAAAAAATTGTCTAATTTTAGCGTATAATCTTCATAATTAATTCATAGTATTAAAGTAAAATACTAAGAACATAAGGATGAGTATGAAAAAGATTTTAATGATTTTAAGTCTGAGTTTTGGACTTTTAATGGCTTCTGAGATAGGTATCGGGACTTCGATTAATACCTTAGGTAATTATAAGTTTGAAACGCCACATGGACGTCAAATGAAGGTTCCTAAAAGCAGTAAATTAGTGGTTGTCGCCTTTGAAAAAGATACGGGTAAACTTGTCAATAATTTTCTTGAGAGTCAAGATGTAATGTATATGCCAAAAAAACGTGCGATTTTTATTGCCGATATTCATAATATGCCTTCTATTATTACTAATATGTTTGCTCTTCCTAAACTTCAAAAATATAAACACCTTATTTACCTTCATTATGATGATGAGTTTGAGAACTTTATTCCTCATAAAGATGAGATGGTTACCCTTATTCGTTTTAAGGATAAAAAAGTAGAAAGTATCTCATTTATTTCAAATGAAGAAGAGCTTAAAGCAGAAATTGAAAAGTGATCTCTTTTAAAGCCCTGAGTAAAAACCCTTTCAAAAGTTTTCTCATTTTCTCTTCCATCACTATTGCAGTGATGGCAATTTTTCTTATCTCTTCTGTTTCACAAGGGGTGATTGGAATGTATTCAAAGATGATTAAAACAGACGGGGATATTATCATTACACAAAAAGGTATTGCAGATACCTTTTTTTCGAATGTTGATCTTGGGCTTTTAGAGAAGATTAATGCTCTGGCTCATGTAAAATCCTCATATGCCATGATTGTAGGAGCCTCTCCTGTTGGGCACCTTCCTATTGCAGGTATTTATGGTGTTAGTAAAAATCATCTTAATCATTATAAACTTTTTAAAGGACACTACCCTAAAGAGGGGCAAGTACTTTTAGGAAAGACTATTGCAAAACAGCTTCATGGACGAACGGTTAAAATTGGAAACAGACGATTTAGAATAGCGGGGGCATATAAGAGCGATATTGGTTTTGAAGAGGGTGGTGTGGTGATGAATATTAAAGATGCTGGAGAGCTATTTTCTCGTTCGGCTTCTTTTATTCTAGTCTCTACTGATGCGCCTAATAATACAGATGCTCTTGTGGAAAAAATCAATAAACTTGATGATGAGATTAGTGTGAAAACAACACAGAGTTTTGTAAAAGAGTATAACCAGTTTAAAATTATTGAGAACTCTTCTTTAGTGATTTCTTCTTTAGCTTTTGTTATGGGTCTGATGGGTATTGCATCAGTGATGAGTATGATTGTAAATTCACGTAAAGAGGAGTTTGGCATTATGCGCGCTTTGGGTAAAAGTCGAATGTTCATCATTAAAAATCTCTTTTTTGAGACCTTAATCATGTCCTTTTCAGCCTATCTGTTTGCTTTTGTTCTGAGTTTTTTAATCTTAGAACTTTTACCACATATTGACACCTTACAAGGTTATATGAGTGGCTCTTTATCTTGGGACATCTCTTTATATGTTTTAGCATCAACAGTAGTTATGGCACTGATGGGCTCTTTAATTCCAGCATGGATAGCGGCTAAAACAGACCCTGTACTGTTAATTAACCAAGGATGTTCATGATTAAGGCATTAAATATTTCGCACTTTTATGGAAAAGAACAGGTCTTATATGCTCTTGATTTAGAGATAAAAAAGGGTGAGTTTGTTTTTTTAAGCGGGGACAGTGGAAGCGGAAAATCAACACTTTTATCCTGTCTTTCAACACTTCTTAGCCCCAGCGAAGGAGAACTTTTTCTTGAAGGTCAAAGGGTTGATGATATTGTTGATATTGATACCTTTCGACAAAATAAGATTGGTTTTGTTTTTCAATTTCATTATCTAATTAACTACCTTAGTGTATTTGAAAATATTTCTCTTGCTGCCCTTCAAGATAAAAAACCGAATATTAATGCCCTCTTAAAAGAGCTAGGAATTTTAGACTTAGCCTCACGTTATCCTAATGAGATTTCAGGAGGGCAACGGCAACGTGTTGCAGTGGCACGTGCCCTTATAAATGAACCTATTGTGATTTTTGCTGATGAACCAACGGGAAGCTTAGACTCAAGGAACAGTACTCTTGTTTATGAGCTTTTAAGCAAGGCAAGGGAAAAGGGAACAACTGTTGTATTGGCTTCGCATGATTTACATGTGCAAGAGTATGCTACACAAATGATAAAGATGAGAGATGGAAAAATTCAATAATTTAATTAAACAAACCGTAATAGTTTGGAGCTTTATATTTTTAGCTTCGGTATTTTTTGGAGCACTTTATGCCGCACAGTTAGTCGGTTTTTCTCTTTTTGATGAGACTCTTCTTAATGCAGCAACCACACGTTCTTTACATATTACCTTAATGTTATATGGTCCTATTATGCTTGCGATGTCACTGCTTCCATTTGCCCTGTTTGCTAAAGATGGTTTACGTCTTGAAGCGGCAGTAAATCCTCTTAGAAATTACTTTTTATTTTGGCATCTGTTTCTGTTTATGGCAGTCGTTTCTATTACTTTAGGGCTTCAGCGTGGGCTTCCTTTTTATGATTTTACGTATGAGCTAAACTTTTTACTGGCACTCTCTGGTGTCTTTTATATTATTGCTATTTTTAAAATCATTAAACAGTATGCAGTACAACCTCCTTGGGTTAAAGTGGCAAAAGCGCTTCTTTTTGTTGCCCCTGTTGCTCTTTTAGTATTGATGAACCCTTCGTATGGGCAGGTGGAAAAAACCCTTATTGGTCCCCATGGAGACAATACTTTAGGTATGAGTTTTACCCTTATTCCACTTTTTTATCTTTTAGTAAAACTGCATGCACAAAAAGAGTTTAAACCAAGATGGAATCTTTTATGGATTTTACCTCTTGTTGCGTATGCAATTTCTGTAGGAACACGAATTTTTAGAGGGGATTTAGCTTATGAAGAGGAGTGGGTTTATCAATGGATGACCTTTTTATATCTACCACTGCTTATGATTTGGTGTAAAGATGCTGGTTTAAGTCTTAAAAAAACACCTTATTTAGTGGTCTCTATTTGGGCTTTTCTTTTTGTTATGATTCAAGGAAATATTCTCTTTTTTCCTGATGTTCGAGCGGCTTTTCATAAAAATGATTTAGTGATTGCTCATGCGCATGTGGCGATGGCAATCGGAATTTTATTTATGGCACTAAGTACCCTAAGTTATTTTTATAAATTACCTGAAAAGTTTATGCATTTTTGGTTGTGGGTGGTTGCTTTAATTTTTATTCCTTTAAGCTTGGCTGGTTTTGAAGAAGCAGGCTATTTTAGTGTGAATATCATTGCCATGTGGTGGTTGCGTTTTGGGGCAGGTGCCTCAGGTGTTCTTGGGCTTATTTATCTTATTTTTTCACAGTTTAAACTGCCTAGGTTTAGTGTGATTAATCTTTATCATCTTAATGGTTTTGCCTCGGATGGTCTAGGAGCTTTAGTGCTTATTCTTTTTGGTTCGGCTCTTTTTCCTCTTTTAGGTTTTCATTTTGTGCCGTATTATTATCTTGTTTTTGGATTTATGGGTTTTGTTGGTATTTTACATCTTGTAGGTGTTTATAAAGAGGGGCATCTTTTAGCACAAATGACCTCAATTGCACGTCTGATTACGGGTACGATTTTTCTTTCTCTTTCATGGTTAGGAAGCATTGATGCACTTGGTTTTTTAGTTGGGGCGTATGATATAGTTTATGCTCTTATCTACTTAGTTTTTAAAGAAAAGTTTTGAAACGATTCTTCCTTTTTCTCCTCCTTTTTAGTAGCCTAAGTTGTGCCCAAGAGGAGTATGTTCTTGGGGAGGGTTATCAAGTGGGTGAACTGCCGATATACCTCGGGGGATACTTCTCTGTGGATTACCGTAAAAAGGATGAAGAAGATAGGTATCGTGTGGATAATATCTCTTTTATGTCTTATGGTGGAAATAACACTCTCTCTTATATGGTAGAACTTGAGTTTAAAGAGTTTTATATTGAGACACATAATGAAACCTATGGGCAGACAACCAGTCGAGACCATAGACTTTATATTGAACGCCTGTATGTAGACTATACGATGAGTGATGAAATGACCTTATGTCTTGGAAAGTATAACTCTCCCATTGGTTATTGGAACCTAATGCCTATTAATGTACTTCGTGCAACAACGTCCAGTCCTATGAGTACGAATGTAATTTATCCTGAATTTACAACAGGGGCAGACCTAAGGTACAGCTCTTTTAAAGAAAATGAACTTACTATTAACCTTATGCTTCAAGATAATACGCCTATTGATGATGAGTATAATAATTATGATATAGATAAACATTATGGTCTTGGAATATCATATGGAGATGGGGAGTATGAAGTTAAGGTAAATGGGGGGTATTTTAGTAAAAGAGACCGTCATACTGGTGTTGATGACTTTTTTTATGGGCTTTTGTCTGCAAAGTATGAACAAGAGTTATATCAGATCTTAGCTGAAGCAGGGATGCAAGAGTCTAAGAATCATGATAAAAATTATGCGGCTTATCTTCAAGGTTTATACCGTTTTACCCCTAAACATATCGCTATTTTAAGACTTGAGTCTTATAAAGATGCGTTGTTAAATGAAAATGATAATATGGCAATTTTTGGCTACACCTACAGACCTCTTTTTCCTGTCGCACTAAAACTAGAATATCAGCAGCATACACGGGCGAATACAAATCAGTTTATTTTCTCGTTTTCGGTGCTGTTTTGATGAGAAAAGGCGTACTTCTTCTTTTGTTAACGCTCTGTCTTAATGCACAAGAATATGCAGTTGTTTCTAATAAAATCTTAGACGATATGAACCTAATGCAAATTCGTGCTATTTTTTTAAAGAAGTTAGTCCATGCCAAAGGTTTGCATATTGTGCCTATAAACCTACCATCAAACAGTGTCACGCGAAAGAGTTTTGAAGTTCATGTTTTAAAAATGCAAACGGCACAACTTAAATCCTACTGGACGAGTCAACACTATTTGGGTAAACGTCCACCTCTTGTTATGAAGAGCCCACAAAGTGCTTTGGTTTTTGTTAAAAAGGTACAAGGCGCACTCTCTTATGTTAAACTACAAGATATTGATGCATCCGTAAAAGTCTTGTATCGATGGAAAGATAAGGAGTAGAGGTGTTTGAGTTTATAAGAAATTCACTTGCTAATCGTCTTTTATTTGCATTTTTAGCCATTGGTGCTCTGTCTTTTGGAATTTTTCTTATTTATACACTGATTTTAAGTGAAACAAAAATTGTTAACAAACTTGTTTTAGAACAGCATCACCACATTTAACAGCTTTCAAAAACTATTAATAATCATCTTAATACCTTAAGTAAAGAGGTCTCTTTCTTGGCACGTTTAGATGTAATGGACGATATTATTAGTGAAGACATTGATAAAAGAATCTCACGTCTTTTAGAACAAAAAGAGAAGGATTATAATCTTGATTTAGATTTTTTAGTCATTGATGTAAAGGCAGATATTATTGCCTCATCAAATCGGAATAGACGCTTTAAAGGCTCTGCTGAATTTTATGATTTTAATGCTTCAAAGGGAAGCTTTTTTTATCAGAATAAATTTTATATTTATGCACAAGTTTTTGCAAGTTTTGATGCGAATAAGAGCTTAGGTTATCTTCTTTTAGAATATGATTTAAAAAACTTAGAGCAATTTTTAAATGAGAGTAAAAATGGATTTGCTTATTTGAAAGAGCAGAGTACAGAGAAGATTATTGGGACAAAACCTGAGATTAAGTTAGGTATTAAAAGTCAAAAAGATAGCATTAGTATAGGTGAATATCTTGTTGTGCACCAGCAGATGTCGGGTGCTTTACAGCAGTGGTATATTTTTTATGCGGTAAAAAAAGATATTGCTTTAAGCTTTTTTTATAATTTTATTCGTTTTATGCTCTACCTCTCTCCTTTTATATTACTTTTAATCGTTTTTATTGCTTATAAATTTTCGTACTATATTGTTAAACCTATTGAGGAATTAACAGAGGTGACAGATGAGATAGTTATCTCTAAAGATTACTCAAAATATCTTGATATGGCATCAACAGATGAGATAGGAAAACTGGCTAAATCGTTTAATACCCTCTTAACAACTATGGATAAAACACTTTTTGCTTCGGATGCTAAAAGCTCTTTTATCTCAAATATGTCACATGAATTAAAGACCCCTTTAAATGCTATTATTGGTTTTTCACAATATCTTATTACGTATGAAAAACTAAGCGATGAACAGTTAGATATTGTCTCTAATATAGAGGCTTCTTCCCAATACCTCTTAGAAATGATTCATGGAATCTTAGATATTGCTAAGATTGAATCTGGAAAAATGGATGTTATTGTGAGCGAGTGTGATTGTTTGACTCTTTTACAAGAGTGCTTTATTATGGTAGAGCCTTTAGCAGAAGATAAGGGATTGAGATTTGAGTTTAAAGATGAAAAGTACATAAAAAGTGTATTAAAAACAGATGTGAAAATATTTAAACAGATTGTTTTAAATCTTCTTTCTAATGCGATAAAATATACGCAAAAGGGGAGTGTTATTTTAGAAGTTAGCAGTGAAAAAGGTTTGTTAGTTCGCGTAAAAGATACCGGTATTGGTATTGAAGAAAAAGAGATGGGAAAACTTTTTAAAGAGTTTTCTCGAATTGATAATACTCTAAGTTCTAAACAAAAAGGGACAGGCTTGGGGCTTTCTTTGAGTAAAAAGTTGGCACATCTTATTGGGGGGGATATTAAACTCTACAGTGAGGGTACATACAGAGGTGTTTGTGCAGAGTTTAGTATAGGGCAAGTTCCTCTAAGGCAGGAGAAGAGATGAATATCTTAGTAGTAGAAGATGATAGAGCTAATGCGGAGTTAATGTTTAAACTTTTAAAGCAGGAAAAATACAGTGTTGACGTGGCTAAAAATGTTGCACAAGCAAGAGAGGCGATAGATAAGGCATTTTATCATCTCATTATCTTAGACTGGAATCTTCCTGATGGAAGTGGGTATGAACTTCTGCTTGAAACAAGAGAGCTTCTTATTGAGTCTCAAGTGTTGATGCTTTCAGCTAATGCAGAGATTGAGTATCGGGTTAAAGCCTTAGATGCAGGTGCAGATGATTATCTTTGTAAACCTTATGCTTTAGTCGAACTTCTTGCTCGAGTGAAATCTCTTTTACGACGTAGCGCAACGAACAAGAGTGCCTTTGTAGAGATAGAAAACATTAGTATTGACCGTCATAATAATCTTGTGAAAATAGATGAAAAAGAGCTTTCATTAACCCTTGCAGAGTATGAAATTTTACTTGCATTAGCGTCAAATCCTAATAAAACCTTTACTAAGTTTGAACTGCTTAATCTTTCGCATAATGAGTATGCCTCATCAGCAATGAGTAATATTATAGAAGTGCATATTAAAAATATTCGTAAAAAACTTCAAAATAAAGAGATTATAAAAACTGTAAGAAGTGTGGGATATAAGATATCTTCATAAAACATTCATTTTTATATGTGATACTAGCATCATCAAATAAAGGAGAAAAAATGTTGCACTCTTTAGAGCAGACAAAAATAAAAAGTCTGGATAAAAGTCTCGTTCAGTCTATTGCTTTAGTTGTTCTTCTTGGTTTTGAACTTTCGTATTACTTATTGATTGTTCAAACGGGTATTGCTCAACATTATCATTCTGATCTTATCTCTCTTTTCCCTCTGTTTATGGGAGGTGTTGCGGGGACAATAATTAGTGGTCAACTCTGGGGTAAAATCATTAACCCTATGCATAAGATGATGATTGCTCTGTCTTTACAATTAGTACTCTCTTTTATGTATCCTAATTTTAATCCCTTTACCCTCGGTCTTTTAGGTCTGTCTGTAGGGATGATGGCACCTTTGAGTATTTATGTTTTTAAAGCACATCAGCGTAGCGAACTCTTTTTTGCCTTAGCCATTGCTTACAGTGTAGGTACCTTTCTTTTTACCTCTTATGCCGAAGAACGTACTCTTATGGCGATTATCTTTACACTTTTAGCCCTAGGTTCTACCTTTGTCTTAAGAGCTTATGTCGTTGAACAAGAGCAAAAAGAGATAAGTAGAAGTTTTTTAATGTATCTGCCTTTAATGTTATGGGTTTTATTGGACTCAAATCTTTTTGAGACACTTTCTCGACATGAGGGTTTAGATATCTGGTCACATCAGACTTATACGATTATGATTTTTCACCTTTTAGGTTTAGCAGGTGCCTATTTTCTTAGGATTTCAGAGTTAAAACAACATATTCTCATTGCATTTCTTTTAGGAGGGAGTTATCTCTTGTCTTATCTGGAGATGCCTATTGCCTTGGCGATGCTGTATCCTTTTGCAATCTCTTATTATAATGTTATAGTATTTTCTATCTTAACTAAAGAGATGAGCCTAAATAAACTCTCGTGTATAATGGTTTTTATAGGATGGATTGCTTCGGGTATAGGGTTGGCAATAGCGCTTTCGGGCTTGTTACATTAAATTTAAGGAGTGTGTTATGAAAAAATTACTGTTAGTTTTACTACTAAGTCTTCCTGTTTTTGCGGGCAATTTAAGCTTAAAAGAGGGATTTGTTGCGGCGCATACGGAGATGATGATGGACTCAACTATTGACCCATTAAACAATAATCTTAAAGCAGATATGAGTATGCAAGGGGATGACCTTTTAAGCCTTAAGGGTAAGATGTGGGTTGAAATGGCACTGTGTAGTAGTGATAATGCAGACAGAGATGAGCATATGCATGAGGCAAATGAAGCCAAGTCTTTTCCTCTTGCTACGTATCATGTTTCAAGTGTAACTATAGATACAGATGGAATCTACACTATACATGGTAATCTCGATTTTCATGGTATTACAAAATCTTTTATGGCAACGGCAGAGATTAAAGATGTTGATGGAGAGATTAGTATTAGTGCCACCTCTAAAATCTCAGGAAGTGATTTTGGTATTGAAATGCCGTGTATGGTCTTTATGTGTGTACGTGATCAGATTGATATTTTTGCGAAAGCTGTTTTTATTAAGAAGTGAGACAAATAATCTTTCTACTCTTTGCGCTTTATTTAAGTGCAAAAGAATCCCTTCCTCCTCTTGAGACAAAACTCTTTAATTTTATAAAAAATACACAAATCAAAGAGCATGAGCGTCAGCGTTACAGTGGAACCTGGCCAACCTATCCTAAATATTCAGGTGTACGAAAAGAGATTCCTGAGTCTAACTCTTTTATGACCTTGCAGACTATTATTCTTTTAGAAGAAGTCAATAAGGAGTATAAACTTTAAGGTATTGATGAGGTTCTATCTTTAGCAGATGAGCAGATTCAAAAATATGTTTTAGATGCAGATAAAACGGATGAGGTTAAAGGAACAATCTCTTTTTGGCCTCTGATTCAAACAGATGAGGGAGAATGGATACGTTCTTTTGATACACAATGGTACAACACTTCTATGCGAATTTTAAATGTTGGAAATGATTTTGACAGCTCTTCACAGGCCTTTTCTTGGTTTTTTATGCAAAAAGAAAACAGAGAATTTATGGACTCTTTTGTTCGTAGTGTTGGAGATTATGTAGACAGTAATCGAAGTGTAGAACATCCTCTTAATGAAACATGGAAGCAGAAAAATACAGGTGCTTTTTTAACCTGGGCAGAGACAGAAGCCCCCGAACAACCCATAAATAGAATTATGGACTTAGTGAATGATGTGGATTGTGTGGTTAATCTAAATATTTTAAGTGCCTTATCGTATTATGAAAACAGTCTTGATAGCTTACCTCTTAAAACAGCTAAGGCAAGGGATGCTTCATGTCAATTAATACACCAAGTGATTGTAAATAATGAAGAAGAAAAGTGTGCAACATGGTACACACGAAAATCGCATTTTTATTTAGCCTTTACCAAAGCCTATAAGGCAGATACCTTCTGCATAGAAGCAGATAAAAACTTAGTATATGAGAGGGCTAAAAACAGAGCAAAATATCTGCTGGCACACCCTAAGATGCAGGCTTATACTGAAATAGCTGAACATATCATTATATTAAAAAGTCTTCGAAAAAGTAGAACCTACTTTTTTAATAACTTTATTAATAACTTAGAAACTGAATTAAAAAAAGGCATTATTGAGAAAAAGAGTTATGCCTACCTTCCCTCAAAACACTCTCTTTTTGGAGGTCAAGCCTTTGGTCTGTTTCATTTTGACTGGTACGGACGTGCAAATGCCACAGCTCTTGCTTTAAGAGCCTTAAGCATGAGATGATAAGATAGACTTAAATGCTGGAATAAAAGAGGAAGTTCATGACCTAAGTGAAAGGGGTCGAAGGGTCGGGTATAGTTGACAAAACAGTAGTTTAGATAACTTATGTTAAATAATATATAATTGTTATATATGCTCAGTAAAAGAGGCTTGTTCTAAAGTTGTTAATTCCTCTTGTGTAAGCTCTCCTTGATAATGATGAAAAGTATATAAGTTGTCATAAAGATAAATAGGTGCTTTTATTGCAAGTTTATAATAGCTCTCTACGGGGTTCATTAGTATAATATCTATTTCATATAATTTTTGCGCATACTCATCTTTAATGACTTGTTTTAAAGAATTAACTAGAGTTTTTATATGATTGAGTTTAACACGACCCCCCTCTAAAATTCTTTTAATTGACATCGGATCTTTATGTATAGCAAGTGCAATATCAAATATATCTCGAGCATTGGCTTTGTCTGCACGGTAAAAAATCTTTTTAGCAATGATCTCATCTACGCTTTCAATCAGTATTGTCTGCCCAAGGACTGTACTTAGACTATAAGGCTTACTGGTATACCCTCTGCTCTCAAAGAATTGAATTTTTTCATGAGAATTTATTGATATTTCAAGATAATGACCAGGAAAGCTAATACCACTTTCTTTTAAACTATTATCGTATCCAATGGCGTTTAACTGCTTTTTAATCTCATTACCTCGTAAGAGAGGTCGTATTAGGGCTAAAGGCTTTTCATTTCCTTCAGTATGTATAAACATATCTATATCTGTTGAAAATCTATGTTGCCAGTAATAAGCACTTAAAGCAGTACCTCCTCCGAATGTACAGGGAGATTTTACATTACTATTTTCAATAAGATTAGTAGCAATAAAAAGCATTTTCTTTTGAGCAGAAAAGTCATAATTTTTTAGATCGTTAGTGTGCATTAGTTGCTCTTAACTTTTGAATAATACTGATTCCTTTAGGGATATGCATAATATTATCTGTATAATAATTATCCTCATTAATACTTGTAATATTTAATATTTTATTCCACTGTACACTATAAAGGCTTCGTGACGCAATCGAATCTTTATAGATATTTTTTAAAGTATCTTTATTAATTCCTTTAATGGCAATAAGATTTTTATAGTCAACCTCATCACACTCTTTAAAGAAACGCTCTATAATAAGTTTTTCTTCATCGATTTTTTGAGTGTAAGGTATATCATTAAATGCATGAATAATATCGTTAATTGTAAAACTGACATTTGTATTTCTATTTAAAATATGTAAAAGCCTATGATAGTTCTGAGTACGACTCTTTTTTATATAATCAGGTCGGGCTTGTATACTTTCTATTTCATTACTTAAGAGTTTTGTGAGTAATTGAAATAGATCATGTCTAGGATGCTCTGAATTACTCCAGTCTTTAAGTGTACTAGTGGGAATATTAAGTTTTTTTGTAATTTCTACCTGTTTCATAATGACCCTTCCTTGTTATAATTATAGCCGAATATCGTCCTTTTTGCAATTTTATTTAATATAGCTATAATTATTAGATTAGTGCGGTGAAAAGGGGTCGAGTATAACTAACTAAATTAGTTAAAATTACACATATAAAATATTTTAGAAAAAAGGAAGCTCCATGAAACACCAAAACTTACTCATACTGACTTACAAACAATTTTAACAATTACAAGATGTGGCGGAGGAAGTGACTCAATAGCGAAACTTCACCATCAACACAAGTGATCTGGCTACACTTATTAGGACACAAAGATGTTAGAATTTCTGACTACTAATAAGAGGAAGATTAATGTAGAAAAAAAAGAACTGACTCAGGCAAGGGTAGACTTGAGCTAAGGTACAAACAGTTATACTTTTGTTTATGATTGAATTTAGCATTATTAAAGAGATTATTCTTAAGAACATTCAAACAACTCAACAAGATTTTCAGCGTGTTTTTCATGGACGGGGTTACTCTTATGCGGGATACCATTTTTTAGTGATAGACTCGATTGATAGGGTCTTGCACATTGCGTATTTTAAAGAGATAGATGCCAGCTTAAATGAGAAGTGTATGCAGTTATTTGAAGAGATTTATTTAAGTAAATCTTATGAGGCTATTGTACTTCAAAAACGTTATTTACCTAAGGCACCTAAAGAGCTGATTTTTGGTACTTTACCCAAAGAGATTTTTGCGTATGAAGAGGGCATGAAGTTTTTACTTAATTTTAATGACAACCAAAACAGTGGTTTTTTTGGAGATATGAAAGAGGGACGGGATTATGTTAGAAAAGAGGCGAAGGATTTACAGGTTTTAAATCTGTTTGCTTATCCCTGTGCTTTTTCTGTAGCAGCATTACTTGGTGGAGCCAAAAAAGTGATTAATGTTGATATGAGTAAAAAGTCTTTAGAAGTGGGAAGAAAAAATCATCAACTTAATAAACTTGATAAACGTAGGTATAGTTTTATGCCTTATAATATTTTAAAATCGTGGTCAAGAATTAAAAAAGCGGGACCTTATGATTTTATTATTATTGATCCGCCTTCTTTACAAAAGGGTTCATTTGCCTCAAGTACAGATTACCAAAAGATTATAAAAAAACTGGGTGAGCTCTCTAGTAAAAAATGTATTGTGCTTGCGGCTCTAAATAACCCCTCCTTAGAAAGTTCATTTTTAAAAGACATATTTGCTGAGTTTGCCCCAAATTTTCATTTTCAAAAGCGTTTAAAAAATCCTATAACGTACCCAAATAAAGAAGAAGAAAGAGCCTTAAAGAACTTAATTTTTATAAATTACTAAGTACTTCTACTCTTTGAAACTATTTTAAAAATCCACCATAAAACGTTTGCGTTTTTTAAAATAAGCACATTGGGTATAACCTACCTCTTTAGCAAATTCCTCTATCTCTTGTCGGTACAAGGCAACCTGCTCAGGTTTATGTGCATCTGAACTAAAGGTAATGGGAATACCCATCTGAAAGGCTCTTTCTAAAAGAGCTTTAGAGGGATAGGGTTCTTGACAAGGTTTACGATAACCTGCCACATTAAGTTCGAGTACCATATCTGCATTTTTTATCTCTTGAAGTGCCTCTTTGGCAATCTCTACTAAGTTGCCTTTGGGCATATATTTAAAGACTTTAATTAGGTCAAGGTGTCCCACAATATCAAAAAAACCTGTTTCTGCCATATCTTTAATAATGTCAAAATATTCTTTCCATATGGTGTTAATGTCTGCACCCTCATAACGTCCAATAAACTCAGGGTTATCAAATCCCCATTTATCAATAAAGTGTACTGAACCGATGAGATAATCCACATCAGCTTCTAAAATACGTTTATCCATATGCCCTGGAAGGTAGTCCACCTCATACGCAAAAAGTACTTCTATTTTTTCTTTATATTTTTCTTTTACGGCGTCTACCATGGACTTATACTTATCCATCTGTTCAAAACGCATTCTGTATTTAGGGTCAAAGTCCATAGGTGCATGGTCAGAAACACCATAAATATTGATACCGTGTTTAATGGCTTCTTCTATATATAAAAAAAGCTCCCCTTTAGCATGATTACAAAGGTAGGTATGATTATGCAGGTCTACTTTTAGCTTTGACATATGCTTCCTTTTTTTATAACTCAGTTGTTTTCTTAGATTTAATATCAACGCTCTATTACCGTATTATACTTTATTATTAAAGAAGCTTAGGATGAAAAGTTATATTACTTAGATGAAAAAAGCTTTAAGCGTATAAATGGGTTTGAAGAATCTAAAGGAGTACGCTTATAGCATAGAGGTTTTAAAGATTTAATAATTTAATATTTAGAGCTTTACTTAAGATTAACTTGTCTATAATAGAGTAAAATGATAAATACGATAAAATGTTTCATGTATAGAATTAATGGAGAAACGGCATGACACAAGAAGAACTTGATGCATTAATGAGTGGTGATGTTGATTTAGATGAGCTAGAAGAAGAGAGTCCTGAAGATGAGAATAGATCTGCAGAACCAACACTGAGTAAAGAAAACGTTGAGATTGAACATGATGCTGAGGAGTACACCGTTTCAGCAAGTAAAAACTGGCCACCACCCCCTCCAACAGATGATCATAAAATGGTACATCAACTTGATGATGTAACTAAAGAATCTGAAGAAAAAGCATCAGAAATTTTTGATCATATTGAAAAAATTTCTGATGAATTAATGGAAGCAGAAGGTACCTTAGCTGTTGTTGTAGACTCTTTAGAAAGTAATATTGAGCTTTTCAAAACCTTAGCTGAGAAATTTCCTGATGTTTTAGCTTTTAAAGAACAACTTGAAAAGAACAAAGCGTCTAAAGAGACGATAGAAACGCATATTCAAAGTTTACAAGACCATGGTGATTCTATTATGAACGTTATGGATATTATGCAGTACCAAGATATTCATAGACAAAAAATTGAACGTGTTATTAATGTAATGCGTGCTCTTTCTGGATACATGAATGAACTTTTTGCAGGTAAAATTGATGACTCTAAACGTGTTTCATCTGCTCACCATTTACCCGGTGATACAGGAACAGAAGATGTTGTTTCTGCAGATGATATTGAAGCCTTACTCGCTTCTTTTGAGAAGTAAGCTGAAGATGGGAAAGAGGTGATGGGGGCTTAGTTTATAAACTGCTTAAATCCTTATTACGCCTTCTTCTTATCACCTCGAAAAAGGTGAGAAAATTAAGATGTAAATTCTAAGTTGAAAACTTAACCTCAGTAACTACCTATCTTTGCTAGAATTCGTAAAAATTAATATATAAAGTACTATCTTATGAATAAAGTTGAACTTCTTTCTCCTGCGGGAAACCTTGAAAAACTTAAAATTGCACTGGACTTTGGTGCTGACGCTGTATATGGTGGGGTCTCTCACTTCTCTTTACGAATTCGTTCAGGTAAAGAGTTCACTATGGAGAGTTTTAAAGAGGGGATAGATTATGCCCATGAACGTGGAAAAAAAGTGTATGCAACCATTAATGGATTTCCTTTTAATTCGCAACTGAACCTTTTAAGAACACATATTAAAAATATTGCAGACCTTGGTGTTGATGCTATTATTGTTGCTACACCTGGGGTACTTAAACTTGCCCATGAAATTGCACCAGATATTGATCTGCATTTGTCTACCCAAGCTAATGTAATGAATGTCTTAGATGCTCAGATTTATCATGATATGGGGGCAAAACGTATTATTACCGCGCGTGAGATTTCACTTAAAGACCTGCAAGAGATTAAAAAAGAGCTTCCTGATTTAGAGCTTGAAGTTTTTGTTCATGGTTCAATGTGTTTTGCTTACTCAGGACGCTGTCTTATCTCAACCTTGCAAAGTGGACGTGTTCCTAACCGTGGTTCATGTGCAAATGATTGTCGTTTTCCTTATGAATTGTATGCTGCTAATCCAGAGACAGGAACCCTGTTTAGACTTGAAGAAGATCCTGGGATTGGAACCTATATTATGAATTCTAAAGATCTTAATCTTGCCTCACACATTAAAGAGATTTTAGACTCAGGTTGTGTGGATTCTGTAAAAATTGAAGGGCGTACAAAAACATCATATTATGCTGCTACTACAGCAAAAGCTTATCGTATGGCAATTGATGATTATTATAAAGAAGATTATCAACCTGAACGTTATCAAGATGAACTTAATTCTATGCAAAATCGTGGTTTTACTGATGCATATTTAATAAATCGTCCTTTTGAAAAACATGATGGACAGAGTTTAGATTTTACTATGCAGATGGGGAGTCATCAAGTCACAGGGATGGCAACATTAGAGGGTGACTTTTATATGTGTAAGTTCACAACTAAAGTGGGTGATAAATTAGAGATTATGGCACCTGTTGATGCCCCAATAGAAGAAGTAGATAATGAATATGGTTCTCTTGTTTTTCAAGAGGGTAAAGCCTATCTTATCTTTAAAAAACTTGAGGCACAAAATAAGAAAATTTGGGAAGCGGTTCATAGTGGAAATGTAAACCCTATTAAACTTCCTTCAACCTTACCTCCGTATACTTTTTTTAGAATCCCTGCTACGGACGACATTAATCAAGCACCACCAAGATAAGGTTTTCATTGGTCTTGACCTTGCGTGGGGAGAGAAAAATGCTTCGGGTTTTGCTGTTTTAGATGAGAAGGGAAAACTTCTTGAACATGACCTGCTTTTTGATTTAAAAGAGATTAAAAAAAGAATTGATTTTTACCAAGATGATTTTGATGTTTATTTAGGGGTTGATGCTCCTTTATATATTGAAAATGAGAGTGGTAACCGCCAAATTGAAAAAGACTTTTGTAAGGATTTTTCTCACTATAAGATAAGTATGCTCCCTGTAAATAGAAATCTTATGACAAAATATACTAAGGTGCCCCGAGGCGAAGCTCTACGTCTTAGTTTAGAGATAAAAAACATATATGAAGTGTACCCTCATTCCACAATAGCTGTGCTTTTTAATAATTATAAGATTCTTCCTTACAAACGAAAAACAGGAAGAAAAAAAATAGATATTATTCAAGCTTTAGTTCGCTATCAAGGTTTTTTAAAATCCGTTGTTTTAGCAGATACCTTTTTAGATTATAATCTCAAAACGTATAGCTCTAAACAGTTGAAAGATTATGAAGATGTTTTAGATGCAGTAACGGCTGCATATACTCTTCTATATTGTCAAAACTGTGCAGAAAAATGTAAAAAATACAGAGATAAAGAGGCTGTTTTTATAACACCTATATACAACAGGTCTTAAAATAAGGGATTGAAAAAATGATGAAAATAGTAGGAATGATGCTTATAATTGCTTTGGGTTTAATGGCTGAAAACAATGTAACAAATGAAACAAGTAAACAAGATAAAAATGTAAGTGCCCAAGAAGAGAGTGCTTTTGTAAAGAGTTTAAAATCACTTTTTGAAGTAAGAGACCCTGACCATGTAGATAATAAAAAATCATTTGACAACTTGTTTACAGAGAAAAAATAGGGTAAATCTACTTATTCTATTTTAATTTATTCTTTTTAATTTAATAATATTTCTACGGGCTTGAAATCAATATAATTATGTCGCAATTGGCATATATTTTGCTATTATAGTATTAATACAATAAGGGGCTAAATATGAGTAGAGAATATGTGTTAACAAATGAAGATTTTTTAGTTTCACAAACAGATAAAAAAGGGATAATAACCTTTGCTAATGAAGACTTTTATAAGGTGGCAGGCTATACCTTAGAAGAACTTATTGGTCAACCGCACAATATTGTCCGTCACAAAGATATGCCAAAGGCTGCATTTAAAGATTTATGGGAGACTGTAAAAAAAGGCAAGGTTTGGACGGGTTATGTTAAAAACAGTATTCAAGGTGGAGGATTTTACTGGGTTTATGCAACCGTTTATCCTATGGATGATGGTTATATGTCATGTCGGCGAAAACCTTCTAAGTCTGAGATTGAAGACGTAGAAAAATTATATAAGACAATGAGGTAATTATGAAATTAAGTACAATACAACATCGATTATTAACCGTAGCACACATGTTCGCTTTTATCATATTTTATGTTCTTTTTCAAAATGACATTATTCTTTATGTAGGTTTTGTGGTCATAACGGCATTTATTTTTACCACAACCGTTTCTGAACAAGACAAAGAACTGGATCGACTCTTGGGTGAGATTGAAGAGCTTATTGATAACAGACGAAATGAGGTTAACCTTATTAAAAATGCTAAAGAGGGTACACCCACAGATAAGTTAAATAAACTTGTGGTTACTTTTCAAAAAAAGATACAAGAAGATGTTAAGGTCGCAGGTGAAATGATTCTTCTTGCTGCTAAGGTGGAAAATGGACATACCTCTTCACGTATTAAGACAGACACGACAACACCGCATGTACATATGCTTCAAAAAACAATGAATTCTATGCTTGACAGTATAGAAAAAAATGTGAGTGGAGCAACCACAACACTTGAAAAACTTGCATCAGGAGACTTTAAGGCTCGCGTTAAGGTTGAGATTGAAGGCACCTTTGGCAGAATGTTAAGTGATGTTAATACCTTGGGTGAATCGCTTCAAGCAATGGAAAGTAGAACCGAAGATTCAAGGGTTGAGCTTCAAAACAATACAGAACAACTTCAGTCCACTTTAGAAACAATGAAAGGAACAACCTTTGTTGAATTAAACAGTATGATTGATACCACTATTGGACGTATTGATATTATTGCTCAAAAAGAGACAGAACTTGCAGATAATTTACAAAGTTTAGTGTCGAGTGCAAATGAGACAAAAGAGATTCTTTCAACCATTGATGATATTGCTGACCAGACAAACTTACTTGCACTTAATGCAGCAATTGAAGCGGCACGTGCCGGTGAACATGGACGTGGTTTTGCAGTTGTTGCAGATGAGGTAAGAAAACTGGCGGAAAGAACCCAAAAATCATTGGCTGAAATTTCGGCAACGATTAATGTTCTTGTTCAAGCAATTTCGGACAGCAGCGAGTCACTAAACTTTAATAAAGAAGATATGATGAGTTTAACAGAGTATGTAGGAACTGTAGATATAAAAATGAATGAAATTGTCACTGCAATGGATGAATTAGCTTAGTTTAATTAGCTATAATTACGAAAAAGTTTATGCAAGGGCAAAAATGAAATTTGTTTCAATTATTATGGGTTCTAAAAGTGATTATGATGTAATGAAATCATGTTCAGATACATTAGATGCTTTTGGGGTAGGTTATGAGTTAATTATCTCATCTGCACATCGTTCACCAGAACGAACAAAAAACTATATGGATAAGGCTGAGGCAAAAGGTTCTCAGGTTTTTATTGCAGCTGCAGGTATGGCAGCCCATCTTGCAGGTGTTCTTGCCTCAAAAACAGTAAAACCTATTATTGGTGTACCGATGTCAGCCTCAGCACTTTCAGGAATTGATGCACTTCTTTCTACGGTACAGATGCCAGCAGGTATGCCCGTTGCAACGGTTGCCATTGGTAAGGCAGGGGCAATTAATTCAGCCTACTTAGCCATGCAAATCTTAGCCTTAAGTAATGAAGAGTTGTCAGTTAAACTGGCTGAAGATAGAATTGCAAAAGCTAAAAAAGTAGAGATGGATTCTGCTGAGATTGAAACAATTTTATAAGTTAACTTTTAAAAAACTAGTTTAATCTAAGCGTTATGAAGAGAAAGGATTAATGATGGATACAGGTTGGATTACCATTCAAGAATATTCTGAACTCACAGGTTTAAGCCCTGATGCAATTGATGACTTAATGGAACGGGGTAAGTTGGAGTGTAAAACTGAATTGGGAAAGGTTTATATTGATCCTTCTCGTGGTATGCAAGCTATAGTCCCTTCTGAAATAGGTGAGCTTACTGAATCGGGGGGCTCAAGCATTAATGTAGGCCCTCAGTTTATTGAAAAAACCATTGGTACTATTATTAATCTTCATGAAAAAGTATTGGTGGCTAAAGATGAAACAATTGAGTCGGTAAAAAATGAGAATTTGTTTTTAAAAGAGGCACTTTCATCTTTACAAGACCTGTATGAAGAAGATAGAAACACAATTGACACCCTAACAAAACAGCTGAATCTTTCTCAAGATTAGGTTGAGTTTATGAAACGAAAATATAAACTGATGTGGGGAAAAGTAATTGATGAATATGCAGATAACGCGCCTACAAAAGAAACGCTTTCTTAGATGAATATTGATCCTGCTTGTGTCGAGTGTATTATAGGTCAAAGCAAGCGGGTGGCAGAAGCTATTCATGCAGATGAAGTCTTAAGTAAAAAGATTTTATCAACGGCTTTGAGTATGTCTAAAGACTTTTCTTATTCCCAAAACCCTCCTGAAGTTGCTACTCCCTTATATGAAAAGATGGCAAAGATTGCAGATAAAAAAGATCTTTATGATGAGGTGAAAAAACTCTCTACCCTAAAAGCACTCTCTTTTGTTCCTTTTCTTGAGAAGGAGATACAAAAATCATCTGAACCTCTTTTTACAGCGACTAAGGTCGCGGTTGCTGGAAATGTTATTGATCTTGCAGCAGAAGTTGAGTTTGATCTGAATGAAGAGTTAGAAAAGGTTTTTCATACTGACTTTGCGGTTAATGATTTTAAAATCTTAGAAGAGAAACTTTCGAAGGCTTCTACTCTTTTATATATTGCAGATAATACGGGTGAACATATTTTTGATAAAATTTATATTCAAACTATCTTGCAACTTTTCCCCAAACTAGAAATCACGTATATGACAAGAGGCAGAGCCATCATTAATGATGTTACCTTTGAAGAGGCTCAAGAAGCTGGTTTTGAAGAGGTCTGTCAATTAATGAGTTCCGGTGTTAATACTCCTTGTTTTGTTTATAACAGAGCAAATAAAACTTCTCAAGAACTCTTTGATAAGGCAGATGTGATTATTACTAAGGGAATGGGAAATTATGAATGTCTTAGTGATTATGGACGTAAAAACCTCTTCTTTTTATTAAAAGTAAAATGTAATGTTGTTGCCCGTTCTATTGGTAAGAACTTAGGCGATATTATCTGTAAGTTAAGTGCTTAAAGTTTTGTGAACCTTAGTGCTCTGCTTAAATCATCTGCTTTAATCTCTTCTCTTCCTTCACCAAAATAAGGCTTGGTTTTAATTTTTCCAAAATAAGAAGTATTTCCTCCTAATTTTACACCAAGAACTAATGCCATTGCTGTAATTGGGTGACCTGCATTTGGACTTTCATGTTCTTTTCCTTGTGGATAAAAGGCAAAAATATCGCGTTGTGAACCTAAGATCATGATGAGTATAGCCGTTATTCTTGAGGGAATATAGTTTACAATATCATCTAAAATAGCGGCTACCTTACCATAGTTTTCATATTTCTCATTTCTATAACCTACCATAGAATCCATGGTGTTGATAGCCTTATAGATGATAATTCCAGGAAGATTAAAAAGAAGAAGATAAAAAATAGGTGCCACCACCCCATCGGAAAGGTTTTCTGCGTAGGTTTCTATTGCTGCCTTATAGATATCTGTGTCATTCATGTCTTGAACGTCTCTACTGACTAACATTGAAATTGCATGTTTTTTATCTTCACTGGTTAAGATCTCTTTAACCGTATGATAAAGCATATTATGAGCAATAAACATAGACGTAAAAATAGAAGAAAAAATTATCATCCAAATATAGGGTAAAAGGTGAAGTAGGTAAACAAGAGCAATAGATAAAATAAATACAGTACTTAGTATAAATACAACGAGGTAAGCCCCTCGTTTAACACTGTCTTCATAAAACTTCTTTTCAAACAGGCTGATAAGTTCACCTATAATAATAATGGGGTGTTTTATATAAGGAAATTCACCAAAAAACTTGTCAATGAAGTAGGCAAAAAATGAGATTAAAAGATTACTCATTTAAAGCATTTTGAATATAATTGATATCAACATATTTATCTATATGCATAGCAAAATCGTTAATTGCAGTTGATTTAAATGTTTTAAACTCATATCCCTTATACTCCTCATTTATAGCTGAAAATATTTTATAGCGTAAGTCATCATTGTCAAAAAGCCCATGCACAAAGGTGCCAAAAAGATTTTTTTTCTGTTTCGCTCGTTTTTTGCTTATGCCGTTATGAATTTCATACCCATTGACCATGATGCCAAAAAGATTGTAGCAGTCTTTGGTAACAATTTTTTCCTCTTGAAAAATGACCTCTCCTTTGAACCGTGCAAAGGCTTTAACTTCTTTAACATCAGACTCTATGGCTAAGGGGTCAAGAATTTTTTAAAACATCATCTCATAACCACCACAAATGGCAATAATTACTTTCTTTTTAGACTTAAGTGCTTTTTCAAAGCCTCTTTGTCTTAACCAGTTTAAATCATCAATGACTCTTTTTGTTCCAGGAAGGATGATAGCGTGACAGTTTATAAGTTCACTAGGGTTTGAGATAAAGACAAGTTCAATTTCAGGATCTGTAATAAGAGGCTCAAAGTCGGTGAAATTACTAATATGAGGGAGCCGTATGACGCCTACCCTTATAATAGCCTTTTGTGTATCTTGAATGTAATTCATAATAGAGGCACTGTCCTCAAATCCAAGGTTAAATGGCTTAAAGGGTACGACACCAAGAACTTTAATACCAAAACGCTCTTGTATAATCTCTACTCCCTCATCAAAAAGAGTCATATCTCCTTGAAACTTATTGACAATAACCCCAATAACATTTTGTCTTAGTTTTTCAGGAAGAAGTTGATAAACCCCATAAATTGAAGCAAATACCCCGCCTCTTTGAATGTCTGCAACAAAGACAATTTTAGTGTTGAATTCATCAGCGATATATATATTAGAGAGGTCTCTGTCCATAAGGTTTAGCTCAACAGGACTTCCTGCTCCCTCAGCTACAATACACTCATAGGTCTCTTGAAGTTTTTTAAAGGCGAGTGAAGCAAAAGGTTTTAGAGTATTGATATCTCTGTAGTATGACCATACGTCTTTATTACCGATACTTTTGCCATTGACAATAATATGTGCCTTTGACTTTCCTCCAGACTTAAGCAGAACAGGATTCATATAAGGGGATGTTTTTAGTCCTATTGCCTCTGCAGCAAAGTACTGAGGAATTGCAATTTCACCTCCCTCATCCGTAACTTGAGAATTATTAGAAACATTTTGAGCCTTGTAAGGAGCTACTTTGATACCCCGGTGATGTAACAGATAGGTAATAGCAAAAGCAAGGGTTTATTTTCCTGCATCAGAACTGGTACCAAAGATACTAAGTGATCGCATTTAAAACCTCTTTTAGTAAGCTGTGTGCTTTTTTATCTTTAACCGCAAAACGAAGATAATCATTACTCAAGTAATCAAAACTTCCACAGGTTCGTGTGAGTATCTTTTTACGCAAAAGCATAGCAAAAATTTTATCTGCTTTGCTAGATTTACATAAATAAAAGTTTGAATCACTGGGATAAATTTTTTCAAATAAGTTCGATTTTTTTAGAATTTTTAGTAAATTTTCTTTGTTTTTATAATGTAGTTTTTTACTTTTTTTAGTAAAACTTTTATCTTGTAATCTCTGTTTTAAAAACTCAACATCATAAGAAGAGAGGTTCCATAAAGGAGTTTTTAGTTGTTGTATATTTATCTTATGTGAAAAAATAGCACCGATACGGATACCCGCACAGCTGTAAAACTTTGAGAATGACTGTATGATATAAAGATTTTTATTGTGGTTGATTTTATCTCTATACGAGGGGAGGTCTTCAAATTCTAAAAAAGATTCATCCAAGATTATTGTGCAGTTTTGTTCTTTCCATAAAATAAAAAGTTTTTTTAAGTCATAATATTTGGCTTCAGGGGTAGAAGGATTAACAAATACAATAATCGAATTTTTTTCAGGTTTTTCATAAAGATTTGAAAAGCGATTGATTTTAATAATGTCTTTGCCACTACAGGCCTTTTCATATTCGCCATAAAGTGGGGCATAAAGGTAAACGCTTCTCTCTTTTAAAAAAGAAAGGAGAAAAAAAATAGCAGAACTTGCACCATTATGAAGAGAAATTTGTGATTTTTTGATGTGGTACTTTTTAGAAATCTCTTTTTTTAAGGCCTTGTAGCTTGGTTCTGCATAACGTACAAGCATCTCGTTTTTTATGTTTAAAGTAGACTTTGGATGATAAGCATTTATATTTGAAGAGAAATCTATAATTTTTTCTTCTTTGCATTGAAACAAAGAGGCATATCTATAAATATCGGCACCATGTTTCATAATAACTCTTTTGCTTTGAGGGTGTTTTTATACTTATATACTCTTTTAAGTGCATAATAATGTGAGGCAATGTACATTTTGTCTAAAACCTCTTTTTTAGTTAGTTTTTTACGTGTTCTTTGGTTGTATGTTTTTAAAAACAGGTCAATGTAATGATGATTATGTATTTGCGTGTCAAATCCTATAAGTGCTACGGCAACATCAAAACTAAGACTTCCACAAGAGCTGTCTATAAAGTCTATTACTCCAATTTTATGACCTTGAAAAATAGTATTGTCCTTAAAAATATCGCCATGGATAAGATGATTGTGGGTATTGGTGAAATCTTTTAAAAACTCAAATTTTTTATAATAAGCGAAAAACTGTGTTTTAGTATATCGTAGTGCTTCTAACACTTCATCTTCTACTGCCTTATTTGAAAGGCAAGGAATTTGGGCCGTTTGTTTATGTAGTTGACTAATAAATCTTGCTAAGGCCTGTATATGATAAGCTTGAATGGTAGAAGGTTGTTTACCTTTCAAACGTTTATAGATATACCATTCATCTTTATTATCAAGACATATGGGAACATTTAAACCAGCTGATTTTAGGTAGTTTAAGAGTTTGATATCTTCTTGAATTTTTTGAGTAATATCTCTTTCGTATTTTTTTAAAATATAACTTTTGTCTTGTGTGAAAACGATATAGGTAGTATCCATAATTCCAGAAGTAGTCGGCAAAATCTTTAAAAATTTGTAAGAGGGAAAGAGCTGATTTAACTCATTTAAAGAGATTGATGTTAAAACGCCCACTTATAAAAGGCACTTTTGCATAATTTTTTTCCAGTCAAGGTCAAAGTGTTTTTTTACATAATCTTGATGATGAGGAACACCACATTTAGAGCAGTCTTGATGTATTTTTTCGCCATACACACCCTGTCTTCCATCTTTTGACTTGATATCACAAAGGCTGTACTGGGTTTTAGTGTTTATCTTTTGAATGCCCTCGTCATCAAAGCGAAAATTAGGACAGGCGCAAAGATAACAGTTGAGTTTTTCCATATCATGACATTTTTTATTTTTGGCATACAGGGGGCAAAAATCATATTCCTCTTTTTTCATATTTTCAAAATCAAAATATTATATTATCTGCTCATGGCTGTAATTCTTGCTTAATAATTTAGTAACAATAACTTTATGCTTAAGAGCATGTTCTTCAAACCAACGCTTATATCCCATGTACCATCCTCATTATGAGACGAATTATTGCATAATTTGGCTATAATTCAGGTATAAAATTTTAAGGAAATAATATGCATATAGAACCCGGAATGGTAGATGCTGCGAAAATAGGTCTTTCGTATGCTACTGCAACAGCGGCTCTACTAGGGGTTGCAAAACTTTCATACGACAATATTAGAGATAACAATATTGTCTCTTTTTTTATGAAGGCAATGGTTTCAACACTTTTAGTATTTACATTTTTTGAGGTTTTTCCTCATTATTCTGTTGGTGTTTCTGAAGTACATTTAATTATGGGCTCAACACTTTTTTTACTGTTCGGAGTTGCTCCAGCCAGTATTGGTCTAGCAGTAGGGCTTTTCATTCAAGGGCTTTTCTTTGCACCTTTGATCTTCCTCAATTAGGAATGAATTTAACGTCTTTACTTGTGCCTCTTATGGGTATCGCTTATATGGCAAAGAAAATTATTCCTTCACAGACTGTATATACGGATTTACAATACTCTCAAGTGCTAAAACTATCTTTAGCGTATCAAGGTGGAATTGTTAGTTGGGTAGCTTTTTGGGCAATTTACGGGCAAGGGTTTGGTGCTGAAAACATGGCTTCAATTCTTAGTTTTGGGTCGGCTTACATGTTAGTTGTTATTATTGAACCTTTTGCAGACTTGGCAGTTTTAGCCTTTGCTAAAGTATTAAAAGATACATTTTCGAAAACAAATCTTTTTGAAAAAAGACTTTACCAAAAAGTATAAAAAGGAAGCCCTTCCTTTTTTGTTAACGTAATGGACTAGGGCTAGTTTAGTCCTAGTTTTTTATCTCTACTTCTATATTATCTCTAAATATTTTTCTTACTTCATCTTGACCTAAAAGATTAAACTTTTGTGTGCCATCTAAAGATGGCGTAATACTACAATTACAGTATTCATTGATCTCTTCAGAAATTTCTATCATGTCTTTAAAGTAATGGTTTCCACTAACTAAGAGCATAGGAACAACTTGAACCTTTAGATCTGGGTTGTTTAACTTACGTTCTAAAATCTTTGCCTTGATAGCATCTTTAACAGCATAAAAAGGAAATTCACCCTCTAGTGAACAGGTGAGGTTATTTTTGTTAATAACTTTTAAAAAGTCTGCTGTATAAGAAACAGACTCTAATCCACCAAGGTTTAAAACGGGCACCCCATGAATAACATAAAGGTTGATAATGTCTTCTTTGTTTTTACGTATAGTTTCATCAAGATTCTTTAAATATAAAGAAGTCTCTTTCGTTTTGTGTAAAAGGGGATTGGTATAACGAATGTTTGCTAAAGAAAAAGTCTTAAAGCCTTTGACCATACGGATTAATACTTCATGCTCATCTGTAGGAAAAATGTTTACAGATACAACGATGTATCTTTTATATCCTTGCATATCAACATCTGCCATGACTTGAGGAAGGTTTTTATATATTTTTCCTTCTTTGGCTAACTCTTTGATAACCATTTTTGAAGAGAAGGCGGTAAATACAGGAATACCCTCAAATTGTTCTTTGATATACTCTTCAAATTTAAAATACTTCTCTTGTTCAATAACAGAACCAAAACATGAGAGAATAATGGCAGTTTGCTTGTTATAATGTCTATATCGTTTCATATAAATCCAATAAATTAATAATTTTAGAAATTATAAAGAGTTAACTTGAGAAAAGCATTAGTTATATCAGCAATCGCATCAAACCAAGGAAAAACTTTGCTTACAATGGCACTTTTGAGTCATTTTAAAAAAAGAGTACGTCCTTTTAAGTGTGGACCAGACTTTATAGACCCTCAATTTCATGAAAAAATTGCTAAGACACCTTCTGTGAACTTAGATGCTTTTATGCTTAATGAAGAGCAATTAAAATGGACCTTTGATAAATATTCTGACAAAGAAGTTAGTATTTGTGAAGGGGTAATGGGTTTTTATGATGGTATGGATAAGGGCTCATCTGCTTATGATGTAGCAAAGATTTTAAATATTGCTACGCTTCTTCTCTTAGATGCAGGGGGGAGTTATATTACGATTGCTGCGGTCTTAAAAGGTTTACTAGACTTTAGACAAGATCATACAATCAAGGCAGTGGTTTTAAACAGGGTCTCTTCTGATATGCATTTTATTTTGGTGAAAAAACATATAGAAAAAGAGTGTAAAAACATAGTGGTTGTAGGCTGGATAGAAAAAGATTTACCTTCTATCTCTTCTCGTCACTTGGGTCTTGATTTAGAAGAACTTGAAGTAAAAGACCTGGATACGATAGCAAGAGATGTATTAAAAAATATAGATATGAAAAGTCTTGAAGTTCTGATGAATATTTCTAGTGAAAAAGTTGAAAACTATCCTTTTAAACCTATTATTAAAAAGAATGAAGTTTGTGTTGTCGTCAAAGATATTAACTTTTCTTTTATCTATTTTGATAATATTAATTATTTAAAAGAGCTGTACAAAGAGCTTATATTTATAGATGCAAGCAAAGATGAAGAAATACCAAAAAAGGCAGATATAGTGATTATTGGGGGTGGTTATGTGGAAACAGATGAAGCCTATGCACGACTCAAAAATTCTTTGAAGTTTAAAGAGTCTTTATGTGCTCATGCTGAAAAAGGAAAACAGATATATGCTGAATGTGCAGGTCTCATTTATCTTGGAAAGTCTATTGATGAAAAACAGATGAGTGGTATTTTAGATATTGAATTTTCGCTGGGTACGAAAAGAGAAAGATTGGGATACTATTATGGATTAAATTTTGAAACACAGGTGGTGACTAAAGGGCATGCCTTTCATTACTCTTATGTAAGTAAAGCACCTAAGGGAAATATGGGTCTTTATAAAAACTCTCAAAAGATGATAAAAGAGGGTGGTTGGAAACAAGGTGCGATTATAGGCACCTATTTACACTCTATGTGGAGGGTCTAAGATGTGTGCTTTTTATGATGATGAACAAAAGATTAAAAAAGGTGATACCGCCGTATATAAAAATAGACGTATTTTAATTGTTTCGGCAAAACATATTACTCAAAACAAGACTATGGACATAGCTTATGTACTTGAGGAAGAGAAGGGTGAATCACATAGTATTAATTTACCTTATAAAACATCTGGTTATGGATTACGCTTATTGCACAGGGCTTGTATGAATTAACATTTTTGTAACAATAAAACAATAAAGTTATAATATATATTTTATATTAGATTGATTTTAAGTTTATTCCTATGAGACAAAAAAACAAGATACCTTCTCTTTTTATAAGTATTCTCCTTATACTAGTAGTCATTGAAGTGTCTGCAGTTTATTATGCTCCTGTACAAAAGCATTCCCAAAAAGCTGCTGCAAAATCTAAAACAATTTCCTTAAGCCTTGCGAGTTATAAAAAGGTTACGCAGGTAGAACCAAAACCCGTTCAAAAACCTAAAAAAGTGCAAAAACCTTTACCTACTCCCCAACAAAAATCTACTGTAAGACCTAAGCCAAAGGTTCAAGTAAAACCAAAAGCTATTGCTAAGGTTGAGCCTAAGAAGGTTCCTGAACCCGTAATAGAACCTATTGTTCAAGAGACACAAGAAGTGGTACAAGAGAGTAGTGATAAACCCATACCCCCTGTTGTAGAACCTGTGTCCCCCAGTACACCCACCGCTCCAAGTGTAGCTGAACAATCTGCTCAACGCGTGGAACTTGCAAAAATTGACAGTATTAAAGCGGCCTACTTAAAAGAGATACGCGATATGATTGAGTCAAATAAACATTATCCTAGAGTTGCTAGAAGAATGCATTTAACGGGTATTGTAAAAATTCAATTTGCTATATTAAAAGAGGGTACGATTTGTAATATTGAAATTACTCAAAGATGTAAACATAAAAGATTGAATAGAGCAGCAAAAAAGACACTAGAAAAAATTGAAAGTTTTAAACCACTTCCAAGTGTTTTTACATCAGGAAACTTGGTACTGAATGTACCTATAAGTTATGTGTTAACAACAAATTAAAAAGGCAGGGTAATGAGTTTATTAGGATATATTGAGGCGGGTGGGGTTATTATGGAAATATTAATCGTTATGAATACCATAGGTATAGCGCTTATGCTTACAAAGATTATTCAATACTGGTTATATAAAAGAAAAACAAACGAACATGCAAAAGCTATTACGGAAGATTTTTCTTCTATTTTTTCTGAAAAAAATGATTCGGTTATGATGCTGGTTAAAGACCTTCTGCAAAGCCGTTTACGACATCTAGAAAAAGGAATGCCAACCATTAAAATAATAGCAACTACGGCAACACTTTTTGGTTTATTAGGAACAGTGGTCGGTATTTTGATGTCTTTTGAAGGGATTGCTGAAGTGGGTATGGGTGATCCCGCGGTGTTTGCTAATGGGATATCAATGGCACTTGTTACGACAGTAGGAGGTATTATTGTAGCAATTACACATACCATCGGATATAATTACATTATTGCGTACTTAGATGATATTGAAGCGCATCTTGAAGAAGAGCTTTTGATAAATTTTTATGGTAACAAGCAATGAAAAGACGTGAATCGCTTACGCTAGATATGACACCTCTCGTAGATGTCGTTTTTTTACTGCTTATCTTTTTCCTTGTTACCTCTGTTTTTAAGAATGAAGAACTTGCTCTTTTATTAAACCTTCCAGCGGGGACAGAAGGTGCAAAAGTTATTAATGATAAAGAGATGATTATTGAGTTGAACAAAGAAGAAATAGCGATAAATAAAAATATTTTGAGCTTCAAAGCGTTAGATGTGAAGTCGGCAACGTTTAGTGGTAAGGATCATCCTATCACAGTAAGAATAGATGAGCATGTTGAATACAGACGTGTTATTAAACTTTTTAATTTATTAGAAAAACATGATTTGCAAAACTTACAACTCATAGAAGAATCCAAAAAATAAATTGATAAACTTTAGGGGGATTGATATAAGAACTAATACTTTATACCAGATAGTTTTACATTTTTTTATTGTTATATTTTTAATATCATGTGCCTCTTATAAGCCTATGGAAAAAGAACCTCTTCTTAATGAACAAAACCTTAGTTTAGATACAAAATCTCAAACATGGTGGAAAGATTTTAATAACTCCAAGCTTAATACCCTTATGCAAGAGGCTTTAGATAAAAACCTTGATCTTCTTGCTGCACAAAGTAGAATTAAACAAGCTTCTTACTCATTGATTATAGCCGAAGCCCTTAAATACCCTGACCTGGGACTCTCTTTGGGTGCATCTTATACAGTAAATCATTTTGAAAATAAAACGATAGAGTCAAATGATATAACGGGTTCACTTGAAGCGAGTTATGAAGTTGATTTATGGGGCCGCATTGCCTCACTTAATGAGGCAACCATACATGAATACAAACAAAAAGAATTTGACTACCAAAGTATACAGGTTATGCTTTCCTCGAGTCTTGTTACCAATTGGTATGACCTTGCGTATACCTTTGAGAGTGAGAAACTCTTAAAAAAACGTATTGTCTTGAGTCAGAAGGAGATAGAACTTTTAAAAAGAAGATATCAGGTTCAAAGAGCAAAAATTGTAGATTTACTTTCTCAAGAAAGTACACTGAAACAGCTTGAGTTAGACTTAACAAGTCTAAGGTTTCAAAAACATGCATACAAGAATGCACTTTTCTCGCTTATGTCAAAAAGTCCAGAAGATTCTAGCCTTTTTGAAGGGCTTAGTCTTCCCGTAAATATATTGACACCTTCGCTTATTGTACCTTCGGATGCCTTACTTAAAAGACCAGATATTCGTGCTGCTTATGAAACACTAAAAGCTCAAGATGCTAAGTCAGCGGCTGCTGTATCTGCTCAATATCCAAGATTTTCTTTAAGTGCTTCTATTCAACAAAATGATATGAGTTTTAATAACCTTTTTGACCTTTGGTACACCCGTCTGGCAGTTTCTATGTTTACGCCTTTGTTTGATGCAGGTGTCTTAAAAGCGGAAGCGAAGACAGCACTGGAAAAACGAAGAGAACTCTTATTGAACTTGAAACAACTGTTTATTAATGCATCGGTAGAAGTAAGTAATGCCTTAAAAGATATACAGACGCAAAAAAGGAATTATCTACTTGTAAAAGAGCAGTTAATTATAGATGAAAAAAAAGAAGCCAGTTATCATATGTATTATTTGTATGGAACGGAAGACTTTAAACGTTACCTTGACTCAAAGATTGCCTTGTATCTTACACAAGAAAGAGAAATAAAAATACGTCTCAACCTGATAAAAGCTTATGTGACACTCTACCGTGTCACTTCATCAGCATGGTCAGATATGAAGGAAAAAACATGAAAAATAATCTTTTACCACTGTTGATTGCAGTAAGTGTACTTCTTGGTGGTACTTATTTGTCTTATACCTGGCTGACCAATAAACCAAAGGCATATAAAAAACATCGTAAAACTGGAATGTTAGCACCATTAGTAGAAGTGATAAAACCTAAAAAAATTGATACATCTGCGTATATAGAGACTTATGGTACGGTTATTCCTTTTCGTACACAAACCCTTTCGTCTCGTGTCTCTTCACAAATCATTCGTCTTTTACCAAACCTTATTCCCGGCAGTATAATTAAAAAAGGGGAACTGCTTGTTGAGCTTGACCCTACGGATTATATTTTAGCGCTCAAAGAGAAAGAATCGGGTCTTGCTGCGGTAAAATTACTTCTTGAAACTGAGATACAAAACCAAAAGAGTGCTGTCTTTGAGTTCTCTATGATGGAAAATAACATCAGTGAAAGTGAAAAAAACTATCTTCTTCGATATCCTCATATTGAAGCCGCAAAAGCTAGTGTTCAAGCCCAAGAAGCAGCCTATTCAAAAGCAAAAGTAGACTTAAAAAGATGTAAAATATATGCTCCATTTGATGCAGTTGTACTGGATGTTATGACAGCGTCGGGTGATACAGTCAGCTCTTCAAGTGCCCTCGCTACACTAGCTAGAGCTGAAACATTTTGGATTCGTGTTGCCCTTTCTCCACGGATGTTAGAAGGTCTAAATATTCCTGAATATAATGCAAAAGAAGGTTCAAGGGTATCTATCCGTCATGATTTTTGGCATAAAGATATTCCTTCTATTGAAGGATGGGTACAAAGTGTTGAAAAGATGGTGGATGACAGCAGTAAGATGGCTTATGTGCTTATTCAAGTCAATGATCCTCTGTTCTTAAAAAAAGAAGCCCTGACGCAAAAACCACTTTTTCTTAATGAATTTGTTCATCTGGATATACAAGGGAAAATTTTAGAAGATGTTTTAAAAGTTCCTTCAAGTGCTTTACGAAGTAATGACAGTATGTGGATTTTAACAAAAGAGAAAACACTGCATATCAAAAAAGTAAGAAAATTATGGCATGAAGAGAAAGCTTTTTATATTCATGCTTCAAGTTTAAGTGAAGATGAATATATTATAACGACCATTATAGAAGCTCCGGTTGAAGGTATGCTCTTACGTAGTACTCAAGATAAAAAACCTTTAAAAAACCATAAAAAATGGCAAAAAAAAGAGACTAAATGAAAGATTTAAAAGTTTTTCGTGGGGGTCCTCTTGCTTGGATGGCATCACATCCTGTAGCTGCAAACCTTCTTATGATCGTTGCCTTAGTGGGGGGAATCTTAATGATGGGGTATCTTCGTCAAGAAGTATATCCTGATTTTGAGCATGATGAGATTCGTGTTAGTGTCTCTTATCCAGGTGCCAGTCCTCAAGAGATAGAAGATGGGGTTATACTCCCTGTAGAAGAAGCTATGAGTGGTGTAGATGGTATTAAAAAGTTTACTTCCACTGCTTCAGAAGGCAGTGGAAATGTAAATATTGAAGCAAGAAAAGGTCATGACCTCCAGCTTTTGCAAAATGATGTACAAAATGCTATTAATCGTATTCGAACCTTTCCTTCTGATATTGAACGTCCCAAGGTAACGCTTAGAAGTTATGAGAGACAGACCATGTCTTTGGTCCTTTATGGTGAGAAGGACAGACTTATATTATATAAACTGGCTACGAGGTTTAAACATGCGCTTTTACAACACTCAGAGATTTCAAAGGTTGACTTGTATGGTGTATCTGCCTTACAGTACAGTATCGAGATAGATGAAGAGAAACTAAGAAAATATTCTATATCTCTTGAAGAAGTTTCAAGACGTATTAATACAGACAGTCTTGACTTACCTGCAGGAAGTATTAAAACCAGTAATCAAGAAATTCTTGTTCGTTTACATCAACGTAGGGAGTCTATTGAGTCTTTTAGTAAAGTACCTATAATCACGACAAAAACAGGAAGTATTATTCGGCTGGAAGATATGGCTAGTATTCGTGAGAACTTTGAAAATGAAGATTATTTTGCTTTGTATAATGGAAAACCCGCCCTTCGTATAGCTATTCGTAATCCTCAAGAAAGCTCTCCCATTTCTATCTCTAAAATTGTAAAACAAGAGATACAAAACTATAAGGCGACACTTCCTTCAGAAATTGGTATAAATATACTTACGAATGAGGCAGAAGTTTTTGAAGAGAGGGTCAGTTTACTCTTAAAAAACAGTGTAATGGGATTACTTATTGTCCTTTTTTCGCTCTCTCTATTTTTAGAAATACGCCTTGCTTTTTGGGTGATGATGGGTATTCCTATCTCTTTTATGGGAGCATTTTTCCTTTTTCCTTTTGTTGATGTTTCTATTAGTATGGTTTCTCTTTTTGCATTTATAATTGCCTTGGGTATTGTGGTTGATGATGCGATTATTATGGGTGAAAATATTTATCATTATAGAGAACGGGGCCTTTCTCCCATGGATGCAGCTATTAAAGGGGCAAAAGAGATGGCAGTGCCTATCACCTTTGCGATTCTTACTAATATTGTTGCTTTTATGCCAATTTATTTTATTCCGGGGACAACGGGTAAAATTTTTCAGGTTATTCCAGTTGTTGTAATTACGATATTTTTGGTATCTTGGATTGAGTCTGTTTTTATACTTCCGGCACATTTAGCTAAGGTTAAAAAAGGGGTTGGTAACCCTTTTATTGCATATATACATATTTATCAGCAGAAATTTAGCCGTGCATTTAGGGCTTGGATACGTTTCTCTTTTGCTCCATTTTTAAACCTTGTGCTTAAACACAGATACCTTTTGATGCTCATTTCTATCTCTTTACTTGTGCTTACGATTAGTTACGCAGCAAGTGGGCGTATGGGTATGCAGATTTTTCCACGAACCCCTTCGTCTTATGCTCAGGCTATTATTAAGATGCCTTTTGGAACCCCTGCAGATGTTACGAAAAAGATGGTTCAAAAAATTCTTGATTCTGCGCATAAGGTTGAAGATGAGAAAGGTATACGTGAGTACATAAAAGGAAGTTATGCTCGAATAGGTCGAGAAGGTACACATGAAGGGCTTATTCGTATCTACCTTCCTCCTGCATCTGTTCGAGATAAGGTCTTGTCTAATGCTGACTTTGTTCAACTCTGGCGTAAAAATACAGGTGAAATTCCAGGGGCAGACTTACTTCAGTTCTCAGCTTATGCTGGGGGTCCGGGTCATGGTTCTGCACTCTCCTTAGAGATTAGTCATACGGACTTAAATGTTTTAAAAGAAGCCAGTAAGTATATTGCAGATGAACTGCATGCTTATGCTGAGTTGTACGATATTAATGATGGTTTTGAAGAGGGGAAATCACAAATAAACTTTAGCCTTAAACCTCTTGCATATTCGCTTGGTTTTGATGCAAGAAGTATCTCTAGAGAAGTTCGTGCTGCCTTTTATGGTTCCGAGTCTCAAAGAATTTTAGTAGGTAATAATGAGGTCAAGGTAATGGTTAGACTACCTAAGCCACGAAGAGAATCTCTTGAGACCCTTTACCGTTTACGACTTTTTAGTAATGATGGAAAAGAAGTTGCCCTGATGGATCTTATTAATTTACAATGGGGACATGCTTATACACAGATACAAAGAGTTAATGGCAAACGGGTGATTACGATAGAAGCTAATATTCGTCCTCGAAGTAAGGCATTAGAAATAATGAATGACATGCAGGTCTCTTTTTTACCCGAATCGAAAGAGCGTTTTGTTGGTTTGAGTTACAGTTTTGAGGGAGACCAAACAGAAATCAGAGAAAGTCTTGGGGTACTAAAAACAACTTTTATTATGGCTATTTTTGCAATTTATGCGCTTTTGGCTATTCCTTTTAGAAGTTATCTTCAGCCTCTTATTGTGATGGCAGGGATTCCTTTTGGGATTATTGGTGCACTTATTGGACATTTGATTATGGGTTACAGTTTAAGTGTGGTAAGTATGTTTGGTATTGTCGCCTTAAGTGGGATTGTTGTTAATGATGCACTTATTTTAGTGGACTTTGCTAACCGTTACCGAAAAAAGGTGAATGCCTCTGCCTTAAAAACCGTAAAAGAAGCAGCCATTCAACGTTTCAGACCTATCTTACTTACAACGGTTACGACCTTTGGTGGGCTGATACCTATTATGTTTGAAACCTCAAAACAGGCAAAATTTCTTATTCCAATGGCAATATCTATAGGCTTTGGTGTTCTTTTTGCAACCTTTGTTACGCTTTTAATAGTACCTGCTTTGTATTTGATTATTGAAGATGTGAAGAAGTTTTTAGAGGGGAAGTAGGAGTGGAAGAAAGTATTTTAAAGAGACAAGCACTATTGTGCTCGTTTGTCTCTTTGATGTAAATTGCTTTCTTGAAGTTCTTTGGAAGGCTTATGCATTGCTTTTGCTTTTTTAGCACTGTGCATACCGTGCCCTTTTCTTGGTTTTCTACCATAAGTGTCAATAACATGACTTCGATAGACATTAACACTGATAAAAAAGATAATAAGTAAAGCAGCAAAAGGATACGCGAGTATCTTTTTCATCTTACTTGCATCAATATGTTCCATCCGTCGGTATAAGATGTATAAACTCCATACAACGGCTAACCATCTAAACATATGAAAGATACCTAACCACGCATCTCCACGTTTTGCCATAGGTTCAATATCGATATGCATACCAAATCCCCAAGCCATTCCCTCAACAATACGAGCGGCATTTCCGGTAAAGAAGTATTCCAGAGCATGTCCCATAGAAGCCAAGATAAACAGAGGTGCAAAAGCATAACCCAGAGTGTAAAAAACAGTATTAAAGTCTTTTTTCAAAATCTTTGAGGCTATCCACATGCCAACAACTGCTGAGGTAACTGTAAATAAGGTGGCATATAAAAAAGCAAAAAGACCTACCGGGTCAAGTGAACCAAAGTTTATAAAAGATTGAAAAAATACAGCTGTTTTATTCCAAATCATCGCATCGCCTATATTACTACGTCCGAGACCATGATGAAATGCCATGGACATAGGAATGGCAGCAAGAATAAGAATATAAACCCATACTTCTGCTTTTAGAGTTTTAAACTTTTATAAATTGCCTGTCCAGGAGGAACAAATTTAAAGCTAATCGCCTCACATAAATGTGTACATGACATACAAAGGGTACAGTCATCCATGGACTCTTTTTTGTTGAAATTAAAAGGGCTTAAACCATAATGACAGGTTCCAGCACAGTCAAAACTTTTACAATCTGAACACGCTGTATTGTAAGAGCCAAACCAGGTAAAAGAGAGTTTACTAAAACCTCTTAAGGCGGTACCAATAGGACAAATATATTTACAATATCCCATATCTCTGTATAAAAAGTAGATAATAAATGAAAGCAGAGTCATTACTCCAAAAAGAGCTGCGGTGCCAAGAGGTGTATGGTAAACACCCGGGAACATATAGTACACGCCCCACCATCCAATAAATAAAAGCATTACTCCAATAAAACGGTTTTGCATCCATTTTGGCATCTTCTTTTTAAGGCCGATTTGTGTGATGTATTTTCCTAAGAAACCGTGTGGACAGATCCCACAAAAGATTCTTCCAAAGGTTGGAAGTGTTGTGACAATGAAGAAGGGCCAAAAAATACCCCAAAATAGAGCGGTAGTAAAAATATTGTCTTTTGATGAGTCATAAAACCCCATAAAGATGGCATAAAAGAAGATAAGCGTCACAAAAAGACGCAGGATAAATACAAATTGAGTGTTTTTAAAGATAAATCTAAAAAATCTATTTTTAAAAAGATCATTTCCATTTCGTTTGATAAAGTCAACCATTAAGAAAATCCTTTTTATTTTTTGAAGTAGCCTTAAAAGAGGCTACTGCTGTTGTTCTAGAAGCTGTACTTTGCACCTACATAAAACACACGACCTGGGTCAACAGTTATACTTGCATCCTCAGAATCAAGCTCTCCATTTCCACTTCTATCACTGTAAAGATAGACGGTACGGTAGTACTGATTATCAAAGACATTGTCCGTACGAACAAATAACTCTAACTTGTTATTTTGAATTTTTGTGTTGTAGCGAAGTTGAAGATTCATAACCATATAACCTGGCATGGTTACTAGATTCGTTTCATCAGCGTAATAGTTTGACTGTGCATAATTTTCAGCAACGATGCTCCAGTCTTTGTTGATTTTTAAGTAAGTAAACAGGTCAAAACGATGTTGTGGTGTTCTTGGTATCGTGTTTGAACTGATGTCATAAGTCTTATCACCGTCTTCTTTATATGTGGGTGAAAGATCTACGGTAAAAGGATCATGTGCTGTGTACTTGGCACGCATATAGGTATAGGCTACATCAAAAGAAAGTAATCTAGTTTTGTCTGTATTTAATGATAGTTCTATACCGCGTGATCTTGAATCACCAACATTATCAAAAAATACGTTACCGTTTGAGTAATATGTTCCTGCATTTTTTGCGATAATATCTTTTGTATTAAGTTGATACACAGACAATTCATATTTAACATTTGTATCCGCAATCTTTTGATCCCCACGAATACCAAGTTCGTAGTTAATTGTTGTTTGAGTATCAATATCTGGATTGTTGTCACTGTAACGGTCTGGATCAAAGTCATTAGCGTACATTTCATAAACACGTGGGTTTCTGAAACCTGTTGAAACACTTGAAAAAAGTGTGTTTTTGTTATCTAACTGGTAAGCTGCACCTGCACGCAAAGATATATTTTTAAAGGTATCTTCATGGTAAGTATTAGTCGTTTGCCATGCAAGCCCATCAAACTCTAAAGCATTTTGCTCGTACTCATATTTGTCATAATCATAACGTGCATTTAAAACAGCAGTTAAGTCAGAGCTTAATTTGTATTTAGTTTCACCATAAATTGCATAACGATCTTGGGTACTGTCAGCAATGGAAGTATCACCGAGTGTTCCACTGCTTCTACCATCTTCATAAGTTACGGAGGTGATATCTGTCTCATCAAGTTTACGTTGACCAAGGTCTAAACCTATCATATAACCAAGATTGTTTAGAGTGCTACGAAATTCTGATTTTACACCGTACTGATCAATGTCTTCAGTGGAGTCTCTTGTGTATCTATCGTCTAAGGTATCTCCTGTTGTATCATGAGGAGAAGCCTCATAATCATAGTTATCAATATAATAATAGGTATTTACCATAAGGTTTGAGTTACTAGAAAAATCTTTATTATAAATAAGAAAATATTTTTGAATATCTGAATTATAATCATGATTCCAAGGTAAATCTCCATCACCTGCACCCGTAGGGTTCTCTTTTGCAGCAGTAACCCCTGTAACACTTCCGCGTGAACTCTCTTCATATTTATCAGTAATCTCTATACCTGCGGTAATATCACTAGAATCATTTATAAAGTACGTTAGCTTAGCATTGATAGCGTTTGATTTGTTCTCTCCCATATCCCAGTAACCATTTGTAAACCTATGACTTATGTTAACCGTTGCCGCGTAGGTATCGTTACTTGTAAAGATAGATGTTTCATAGTTTTGATAAGCATAACTTCCATACTCGGCATAAAGAGTAATTTCATCTTGGTCTTTTGGTTTTTTTGTTGTAATAATTACGGCACCAGCTAAGGCATCAGCACCGTATAAGTATGAGGCACCCCCTTTGATGACCTTAATACTTTCGATGTTATTTAGGTTTAATTTAACCTTACCACCATTTTGAAGTACGGGAACACCATCAATTACAACGGCAACTCCTGTATTTTCCCACATAAATTCTTGTTGCCCAACCCCACGCATATGTATCTCAACAATATCACCTGAACGTACATCTGCTGTAATCCCCGGTACTGTTCTTAATACTTCATTGATGTTTTTTGGATTGATGGTTTGATATTTTTTTTCACTAATGTGATTGACTGCAGAAACCTCTCTTTTATTAGAACCTGAGATATCTTGGATGGTAGATGACTCTACTTGAATGGTCTCTAGTTCCATCTCTTCTGCAGCGATAACAGAAGAAAAAAGTACTAAACCTGATAATAATAACAACTTTTTTTTCATTTCTCTAATTTCCTTAAGCTAGACTTTAGAAAAAATTCTAATATAAAAATGTTACATATGTGTTAATTCTAAAGAAGATAATTAGAATTTGTAGTTATATTTTGAATAATTATTGTGAATAATTAATTATTGTTTTTTTTAGAGAATAAAATTACTTGTAGGGAAAATTTTTATAATGAGATGCTTTTTTTTACGTTTCTGAAACAAATCAAGTTTATGCTAAATGCATTACTTTTAGCTTAATTGATTTATAGAAAGGAGTTTTAGAGCTGAGCTTAATTAAGATTTGATATAATCTCTTAAAAAAGAAACAGGTCTGTTATGAGCTTTAAAATACTAGAACCACCTATTAACATTGGAGAGGATATCTCTGTAAAATCTTTTGAAATGATTCATGCGGAAGCAGTTGAATATGAAGGGTTTGCTCGTTTTGATGAAAATGAGAGAGCTTTAGTGGAAAGACTTATTCATACGACCACTTGTTTTGATCAAGTTATAGACAATATTTACTTCTCTTCAAATGCGATGCTAAAGCTTAAAGATTTACTTGAAAGAAAAGCAAAACTTATCGTTGATACCAACATGATTCGTTCAGGATTAAGTAAATTCTATTTAGATAAGTATGAAAATGAAGTTATCTGTTATGTGAATGAGCCTGAAGTTTTTGAGATGGCCAAGATAAATGAGACAACACGTTCTTACGCAGCAGTTGAGCTTGCTATTGAAAAGTTTAAAGATGAGCCTATGGTTCTTGCTTGTGGAAATGCCCCGACGTATATTTATGCGGCTGTAAATGCTCTTATTAAACATAAAATTAACTTAGATAATGTCATTCTCCTCCTTTTTCCAGTAGGTTTTGTGAATGTTGTAGAGTCAAAAGTGTATGGACGAGAGTTTATGGAACATTTTGGATGTGAGGGAATTATTTTAGAGGGAAGGTATGGAGCATCTACTATGGTGGTTGCTTCTTTACATGCGGCTTACCGACTGATAAAAGATTATGATACCGAATTTGGAAAGTACAATGGCAAGTAAGCTAACTAACTCTCATTCTTCTTCCCAGTATGGTGCAAACCCTGTAAAAAAAGACGAAATTCGTTTAAATGAGATGGGTTCAGAAGTGGTAGAAGGTTATACCTGTAAACCAAAAGATTATGACCCTGAGCGTGCCATTATGCATTATAAGACGCTTCTTCTTTTATGTGATGATGAGAGATGTGGAAAAGCGGGTAAAACAGATATGGCTTCAGAATTAAGAGAGATACTAAAAGAGATGGGTTTGAATAAGGGTGAAAATCGAATTAAGGTCTCTCGTACAGGCTGTTATGGTACCTGTAGATTTAGACAGGTATGTCAGGTAACCGGAAATACCCAAGCCAATGGAAATACAAAAAACAATGCCTTATGGTTAAAAAATACGCATCTTTTTAAAGAAGAAAAATGGAGAGAAATATTTAAGCTTTTATCTGAAGATAAGACCTTACGTGAAGAGTTAGATAAGGAAGCCTTTATCCCCATGAAAGTGTATTACTAAGATACAATGAGCCAAGAGCTTCGTAGCGGTTATTCCACAGGCACTCATGCAACGGCTATCTTAGGTACTGTGCTTGAGTTTTATAAAGAGAGTTCAATACTAGAAAAAATAGAGGTATTTTTACCTCAAGAAAAAACAGCTCTGATAGATGTAAAGTATGAAAGTCCTAAGCATTTTAGTACCATTAAAACAGATAATGATGATATGGATGTGACTAAAGGTTGTTGCATACATGTACGCTTATATAATGAGAAACCAGAAGGTTTAAGTGAACAAAATCCTTCTGTTTTAGAGTTTAAGGGAAATAAACTTTATCTGTATGCGGGAAAAGGTCTGGGCATAGTGACAAAAAAAGGTTTAAAAATTAGTCCCAGTTTTCCAGCTATTAATCCAGTACCCTTGGAGATGATGCAGACGATTGCTTCGACTGTTTTACAAAAAGGTCAAGAAAGATTACATCTTGTGTTTTCGGTGGATAACGGAGAAAAAATATCTAAACAGACAGCAAATGCAAAGGTCGGTGTGATAGGTGGCATCTCAATTTTAGGAACAAGAGGTATTGTTAAAACTATTTCTGCGGGTGCTTATATAGAGAGTATTAAATCAGAGATATCTGTTGTTGATGCAAATGATTATAAGACGATAGTCTTTACCTTAGGAAACTCGGCACATGATTATGCCAAAGTTCATTATGATGAAATCCAGATTGTAGAAATTGGTAATTTTATTTATGATGCCAGTGAACTTTTGAAAAACAAGAGGTTTACAAAGTTGGTTTTTATTACTGCTGTAGCCAAAATGGCAAAGGTGGGACAAGGTTTTAAAAATACACATAACCGTTATGGAACAATGGACTTTGTTATTATAAAATCATGGATAAAAGATGAATTGAATTTTGATTTACAGGGGGAAGACTTTTTAACCCTAAAGGCTGTTTTGCAGACCTTACCCGAAGATAAAATCATACCATTTGTAAAGGTTTTAGGCAGTAAGGCAGCCTTGTCTTTTAAAAAATGGTTTGAAGAGTTAGGTTTAGGTATAAAAGAAGTAGAAACAATAACTCTTGAACATAACAAGGGCATCAAAAAGGAGATTAAATGGTAACAATAGCAGGTTCAGGAATGGGTCCATATACTTTTGATAATTTAAATATAGACTTTGAGCCTTTTGATTTTATCTTTTGTGATCAAAACTTTGAGACAGATTTAGAAAATGTGATTAAAGGAAGTTTTAAAGTAGTTAAAGAAAAAATATTAAAAAATTTAGACAAAGATATCTTGTATATTGTAAGTGGTTCTCCTAGCTTCTTTTCAGGGGCAATTTTTATTTTAAATGTACTAAAAAGAGAAAATATAGCCTATAAGGTGATAGATAATACCTCTTCTTTAAATTATATGTTAGCCCATGAAGGTCTCTCTTTAGTTAAAACGGGCATCGTTACCTTACATGGAAAGTCAGATATAGACTTGGAGAACTTTTTAGTAAAAGAGAACACTTTTATTATTTGTGATGAAAATACTCCAAGGCTTTTAAGTAAGGCTATGACGTACTTAGATGAAGAAGATTATACAATTACCTTGGGTGAACACTTTGGTTATGAGGATGAAAAGTTTTCTTTTCCTAGTCTAAAGCATATTGTACAAAACCCTCCGAAAATGCCGTATTCTATTTTACTAAAAAGAAATTTCAAAGTGCTTCCAACTATTTCAAGTGAAGACTCTATTGAACATGAAAATGGCATGATTACAAAGTCCTACAAAAGACATGTCTCTTTACAAAACCTAGATCTTGTTCCTAACCTTCTTTTATGGGATGTTGGGGCAGGTTCAGGCTCTGTTAGTATTGATGGGTTTAAAAGGTATAAGGTACAGAGCATACTCTTTGAAAAGAATAAAAAACGTGCAGAGATGATTAAAAATTCTCTTAAAAAGCATAAAATCTTAAGTACTAAACTTTATATAGGTGAAGCAAGTGAAGATTATAAAAAAGAAGAGAGTACTCCGGATAGAATCTTTGTTGGTGGAGGAGGTGCTAAGGTGATAAAAGAGCTAGACTACCTTTATGGGAAGTTAGCCGAGGGAGGTTTAATGGTGGCCAACTTTGTGACCTTAGAACACCTAACAACTGCCATAAATACTTTGAAAAAAGCTAAAATAGATTTTGATATAAAAAGTATCTCTTTAACAACTTACAAGATGAGCCTGTTAATGCCTGAGCCTGAACGTATCATGCATCAAATTATTGTAAAAAAAGTTTCTTAAGGCCTTCCTTTTTTTCTTGTCAAAGAGGATTGATAAAAGAGCATTAAATAAGCCTGTAAAAGATATATTTGCAGAGCTAAACCTAGTAAGGAATAATATGATTAAATTTGTAGGCGCAGGTCCCGGAGATGCTGAGCTTATTACCGTCAAGGGAATGAAAGCTTTAAAAGAGGCAGAGGTTGTACTTTATACAGGTTCTCTTGTACCTAAAGAGTTGTTAGACTGGTGTAAGTATGATGCAATTATTGCTAATTCTGCGGATATGGCATATGAGGATATTTTTTCTTTTATTCAAAAACATCATACGAAAAAGTTTGTTAGACTGCATACGGGCGACTCTTCTATTTACTCTACTACAGCCAAACAGATAGAGTTTTTAAAAGCTGAGGGCATACCGTACGAGACAATACCGGGGGTTACTGCAGCCTTTGGTGCGGCAGCTGCTTTAAATATTGAGTATACCATTCCGGGTGTCTCGCAAACGCTTATTATTTCAAGGGTTGAGGGACGTACTCCTAATCCTGAATCTTTAAAGCAACTTTTATCAAATAAAAATAGCTCGTTTGCTTTTTATCTTTCTATTACTTTGATAAAAAAGTTAAAAACCACTGCCTTTGAACTTGGATACCTTAAAGATACCCCATGTTGGGTAGTTGAGAAAGCAACATGGGCTGACGAAAAAGTTTATAAGGGTACAATTTCAAATATTGAAGAGAGTGTATCTCATATAAAAGGTGTGGCATTGATTTTGTTTGGAGAGTATCTTAATCAAGAAGCAACTATTGAGTCGCATCTGTATGATAAAAAATATAAAAAAGAGGGTTCTAAATCCTCAAAGTCCTTATAAAGAGTAAACATGAAAATAGCCATAGCCACGATTAACAATCCCTCCTTAGAAGCTGCTAAAAAACTTCTTCCTTTTTTAAAAGAGCATGAATGCAGTGTTTTTAATAAGGCAGAGGAGTCAGAGGGTTTTTACAAGTTTGATAAGGTTGATGATATCTTGCCTACTGCTTGGGCAGAGTTTGATGCTATTATCTTTTTAATGGCAACTGGTGCAGTTATTCGTAAGATTGCACCGCATTTAAAAGATAAGGCAACAGATCCTGCGGTATTGATTATGACCTTAGACTTAAAACGTGTTATTCCTCTTCTTTCAGGGCATTTAGGCGGGGCAAATGAACTGGCCAATGAACTCAGGCAAAAGATAGAAGGATGTGTAAACTTTGTTACTACTGCTTCGGACCAGATAAAAGTACTTGCCTTTGATATGTATGCTAAAAAACATGGGTATGCTATCTCAAACCTTAAGTCTTTGGCAGAAGTTTCAAATGCTATTATCAACAAGAAAAAAGTACAGGTGATTAGTTATCCCAGTCTTATTGAAGAGGTGAAAAACTTTGAAGGGTATAAGGAAGAGAATTTTGACTTTTTTATGCCGGATGATTTAGCCTCTATTGATGCGACAATACCATGCGTTTATATTACTCCTCAAAAACTTTCATACAGTTCTTTGCAAATTCATCCCAAAGAGATATCACTTGGGCTTGGGATGAACAGAGGTACCCCAAAAGAAGAAATTTCTCTTGCAGTAAGAAGGTTCTGTTTTGAACATGGTTTGGAGTCAAAACAGATTAAAAATTTGGCAAGTTTTACGGCAAAGTCAGATGAAGAAGGTCTTTTGCAGTACGCACAAGGAAAAGACCTTTGTTTTTTTAATGAAGAAGAAATTAATGCCCTAGAGCAAGACTTTTCGCCCTCTCAAGCATCAAAGTTTTTTAATATCAAAGGTGTGGCTGAACCCGCATCTCTTTTAGCAAGTAAAAATAAGACACTTTTTTTAAGTAAAAGAATTTATGGTGGTGTAACTATCGCTGCTTCATTTTAAGGAATCACATGGGAAAATTAACCTTAGTATCAACCGGTGCTGGTGGGAGTCGGTATCTCACACAAGAAGCGATTAACGCTATAGAAGAAGCAGACTTAATTGTTGCGTATACCAAGTATGCCAAAGATCTTCCCGAGTTAATGTCAGATAAGGAAGTTTATACCACACCTATGACAAAAGAGATAGAAAGAGTATCTCACGCAGTTGAAGAGGCAAAAAAAGGTAGAACAGTTGCGCTTATCTCTAATGGAGACGCCAATGTATATGCCATGGGCTCATTAGTTGTTGAACTTATTGATGTAAATGATTATTGGGATGATATAGACTACCATTCACTTCCGGGTATTTCATCTGTTTTAGCATTAGCTTCTGAAGTCGGTGCCCCTTTATCTCAAGACTTTTGTCTTATTTCACTTTCAGATCGATTAACAGACTTTGATTTGATTCAAAAAAGAATAGCCTTTGCATTAGAAGCAGACTTTGTTATTTCCATCTATAACCCTAAAAGTAGAAGCCGTTTAGAACCTTATAATCAGATGTTGGAAAAACTCAAATCTATAGAGCCTTCTCGACCTGTTGTCATTGCAAGAGATTTAGGTCGGCAAGAGCAGATGATTAGGATTATTACAGCCAAAGAACTTATAGAGGCGGGTATAGAAAACACCGATGTGAATATGTCTACTACACTACTGATAGGAAACTCTACGTCTAAGTTAACGAAGAATGGAAAAGTGCTTACTCCTAGAGGTTATCTTAATAAATATGAATTAAGTGGAAACCAAAAAGAGGGGTGGCGAAAAGAGGATTAATCTCTTTTTGCAAAGTTAAGAAAAAGGGTCATGTACTTTTGTACTTTTTTTATTTTAGAAGCTGTGATTTTAGCATCTTCTAAGTACATATTTTCAAAGGTGTGAAAGTCACCTTCTCCTAGTGATGTGGTATCCATACCAATCTTAGGACGCATTAAAATCTCTGTTCTTTTTACTTTAAACCTAGGGTTGATAGGTTTGATATATAACTCTTCATCCCCCAAACATAAGGCTTTTTTCACCTCTGCAGAAGCAGCTGAAAATGAGGTTACTCCAGCAATGACCTCACAGCTATTACACAGCTCAAAATTCTTCTTTTTAATAATGTCTAAAAGGTAATAAATACTTGAATACACTGCTGCGTCACCTAAGGTTACAAAACATACCGTCCCATACTCTTGGGCAGACTGAACAATAATCTCTGCCTCATTGACCCAGTCTTGCTGAATAAAACGCATGGGAGAGTAGACGGGAATAATCGTTTTTTCAATACCTAAAAGTTCCAAGGCCGCACTTACAATTTTATAAGAAATTGATTTGTCAAAACTCTGGTCTTCACTTTTAGTAGGTATACAAATAGCATCACATTCTTTAAACGTATTTAAGGCTTTAAGGGTTAATAATTCAACATCACCCGGTCCCAAAGAGACCATATATAATTTCTCATTCATGGGCGCAATTTTAGCATATATTAAAGGGTAGCCTTTGAAAGATTATAATCTTATCTTTGTATAGGTAAAGATTGTTAGATATGAAGTTAAAAATGGTTTTAATTAAGTCGTAATTTTTGTCTGGGGTGCTCTAAGCTAGAAAATAGGTACTTTCTAAGGCAGAAGTAGATAAAGCAGTAAACAGAAGTCATTTATTTCCAAACACCAGCAATAGCTCTATTACAATGGGGGCAAGCCCCCTTTACAAGATTATTTTCAAAAATTTCTTCATATCGTCTTTGTATTAAAAGTGCTCCACAAGAGGGGCATGAAGTCTCATTTAAAAAAGGGACATTTCCAAAATAGAGATGATACAGCCCTTGTGCAGAAGCAATTTCATAAGCATTTAAAAGACTCTGTGTCGAAGTCGTAGAATACGAGAGCATCTGATTATCTGGAAGAAAAGCAGAAAGGTGCCAAGGAACATGTGAGCCTAACTCTTCATCAATAAAATAAGCCATTTTCTTTAACTCTTCATCAGAATCATTAATGCCATCAATAAGTAAGCTTGTTATCTCCAACCAGATAGATGTATGTGCAAGAATACGAAGGTTCTCTCTGATGGCACAAAGTTCAACGCCTAACTCATTTTTATAATACGAAGGTGAAAATGATTTAAGGTCAACATGAACTGCGTCTAACCATGTGGGCATATCATGGGCTATCTCTTCACTCATATATGCCGAAGTCTGCATAACACATTTAATTCCCTTATCTTTAGCAATAAGACCTATCTCTTTAGCGTAAGGGTAATAAACAATAGGTTCGTTGTAACCAAAGGAGATGATTTTAATGTCTTGTTCAAGGGCAAGTTTAACAATCTCAATGGGGCTTAAAAAGAGGGGTTCAACATTAGAAAAATGTTGTGAAATTTGATGGTTTTGACAAGAAGGACAGCGCATATTACAACCTACCGTTCCAATACATAAGACTGAAGCACCGGGCATAAAATGTAAAAAAGGACGATTTTCTATATAATCAATACTTAAGGCAGAGGGTTTGTCTTTTGTGATACCGATAAGTTCTTGCCCTATATTTTTTTGGTTTGCGCACAGACCTACTTCATTGGCTTTAAGCTGACAATAATGTTGACAAATCATACAGGTTATATATTGATGGTGTTTTGTAAAATAGCTTAGACTTTTGGTATTACCCTCTTCAGGTTTACTGTTTGAGGATAGGTTCATCTCTGTGCTTTTCAACTTGAAAGGTAAAAACTTGGGGATGTTCATTTAGGTTGTTTATTCCACTCTCATTTAGAAGTTGGGAAAAAAACTCATCAAAACTAGACAGTTTCGTCCAAACCTGAGGTAAAAAAGCGGCTTGTTTCTTACCCAAAGAGATAACTAAACCATCTTCTTTAGGTTTAACATTTTTTTTAATATCATCACTGTTTTCATAAATTAGTTCTCTTAAAGGCGTCAATAGAGAGAGCTCAAGGCTTATTTGAAGATACTCCGAAGTACTTAAAGGTTCAAATCTTTCATCTTGAAAGGCTGCAGTTTTGGCATGATGGATAATGCCTTCTAAAAGGGATTCTTGGGTAAAAATAGAACCGCTTAATCCTCTGAGTTCATTATTTAAATATAAGCTGACAAAAGAGGAAAGAGGTTTATCTAAGATAGGATAGTCTTTAAGAAGCTGTTTTTTATTAATCGTTGTTTGTGCTTCCAAAACTTCAGTAATAGACTCTCTAGCAATATCTAACAGAAGTGACTGAGACATACCTACCACCTTAAATGTTTATTACTTTATTATAGCGTAACTCTAAAAGTCTTCATCTTCTAAGCAGGGATCACTTCCTTCGGAGACAATACAATAAGGGGAATCTTTTTCATAAATAAGAAGATAAGGGTCAATAAAAGCATATACAATATCAGGACCTGTTCCCACACGTATTGCCTTCTTGGAGATACTGTTCATGAGTTCTTGGGTGGGTTATGAAAAAGACAAAAGATAAGAATAAGAAAATTAGGCATAATAACTCCTTGTATCTCTAGTAATAGAAGAAGTTTACTTGAAAGGTTTTCAAATATACGAATTAATTATCTTCTTTAAGCCCATAATATTTCTCTCTTAATAGAATAGTTCTTGCCCATGAAGCATGCGCAAATTTTTCTCCCATCTGCCCTTTTTGAACGATAATAGCGCTGGTCTGTTTGTCTAATATTTTTTGTGCCATCATATAGTCCTCGTGCGTTACTTGGTAAACACGGTTAATCACTTCAATTTGCTTGGGGTGAATAATAGTCGTACCTATAAGCCCCTGTTTTAAATCTTCTATCACATTTAGTTCAAAAAGTTTCTCATGCTTGATGCAGTTAAAGACTGTTGCAGAGATATTAAAACCAAAGGGTTTAAAAATATTAATAACATTTCCTATCACTTGTGCTGGACCAACAAGGGAATAAATATTGTCTTCACATTTTCGTTTAAGCCCAAGGTAATTCATCATATCTTCCCCACCCAAACGAAGTGTAAGTGTAGGAATCTTACATGTTAGTAAGAAGTCTCTAATGGACTCAAGTTTCTTTTTTGAAAAAATATCATGACTTTCAAGAACGGGCATAATATAAAACTTTTTTTGACTCAGTGAAATAATGTGAGAGTACTCTTTCATGACTTCTGTTGAGTATTTTGGAAGTGAAAAACCATCAATCTTTTCAATATTTTTAAGTTTTAAAATTTCTTGGAGTATGTGAGGGTTTCGAGGACGAATAAACAGGTATAACGCACTTGGTTCATACGCGTTAAGCATATGAGAAATGTTTTCTAAGGCAGTATCTAAGTCATCTGCAATAATTGCATCTTCGGTATCAATAATACATGAACGTAAGGCAGGGTATTTGTTCTTATTACAAACGGCATAAACATTTTTATGTGTAGCTGGAATATATAAGCTTCCGCCAAGTTGAATGGGTGAAATGTTTCTTATCATAAGATATTTTAACATATTGTAGCTAATCACAGTAAATTGATAAAAATGTGATAATAATATAATATAATTTATTATAATAATATATAAGGGATAGATATGCGTATTTTGGGAATGAGTGTTTTATTAGCAGGTGCCTTACTGGCAACAGAATATAGTTATGAGATTTCACCAATGATTGGTGGAGTTAAGCCAGAGGGTAATCTTAATATAGATGACCAGTTTTCTTACGGGCTTCGTTTTCAGATGAATGATTATAACTTTTTAGGATTAGTACCTGAATTAAGTTTTGATAGAACAACAGATAGTGATTATGAAACACAAGGTGGAGATACAGCGATTAACCGTTTAGCTCTAAACGGGCTTTATGAGTTTAAAGATTTTTCTGAGACTTTAACACCGTATCTTTTAATTGGTTTAGGTTATGAAGATGTAGAAGATGAACCTGTTGAAGCTTATGACTCTTCATTATATGGAAACTGGGGTGGTGGTGTTAAGTGGAAAATATTTGAAGATATTGCCTTGCGTGCTGAGGTTAAGCACCTGATTCGTACAGATGATGGTGGAAATGAACTCTATTATGGTGTAGGTCTAGCGATACCTTTTGGTGCAAAAGCTTCTGCTGAACCAGAAGTACAAGAAGTGCCTGAGGAGATTATTGTTGCTACTGCTGTTGTTGTGGTTGCTGCCTTAGACAGTGATGGTGATGGTATTATTGATGAAAGAGACAGATGCCCTAAAACACCAGAAGGTGTTGTAGTGGACAGTGATGGATGTTGTTTAGATGACGATAATGATGGCGTGCCTAATTATAAAGACAAATGCCCAAATACACCAGCAGGTGTAGCGGTAGATGAAAAAGGATGTTGTTTAGACAGTGATGGCGATGGCGTTGTTGATTATAAAGATAAATGCCCAAATACACTCAAGGGTGCAAGTGTAGATGAAAATGGATGTGCAAGAAGTGTTGTTTTAGACATTGTTTTTGAAAATGCTTCATCTGAGATTAATAAAGCAAACTCTCCAAAACTTCAAGAGTATGCAGACTTTATGAAAGACAATACAAACTACAGTGTTACTCTTGTAGGATATACAGACAGTGTTGGTTCGCAAAAAAACAACCAAAAACTTTCTGAAAAACGTGCAGAGTCCGTAAAAGCAGACTTAATTAATAGAGGTGTTGACGCGTCACGTATTACCGCTATTGGTAAGGGTGAAGCCAATCCTGTTGCAGATAATAAAACGGCAGAAGGCAGAGCACAAAACCGTCGTATTGAAGCAGAATTAACATTACATAACTAAATCTTAGTTATTAGCATGACTCCCGTCGCAGTACGGGAGTTGTTTAGACTTTCCACATTGACATAAAAAAACCTCTTTATCTTCTTCTAAAAAAAACTTAATAGGTTTTTTATCAGATCCTTTATGGCTTCCATTACACAGTGGAAAATTATTAGATTGAGCACATGTGCAGTACGCATGTTTTACGTCTGCTTTTAGAAATACTTTTAAAGGTCTATTTTTATAGACTGACATTAAAAAAGGTTATCTCTTTCTTGTTTATTTTTACAGTACTGTTTAGCGGCTTTTAAATTCTCTTTTTTTTCTTTATCCGCAAGGGCATCGGGATTAATGTTTTTGAGGTAGTACTCAACATATTTACAAAGGTCAATATTACCATGAATATTAGCCTCTTTTTTAAACTTTTTGACCATAGCTGATTTTTCTGAGTCAACAAATAGTTTTTTATTAAATTCATAACCAAAAAAACTCAAAGATTGGGAGTACTGGTAGTCAAGTTTTTCTTGTACGGTTTTAAAAAAGTCGAGAAAAATTGCCTTATGTTCATTCTCAAAAGCATGTAAAATAATTTTAATTTCATCAAGTTCATTCCTTCTTTGACCTAAAAAGTGAACCGTGTCGACATGTTCTCGACGTAAGAATTTAAGAGCATCTACTTTTTCAACAGGAATATCTTTAAGTTTTACCTTCTCTTTAAGTTTGTGCATCTTTATTTTTGCAACTTCAAGACGTTCAAAAAGACTTTTCTCTTTGCTAATAAGAAGTTGAAGTTCTGCTTTGAGGTTCTCATATTTTTTTTGTTGTTCAATATACTCTTCTTGCGCATGTAAAAACTCTTTATTATAAACAGCACGAGCATGTTTGCTTTTTAATTTAAACTCAATAAATGAGCTATCAAGTGTTTGAATGGTTTTAAAAGAGCTTAGTAATTCAGCATTATAAATGGTATTATCTAAGTCTTTCATCATACCCGCAGCAGCAAAAATGAACTCTTTAAATACACTGTACTTAAAGCTCTCATCAAAATCAAATCCAATCATCATAAAGTATTTTTTTACGAGTTTAATGTCATCTTGAAAAAAGCTAAGAACTACATCTTTTTGTGATGTTGTAAGTTTAATCATTAAGCCCCCAATTGTTAATATTTTATTTTATCATAGAATATACATACTGAGATGATTTTAGTGACTTTTTCAAAAATATCTACTCTTCATCACAGGCCTGTGATGGAAATACAAGCTATAATTGCACATGTCAAGAATTGATAATGAAAAATTTTACACAGCAGCGATTAAAAAACATGGAGAGACACCCAAGGGTGTTCATTGGAACTCTAAACATTCTCAAGAGAAACGTTTTGAAATCTTAACCTCATTTATAGAAGATGAAAATTTCTCTTTGGTAGATGCAGGTTGTGGTTTTGGTGACCTGTATTTTTATATGCAAAAGAAAAATATAAATTGTCGGAGTTATACGGGTCTTGACCTAAGCCCCTCAATGGTTAAAATTACTCAAGAAAAAACCTTATGTGAAGTTTTTGAAAAAGATATTTGTAGAGATCTTCTTCCTGAAGCTGATTATTATCTCTGCTCAGGAGCGATGAATATTTTAAGTCGTTTTGACACCTTTCTTTTTATACGTAACTGTTACGCCACATCAAAAAAAGGATTTGTTTTTAACTTACTAATGGGTGAAGATGATTCCTTAGTTTATAATCATTTTTATCCTCAAGAACTCCAAAATTTATTTGATGATTTAGGGGCAAAAATCAGTATAAAAAAAGGCTATTTACCACATGACTTTACAGTGTTTATGAAAAAAGAGGACGTTTAATATGTGTGCAATTTTTGGAGTTATTGGTGAATATGAAAGTACTAAAGCAAAGGCTTCACTGGCTTTGCTGTCTCATCGTGGACCTGATTACTGTGGTATAGTAGAAAAAGAGAATCTTTTTATTGCCCATAACCGTTTGAGTATTGTTGATCTAAGTGAAAATGCTTCACAACCCATGATAAAAGATGAGATTATTTTGAGTTTTAATGGAGAGATTTATAATTTTAAGGCACTTCAAAAAGAGTTAGATATAAAGAGTGAAAGTGATACCGAAGTACTTTTATATGCTTACTTAAAATGGGGTCTTGATTTTGTTCAACATCTTGAAGGTATGTTTGCTATTGCCATTTATGATAAGGAAAAGCTTTACCTTTTTAGAGACCGTTTGGGTAAAAAACCTCTGTATTATATGCGTACAGATAAGGCATTTGTTTTTGCTTCTGAAATCAAAGCACTTAAGCCATATTTAAAAACGAAGGCTTTAAATATGGATGCCTTACATTCATACCTCTCTTTTTTAGCACCAACACCTCCTTTTACTTTTTATAAGGGTATTGAAAAACTAGAGTCGGGTTATTATCTTTGTTATGAGAATCAAAAACTACAGATACAAGAGTATTATGATATTTTACCAAGAAAAATAATTATTACTGATGAAGAGACAGCTCTTAAGAAAATTGAGACAATACTTCAAAAGAGTGTTGAAAAACGTCTGATGGGTGATGTTGAAGTGGCTTCCTTACTTTCTGGTGGGGTGGACTCTTCTTTAATCACGTCTATGTCTGCTAAAAGTGGTGTAAAACTTAAAACCTTTTCCTTAGGGTATGAAGGTTTTAAACAGTATGATGAACGTCAATTCGCTTCTGAAGTAGCAGAGCATATAGGTGTTGAAAACATTGATGTTGAGTTAAATAAAAAAGAGTTTTTTGAACATCTGGATGCTGTCATTGAAGCCTTAGATGAACCCATAAACGACCCTGCCTCTGTTCCTTTGTTTATGCTTTTTAAACGCATTAAAGAAGAGGGCATTAAGGTAGTGCTTTCTGGCGAAGGTGCGGATGAACTTTTTTTAGGTTACCGACAATATTTTGAGTACTTAGATGTTCAAGCAGCAGGTGACTTACGGCATAAAAACTGGTTAAAGAAATACTTTCGTTCAAACTTTTCAATGAACAGAGAGTGGGAGTGGTATAAACGTGTCTTAAACAATGAAGTCTTGTTTAGAACCCATGGAGAGAAGTTTACAGATCTGCAAAAAAACCTGCTTATGTGTCAAAATGTAAAAGATGGTTTTTCTATGAAATACCTTCAAAAGTACAGAAACCAGTATGAAAAGCATGGTTGTGGTGATGAGAGTCAATGGTACTCCTATGTGGATTTAAAACATTTTCAAGCTGAGCACTTTTTAACCAAACTTGACCGTGTTTCTATGGCACATGGAATTGAAGGAAGAACCCCTTTTTTAGACCATAAACTGGTTGAACTTGTTTTTTCTATTGAACCCAGTCTTCGGTATAAAAATGGGCTTACTAAAGAGTTATTAAAAAAAGTGGCTGAGCCTTATTTACCTAAAAGTATTATACACAGAAAGAAAAAAGGTTTTTCCTCGCCTTATCTAGAGTGGCTTATAGAAGAAGGTGAATTAGAACGTATCTTAGAAGTTAATGAGAAGAGTGAACTCTTTAATCAAGATATTTTACAAGAGTATATACGGCGAGGAAAACAGGGAAAATTTAAACAGCATATTTGGGGGCTTTACCTCTTTTCTCGTTGGTATGAGAAAGAGTTTTTGTAGGTTAACTGCTTTTTATGGGTTTTATATCAGAAAAATTGTTTATCATCTTTGTGTAGGTCTTATACATTTGTAATGCTTGAATAACGACTTTTAGAGGTTCTGAATATATCTATTTTAAGTCATATTCTTGTTCGTGAAGGGTAAAAGCTAATTGTAAAAAGGTGGATTAAACTGTGCATCTACCTCTTTTTTTATTTCCTTGTGGGTCTACTTTAATAATAAAGGTCATCCTTTTTAGATGGCTAAAGATTAAATTAAGCAGTCTTTTAGCGGTTACTAAAAGATTCTTTAAAGAGTTAAGCTTTAAGAGCTCAAGAAGGTAACTATATTCCTGTTGTGTTGAGAAAAGAAGAGCTAGGTGAAAGAATCTCTAATCTTAATGGCAAGCTAGTTTTATAGGAAGGGGCTAGTCTTCTTTAATTAAAAAAGAGAGTTCTAATGTTCCTGAGATGTAATTAGCAAAGAAGGTTAGAACCTTAAGGTCATCATCATCAAAGTCACCTTTTTCTTTGTTAAGAAGCTGGAAGAGACCGATAACTTTTCTTTGAGAATCAAAAATGGGTACGGTAATCATATTACGTGTTTCATAACCACTTTTTTTATCAATGTTATCAAGAAAACGAGAATCTTTGTAGGGGTCATTAACGACTTGGGCTTCACCTTTAGTATAGGTATCACCTGCAATACCTGACTCTGTTGCAATGGCAATTCGCCCTATACCATCAGAGAGTTTTGTCCAGAGCATATCGGCATCACCATCATACATAAAGATAGAACATCTATCTGCATTTATAAGGTCTTTTGCTTGGTCAGCAATAAGAAGCAGAGCATTATCTAAAGAGGTGTCGCTCATAAGTTGTTTTGCAAATTCTGCTATTTTTTTATAAGAATCAACCTTCGTTGCCATACCTATCCTTTTTTGTTAATAATTTATTATATCGTAAGAAAAACTATTCTTGAGCAGACCTCATTAAAACGGCAACAATATCATTCATAGAAAGCAGACCTATTAGCTCTCCACTGTCGGTTACCAAAAGACGATTGACCTTAGTGTTTATCATGAGTTGGGCTGCATATTTTATATTTAAGACAGAAGAGACTTGAATAATGGGTTTTGTACAGATATCATAAACATTTAGCAGGTCAATATCTCCTTCTTGTGAAAAAACAGCATCCAAGATATTGGTATAAGTAACGATTCCAAAAGCATCATGGGCATTACTTTTTTCAACAATAATAGACTTAACATTTTTTTCTTGCATAATTTGAAGACAGTTACGTACGGTCTCTAAAGAAGAGATAGTAATAATTTTATCTGCGGGGATCATGATTTCTTCTACAGTAACGAGTTTCATGTAGGTTCCTTTTTTATCTATTTTACTCCTTAAAAACCTAAGGTCGCTTAGATTTTTTTAACAGGAGCTATTTTTTTAAAATGACTTCATGTTTTCTTGGAATTTACGTAACTGTTTATCAGGAATTCCATAGAGGTGTTCAATCGGTAAAGAAAAAATCAAACCATTGCCTGCTTCATTCAGCTCAAGCTCTTCAGTAATTGCTTTGATGACACGTAAAGCACTCCGTTTTTCCATAACAAAAATAAGAACAGAGTCAGACCTCTCATAGGTTAACCCAAAAAACGTTGTCTTATCTCCAAGCCCTAAACCTCTACCATTTAAGATAGTGACACCACCTGCACCATTTGCCTTAGCAATATCAATCGCGGTATCTTCATGTTCTTCATTAACAATAGCAACTACAGTTGAAAACTTCATCTCTCTTCTCCTTCTTCTTTAAGTTTTAATTTTTTATCTCTGTTCTCTAGGTACTGACTAATAACGCCATAACCCATTACGGTTATCATTGGAAATAAAGAGGCAAAGGCAATGAGTCCAAAACCATCTATAAGAGGGCTTCGTCCTTCAATTTGTGTTGCTAAACCAAGTCCTAAAGCCGCAACAAGAGGAACAGTGACTGTGGAAGTAGTTACACCACCCGAGTCATACGCAATAGGTACAATATATTTTGGAGCTAAAAAGGTTAAGATAATTACAATAATATATCCAACAATAATATAGTAATGAATAGGGTCTCCATGAACAATACGGTAAGAGCCTAAGGAAATACCAATCGCAACACCAAAGGCTACTGAAATACGCAAAACCATCTGACGAATACGTTTATTTGAAATCTCTTCTACCTTCATTGCAATAGCTAAAAGAGCAGGTTCTGCCATGGTAGTTGAAAAACCAATTAAAAAGCCAAAAAGGTAGATATAAAAAAGATTGTCTTGTGCGGTTAATTGAAGTGCCATGGTTTCGCCAATAGGAAATAGACCCATCTCTAGTCCGATGATAAAAAAGTAAAGCCCTAAGATAACAAATACAATGCCTGTTGATATTTTTGGAAGGTTGCTCACTTTTTTCTTAATAATAAGGTATTGAAAAAAGAAGATAACACCTAAGATAGGAAGGACATCTTTAATAACAGAGATCAGTTCATAAAAAAGATTCCATGCTGAAAATTTGTCAACAATCACTTCCGAAGCTACCTTGACTTCAGTGGCAAGATTAAGAGGGTGCATATCTACATTATAAACAATTAATCCATATGCCTGAACAAAAATCATGGGTGTTAATGAGGCAAAAGCAATTAATCCAAAACCATCAATAACAGGATTACGACCACGAATACTAGAGGCTAAACCAACACCTAAGGCAGCCACTAAAGGAACCGTAACTGTTGAGGTGGTTACCCCACCCGAATCATAAGCAAGACCAACAATTTCTACAGGTACAAAAAAGGTAAAAACAACAACAATAACATAACCTGTAATAATATACAGATGAATAGGATGACCGGTAATAATTCTCCATGAGCCTAAGGAGATAGCCAAACCAACAGAAAGGGCGACAGTAAGTCGTAATAGGTCGGCATCAATACGCCCATCAGAGATAACCTGTGCTTTTCCGGCAATGGCGATAAGAGCTGGTTCAGCAATGGTGGTTGAAAAACCAATAGCAAAGGCGAAGGTTAAGAGCCAAAAAACAGAGCCTTTAGCAGCAAACTCATGGGCAAGGTTCTCACCAATAGGAAAAATACCAATTTCTAAACCCTGTATAAATACGGCTAAACCAACGGCTACAATTATAAGCCCTAAAACAATAGAACCTAAGTTTTCAGGCACTTGCTGAAGGATGAAAATTTGGAAAAAAGCGATAACTAAGATAATAGGTAAGAGGTCCTTAAAGGAGTTACCTAAGAGGGTAGCAATAAGTTTGAGTGTTTTCATAGAGTAGTAATGCTTCTTTATTAATTTAAGTTTTATAGAGTGTAGCAGTTACTTGCTAAAAGTAATTTTATAGATAGTGTATAATTCCACGAAAAGTAAAAGAGGAACTAGAAATGAGTACAATAATCTGGCATAATCCACGATGTTCAAAATCGCGTCAAACCCTAGATATTTTAAATAAAAAAGGCGTGAGCCCTGAGGTGGTAAAGTATTTAGAGTTAAAACCTAATGCGAATGAGATTAGTGCGGTACTTCAAAAATTAGGTATCTCTGCACGTGAATTGATGCGTACAAAAGAAGATATTTATAAGGTATTAAATTTAAAAGATGAGAATAATGAGGTCAAACTTATTGAAGCAATGGCAGAAAATCCAAAATTAATTGAACGTCCTATTGTTATTGTGGGCGATAAGGCAGTTTTAGGTAGACCTCCTGAGAAAGTTTTAGAGCTTTTTTAATTTATGAGTTTAGATTATAACACCGCATGTAATGCTTATGAAAATGAGGATTATACAAGAGCTTTTGAACTCTTTTTTAACTTAGCAAAAGAGGGTGATATCTCTTCTCAAATGAATATTGCAAATATGTTGCTGCATGGATTAGGTGTCAAAAAAGATGAAAAAAAGGCTTATGAATGTTATTTGCAAGCAGCTGAAAATGAAGACAGTGAAGCACAATACTTGTATGCTTGGTATTGTCTAAAAGAAGCCAAAGAAGATGAAGGTATTAAGTACCTTATTCTAGCCAGTGAGGCTGGATATGAAGAAGCTGTTTATGATTTAGCTGGAATTTACGCACATGCTATGTATGGTTGTGAATGTGATTTAAATAGAGCCGTTGAGTTGTATGAACAATCTGTTTTGTTTGGGAAGGAAGAAGCCTTAAGCGCACTTCTTCACAGTCGTGTTAAACGAGATGGAAAACTACGGGCGATGTCTTATATGATAAAAAATAGCACGCGATTTTTCAAGGCGAGAAAGGCTTAGTCTTTGTTCAAAATTCGAGGTAAAGTAATACCCTCTTGTCCCTGGTATTTTCCACTTTTATCTCGGTAAGAAGTTTCACATACTTCATCCCCTTGTAAGAAAAGAACCTGTGCAATTCCCTCGTTCGCATAGATTTTTGCAGGAAGAGGTGTTGTGTTTGAGATTTCAATAGTAATATGCCCTTCAAATTCTGGTTCAAATGGGGTTACATTAACAATAATTCCACAACGAGCATAGGTTGACTTACCTAAACAGATGGCTAAAACATCTCTAGGGATTTTAAAATACTCTACTGTTCTGGCAAGCGCGAATGAGTTAGGAGGGACAATACATATATCACCTGTAAAATCAACCACATTGGCATCATCAAAATGTTTAGGGTCAACCACCGTTGAGTTAAGGTTTGTAAAGATTTTGAACTCATTACTCACACGTATATCATAACCATAAGAGCTTAAACCGTAAGAGACAACACCTTTACCTACCTGGTCTTCACAAAAGGGTGAAATCATCCCATTTTCTATTGCTTCTTTTCGTATCCATGTGTCTGCTTTTAAACCCATTTTAATGCCTTTGTATAGTGTATAACTTAATCTTAATTTTATTTTTGGTATTATATCACATTATTTTTTACAAAATTTGCATTTAGGATACATAATCCCATGGATATGAAACAGATAAAATCACTTATGAAAGAGTTCGACGATAGTACGCTTAGCTCAATGAAAATCAACAAAGAAGGTTTTTCAATTGAACTTGAAAAAGCGACTATTGCAACTGCAGTAGCAGCACCAGTTACAGTAGCAGCAGCTCCAGTAGCAGCGCCTGTTACAGCAGCGGCATCTCCAGTAGTTGAAGAAATCGCTGGTGATAAAATCTTATCTCCAATGGTAGGAACGTATTATGCGTCTCCATCTCCAGACTCTCCAGTATTCGTTAAAGAGGGAGATATCGTTAAAAAAGGTCAACCCTTAGCTATTTTAGAAGCGATGAAAATCATGAATGAATTAGAAGCTGAATTTGACTGTAAGATTCTTAAAATTCTTGTTGAAGATGGTAAGCCTGTTGAATACGATATGCCTTTATTTGTAGTAGAGAAAATGTAATTATGGCTGAGATCAAAAGAATTTTAGTTGCGAACCGTGGAGAGATTGCTCTTCGCGCTATTCGTACGATTAAAGAGATGGGTAAAGAAGCTGTTGCTGTTTACTCAAAAGCAGATAAAGGTGCTCACTATTTAGAGCTTGCAGATGCAGCGATTTGTATTGGTGATGGACCCTCTTCATCATCATACTTAAATATTCCAGCTGTTATTGCCGCAGCAGAAGTTACGCATTGTGATGCAATTTTTCCAGGTTATGGTTTCCTTTCTGAAAACCAACACTTTGTTGAAATTTGTACCCATCATAAGATTAAATTTATTGGACCAACGGTTGAAGTTATGCAACTTATGTCTGATAAATCAAAAGCAAAAGATGTAATGATAGAGGCTAAAGTTCCTGTTGTTCCAGGTTCTGATGGTGCTATTGATGATATTAATGATGCTAAAAAACGTGCTAAGATTGTTGGTTATCCAGTAATTTTAAAAGCTGCTCAAGGTGGTGGTGGACGTGGTATGCGTGTGGTTGAAGATGAGTCTTATTTAGAGAACGCATTTTTAGCAGCAGAATCAGAAGCAATTACGGCATTTGGTGATGGTACGATTTATATGGAGAAATTCATTAAAGATCCACGTCATATTGAAGTTCAAATTATGGCAGATGCTCATGGTAATGTGCTTCATATTGGTGAGCGTGACTGTTCTATGCAGAGACGTCACCAAAAACTTATTGAAGAGTCCCCAGCCAATGTACTTACTCAAGAAGTTCGTGAGCGTTTATGGGAAGCAGCTGTTCGTGCTACTAAATTCATTAAGTATGAGGGAGCAGGTACATTTGAGTTTTTATTAGATTCTAATTTAGACTTTTATTTTATGGAGATGAATACACGTCTTCAAGTTGAGCATACTGTTTCTGAAATGGTTTCTAATCTTGATTTAATTGAGATGATGATTCGTATTGCAGAGGGTGAAGAACTTCCTTCTCAAGACTCTATCACACTTAAAGGGCACTCCATTGAGTGTCGTATTACAGCAGAAGATCCGGTTAAATTTCTTCCATGCCCAGGTAAGATTGGTGATTGGATGACGCCAGGAGGTAAGGACGTTCGTGTGGATACTCATGCCCATGCAGGGTATATTGTTCCAACAATTTATGACTCTATGATTGGTAAACTTATTGTTTATGATGAAAATAGAGAAAAAGCAATTGCTAAAATGCATCGTGCCTTAAGTGAATTTAAAATCACAGGTATTAAAACTACGGTTGCATTTCATAAAAAAATGATGGAAAACGAAGATTTTATCTCTAATAATTTTGATACTAAATACCTTGAGCGCTACCAAGGTTAAATAACCCTATCTTTTTTAATGAATGAAGCTTTGACTTCATTCATGCTAAATCCAAGCCTATGCAGGCTTTTTCTTACAAACTTAATTTTTTAAAAATATAACTAGAGCGTAAAGTTCGCAAAAGCCCCTTCAACACTCATCGTACTTCGATAACGTCTTGTTGTAAGTGTGACTTTTTTTGTCTTTAAGTCACAAACGGCAATACGAAAGTTTGCACCCAAATAGGGCTCAATAATACAGATGATTTTATCTTCGATTTGTCGAGTGGTATGGATGTTTCCTCTTAGGGTATGGAAAAAGTATTGGGGATAACTCAAAGGTGTAATTTCAATAATTTCAAGTTGATGTTTTGTTTCGAGTGTATCAAAAATAAGTTGGGCATCTTCAATACAGTCAAATTGAACACACCAGTCGTCAAAGACTTTATTTAAACGTTGTAAGTCCTCATCTAAGAAACCTCCAGCTGGAGATTGTAAGGCAAAAATACTCATAATATTACCCTATAAGCTACACATGTGAGTGTTTATTCTTCTGGTAGTCTTAATACTTTAATATTTGCATTAACACGCATACGCTGAAAATGCTCGCCTAAAATCTGTTCACGTTTATTTTCCATGATTTTATTTTCAACCTGAGTACGAAGAAGACTTAATGGAGGTGTGCTAATATCATTTTTCTTAACAATATAAAAAGCCATATGGGTATTTTTTCCTTGAGGAAGAATAGGGGAGAAGGTATTATCCTCGGTTTTAATGAGAATTTGAGCAAGACGTGGGTTGATTTTTGCAGGTTCAAGTTCAATGTTTTCTGTTGTCACTGAAGGTAAATAGAGCATGGGGTTATTCATTTTCTTTTGTAGGTCTTGTTTTGATGCAGAGCTATAAAGTGTAGCATCTATACTTTTTGGTGCAGTATATTCATCACGATGAAGTTCGTAATACTCTTGTACTTCTGTATCTGTGGGTTCTTCCATTTGACTCATTGCAATAGCATTAAAAATTTTATCTTTTAAAAGTTTCTCTTTTGTTTTTTCTTTTACCTCTGATTCAGTAAGATTTTTAGATGAATTCATTGCTTCATAAAGTTGAGAAAGTGAGAGATTGTTATTTTTAGCAATCTGTTTAAGGTCATCAAGAACTTCTTGATTCGTGACTTTGATATGACGCTTTTTTGCCTCAAGATGCTCAAGCTTTTGACGAATAAGTTGGTCAACTGTTTTTTTAACAGAAAGATGTGAAAGGGCTTGTTCTTGTTTGATTTCGTACAAAGTAATCACTTCATCATCAATAGTAATGGCGATACCACCAATAGCATTTTCAGCTAATAATAGAAGAGGAGTCAGTAAAAGTGTTAAAAATATTTTTTGCATAAATGTCCATATGGTAGGCAGTTCTGAAATTAACTAAGCTTTTTAGAGCTGCCCTATTTAAAGTTTCGAGATTTTACCATTAATTAACCAAGATTTGACTAAAATTCTTTTTAATAAAATAAGTAGAAATAATCAATGAAAGAGACTTGTCACCTGAGCACTCCACTAAGGAGCTAGATTAGGAACTTGTTCAAATCTTGAGAAGTAAATAGATGTATATAGGAAAAAATTATGATAGTAACACGTTTTGCACCAAGTCCTACAGGATACCTTCATATTGGAGGATTAAGAACAGCTCTTTTTTCATACCTTTGGGCAAAGAAAAATAATGGAAAATTTGTTCTTCGTATTGAAGATACGGATGCAAGTCGAAATGATGAAGCTGCGGCTTTAGCTATTGTTGATGCTTTTGCATGGATGGGTTTTAAACATGATGGAGAGATTACTTATCAGTCTAACCGTATGGATATATACAAAAAATACATTAATCAACTACTGGATGAAGGTAAGGCGTACAAATGTTATATGTCACGTGAAGAGTTAGATGCCTTACGTGAGACACAGATGGCAAATAAAGAGCGTACCCGTTATGATAACTCGTACCGTGACTTTACAGGTACACCTCCAGAAGGTGTTGAACCTGTAATTCGTATTAAAGCACCTGAAAGCGGTGCGATAATTATTGATGATGGTATTAAGGGTCAGGTTGTTTTTCAGGCTGAAGATATTTTAGATGATTTTGTTATTGCAAGGTCTGATATGAGCCCAACATATAATTTTGTAGTGGCAGTGGATGACCATTTAATGGGTATTAATGAGGTGATTCGTGGAGATGACCATCTTTCTAATACACCTAAACAGATGGTTGTTTATGAGGCACTTGGTTTTACCCTTCCAAAGTTTTACCATGTTCCTATGATTCATAATTCAGAAGGAAAAAAACTTTCTAAACGTGATGGGGCAACAGATGTTATGGCATACAAAGAGATGGGTTATACTCCTGAAGCCTTAATGAACTTCCTTGTTCGTCTGGGTTGGTCTCATGGGGATCAAGAGATCTTTTCTATGCAAGAGATGCTTACTCTTTTTGACCCTAAAGATATTAATAAATCAGCTTCTATTTATAATACAGAAAAGTTAGATTGGTTAAATGCACACTATCTTAAAAACATGCCTAATGAAGAGTTGGCACAACAGTTAGAAAATTATGACATTGTTCTGACCTCACATGATAAAAAAGAGATTCTTCTTGATGCGGTTAAAGAACGCGCTAAAACCTTAAAAGAGATGGCAACATTAATTAAAGAGATTCTTGCAACACCTGAATCTTATGATGAAAAAGGACTTAAAAAAGCTTTTAAAGGTAATGCAGACGAGGTTTTAAAAAGTTTTGCACCAAACTTAGAAACTGTAAAAGAACTTCATTTACCAAGTGATTATCATACTATTATGGAAAAAACAATTACAGATATGGAAGTTGGTTTTGGAAAAATAGGACAACCCCTTCGTATGGCACTTCTTGGAAAAATGTCGGGTCCAGGGCTTGACAGCGTAATGGCTATTATTGGTAATGATGAGACTTTAAACCGTATTGAAAGTATTTTAGAAGTTACAATACCAAGCTAAAGAACAAAATTAACATAACTTTAAATTTTTAATGGTTACTCTATAAGCGATTAATTTTTATTGTGGGGTACAATTATTAGATGAGTGATATATTTGAATTTGCAGATGAAACAAATGAAACAGTAGATACAACAACACAAACATGGAAAATTCTTGTTGTTGATGATGAAAAATCTGTACATGATGTCACAAAAAGTGCTCTAAAAAAGGTTATTATTGAAGGCAGACGTTTAGAAATTCTTTCTGCCTTATCTGCGAATGAAGCTAAAAAAATATTAGATGAACATCCTGATTTAGCCCTTGCTCTTATTGATGTTATTATGGAAACAGCCACGGCAGGGCTTGAACTTGTTGATTACATACGTAAAGATTTAAAAAATAAAAAAATACGACTTGTTATTCGTACGGGTCAGCCCGATGAAGTGCCTGAACGTGAAATTATTAATCAGTATGATATTAATGATTATAAAGAAAAAACGGAACTTACTGTAGATAAATTATATACCGTGATTCGCTCTTCAATTAAGCAATATATGCAACTTGTAGAACTTGAAAACAAGTATGACGATGTTTATAAACAGATGACTACTCACCCTTTAACCCAACTTCCCAATCGACAAAAACTAAATGAAGTCCTTGATACAAAAGGTGATAAAAGTCTAGTACTTATTAATATTGATAGGTTTTCAGCGATTAATGAGACCCAAGGTTTTGATATTGGGGATGAAGTGCTTAAGCAGATGGGTGGTTTCTTGTGTTCAAAGTATGGTGATAGCATGGATATTTTTCATCTTGAAGGTGATATCTTTGGGATTTTAAATCTTGATAATAGGATTAATGAAAAAACACTTCTTGAGATTCAAAAAGAGATTAATTATAAAAGTTTTTTATTAGATGGAATAGAAAATAAGGTGAGTGTGAGTCTTGGGCTTGTTATGAAAGAAGAGGGAAATCTTATTCAAAAAGCAGAATTTGCTCTTAAAGATGCACGTAGCTTTGGACCCAATCGTGCTAGTAAATATTCAGATGATATTAAAATAATCAAGACGATACATAATAATTCACTTTGGTCAAAACGTATTCGTGATGCTCTAGAAAATGGGAGAGTCTTGAGTTATTACCAACCTATTTTTGATACCACAAGCTTAGAAATAAAAAAATATGAATGCTTAGTGCGTGTTGAGTTTGAGGGAGAAATTATTCTCCCTTATCACTTTTTAGAGGCTGCAAAATACAGTGGACAACTTTATAAAATATTTAAGATTATGTTTGTGAATGCGTGTAAGAAAACAAAAGAGCTTAGCGGAAAATTTACTATTAATATGACAGATAAAGATCTTGAAGAACCTGAATTAGTGGAGTTTATTGAAGATACTTTTGAAAAATATAGTGTAGACCCTAGGCAGATTGGATTAGAAATACTTGAAGGAAAAAGTATTATGAATAATGCATTGATAAAAAAGCGTTTACATCTTTTTTATAATAAGGGTATGGCTATTATCATTGATGATTTTGGAGCTGAATGTTCTAATTTCGGGCAGTTAGTTAACCTGCCAATTTCTATTTTAAAAATTGATGGTATGTTTATTAAAGACCTTCCTTCAAATAATCAACACAGAATAATCACAGAGTCTATTGTTGATTTTGCTAAAAAAATTCAAACACCAACCGTTGCTGAATATGTGCATTCTCTAGAAGTGCTTGATATTGTTAAAGAAATTGGTATTGAATATGCACAAGGATTCTATCTTGGAGAACCCAAACCCGATTTAGTTCACTAATTCTTTTAAAATGTAATATTAATTACACATAATGATTATACAATATAGTATAGATAAATTTAGAAGGAATATTATGAGTACAAAAAGTGAACAAGAAGCCTTAGACTATCATTCACAACCCCGTCCTGGAAAAATTGAAGTTAGCCCAACCACTCCTTTTGAAACACAAGAGGACATGAGTTTAGCTTATACACCTGGAGTAGCAGTCCCTTGTTTAGAGATTGAAAAAGATGAAGAAAAAGCTTATGAATACACGGCTAAAGGAAACTTAGTTGCTGTTATTACTAATGGTACGGCTGTTCTTGGTTTAGGTGATATTGGAGCCTTAGCTTCAAAACCTGTAATGGAAGGTAAGGCAGTTCTGTTTAAAAAGTTTTCAGGGATTGACTCTTTTGATATTGAAGTAGATACACGTGATATAGATTACTTTTGTGACACTGTTGTCGCAATTTCTCCTACCTTTGGAGGTATAAACCTAGAAGATATTAAAGCACCTGAATGTTTTGAGATTGAACGTCGTTTAGTAGAACGTTTGAATATTCCTGTTATGCATGATGATCAACATGGAACAGCTGTTATCTCATCAGCAGGAATGATTAATGCCTGTAAGATTACTGGTCGTAAACTAGAAGAGTTAAAGGTCGTTGTTGTAGGTGCGGGTGCTGCAGCTATATCCTGCGCGCGACTTTACAGAGAATTAGGTGTAAAGAAGATTTACATGATTGATTCTAAGGGATTAGTACATCATAAACGAGATGATTTAAATGCTCATAAAAAAGAGTTTGTTACAGAAGAGTTATGTTGTAAAGAAGAAGCATTTGAAGGAGCACATATGGTTATTGGTTTATCAAAGCCGGGTTCTTTTGATATTGAAGATGTTAAGAAGATGGCAAAACAACCGATAGTGTTTACCTTAGCTAATCCAACACCAGAGATTTTTCCTGATGAGGTTAGAGCAGTAAGACCTGATGCTATTATTGGAACAGGACGATCTGACTTTAATAATCAGGTTAATAATGTTTTAGGTTTTCCTTTTATTTTTAGAGGAGCCTTAGATGTAAGGGCTAAAAAAATCAATAATGAGATGAAACTTGCGGCAGCGTATGCCTTAGCTGATTTAGCAAGGGCTGAAGTCCCTGAGCATTTAAATAAACTTTATGGAAGTCAATTAGTATTTGGAAAAGATTATGTTATTCCTAAACCTTTTGATAAACGTCTTGTGGTAGAAGTCTCTTCTGCCGTAGCCCAAGCTGCTGTTGATAGCGGAAGCTCTTTGATGAAAGATTTTAATATACAGACGTATAAAAAAGAGTTACTTAAACGTATTTAATAGGAGTTAGGTGATGGATAATCTTCTTTTTGTATCTATTATTGTTTCACTTTTAATTAATCTCTTTTTATTTATTTATTTGTATAAAAAAAAGAGTTTTACACGAATAAAAGATGGTTTTATTGAATCTTCTATAGATAACAGTTCTGCCATTTTCTCTGAAGCCCTTACCAAAGAGATAAGTAGAGTTGAACGTTATGAAGACTATAGTTTCTGTTTAGTAAGCTTAAAATTAGAGTCTTGTCCTTCACGTTTACAAAATGATTTACGCACTTTTGTTCGAAAGAGTGATAGTGTTTATGTTTTTGATAATACTGTTTATATAATTTTCCCATTTTTACAAGTTGATGATAGTTTTAAAGATAAAATTAATAAAAAACTTGTTGAGTATATTAAAATAAATTATAATAATATTGAACTGCTTGATGTCGATATTGAAGAGTGTACTATCCATAAAATGATAAATATTAATCAATTTGAGTTTTCTAAATAATTAAAGGATACTAAATGAGTAAAAGGTATGAAGTATTAATTATAGGGGCAGGAATTTCGGGGGCAGCCTTAGCTTACGAATTAGCACGATATACAGATATTAAAAGTATTGGTGTTGTAGAAAAGTATGAAGATATTGCCACCCTTAATAGTTCAGGTACTTCAAACTCTCAGACTATTCATGTAGGAGATATAGAGACCAACTATACCTTAGAAAAAGCAGCCGTCACTAAAAGAACAGCTAAGATGGTAGAAAAATATTGTCTTAAGTATGGTTATCAAAATGATATTATCTACTCACATCAAAAAATGGCTTTAGGTGTAGGAGATAAAGAGGTAGAGTTCTTACTTCATCGTTTTGAAGAGTTTTCTAAACTTTTCCCTTATTTAGAAGTTTGGGATAAGGCAAAACTTAAAGAGTATTAACCTCGTATTGTTTTGGATAAAAATGGAAAGGATAGAGCTGAAAATATTGTTGCTTTAGGGGCACGTGGGCAATGGACCACAGTAGATTTTGGAAAAATGGCAAAGTCTCTTTTAAAAAATGCAGCAGAACAAGAGGGTAAAACAGTTGATGTCTTTTTTAATTCAAAGGTAGATAAAATTGAAAAAGATGGAAACCGTTATATGCTACATGTAGGTGATGAACAGTATTATGCTGATTTTGTTGTAGTAAATGCAGGTGCACACAGTCTTTTTTTAGCGCATCAGATGGGGTACGGTTTAAACCTTGGTTGTCTGCCTATGGCAGGGAGTTTTTATATGACAAATGAGAAGATGCTTAATGGTAAGGTATATATGATTCAAAACCCTAAGCTCCCCTTTGCTGCACTTCATGGAGACCCTGATGTTTTAGCAGGTGAGAATACGCGTTTTGGTCCTACGGCTTTAGTACTTCCTAAGTTGGAGCGTTATAAACCAGGAACATATATGGACTTTTGGAAGACCCTACGTTTTGATAAAAATATTGCTATCGCCTTGTGGAAACTACTTAAAGAGAGTGATATTCGCTCTTATATTTTTAGAAACTTTTTGTTTGAAGTACCGTATTTAAATAAAAGACTCTTTTTAAAAGATGCTCGAAAAATTGTTCCAGGGCTTCAACTTGGTGAGTTTCGTTATGCAGAAGGTTTTGTGGGTGTCCGTCCTCAGGTTCTAAATAAGGATGAGCAGAAATTGATGTTAGGTGAAGCCTCTATTAATCCAGGAAATGGAATCTTGTTTAATATGACACCATCTCCTGGAGCAACTTCATGTTTAGGTAATGCTGAAAGAGATGTGAAAACAATCGTTGGGCATTTGGGGAAAACTTTTGATGAAGACCTCTTTAAAGATGAGCTGACTGAAGGGGAATATTGTATTCTTCCTAAACCACTTGAATCTCAAAAAGCACGTGTTAACCTTATTCGAGCAGAGATTGCTCGTACGCAAGAAAAATTTGAGGAGGCTCATTCTCAAGAGCATTAAAAAGGCAAAGCCTTTTTAGGTAATGGGTTCGTTCACTTTGCTCTCTGAAGAGGGGATGGGTGCGACTTCGCCTGATGGGGAAGAGAAGAGGCTTTGTCTTTTGAAAAGTTTTTTTAAGGTTAAAACTGTCACGCTCTTCACCTCTTCACCTCTTCACCTCTTCACCTCTTCACCTCTTCACCTCTTCACCTCTTCACCATAAAAAAGCAAAGCTTTTTAAATAGCAGAAGCCATTAACTGATTAACAGTAATGGTAATCTCTTTTAAACCTTTTGTTTCGTAGGTTTCAAAGGTTTTTAATTGTTCTCTTGTTCCTGAAAAGGCTTCATTCTCATTAGAAACAAAAGATTTAAAGGCATCTTCTGCACTCTCATCTACTCTTTGAAAACCTAAAATCTTATGGGTATAGTGCACCACAATAAAGTCTATAAACTGTAACATCTGACGTTTAAGAACACGGTCACTGTCAATCGCAATAGAGATCTGATCAAGAGCAGAAATAAGTTCAATAATTTTAAACTCTGAAACAACCTTGTAAAAGAGAGTAGCCACATCATCAAAATTATGTTGAGTGGACTCTTTTATACTAATAGCAGCTACAGCAAAACGAAGATACTCAATATGAGAAAAGAAACTATTAAAGGCTTGATTCCCAGGAATAATCTCTATACGTCGAGAGCTATGAATTTTATCAAGCATTATAAAGAGTCTTTCTTTGTTTTCCAAAATATGGTTTGCATCAATCTGATGTTTACCTAGATATTTAATCATCCATTTAACAGAAAAGATAAGGGTACGTTCTATTTCAGAAAGTAGGGCGTATTGTTGGGTACTTGTCATAATGAAATCTTGTCTAAAAATCTCATGTCTAATGTCATTAGTTCCAAAAAGTTGTGAACAGATAAGATAAGATTTTATCTTATTAATGAATTTTTCTTTACCTATACGTTCAAAATCACTAATAAAAGTCACCCCTTGAAAGTTAATAATTTTGTCAGCTATAGTCGTGGCAATAATTTCACGTTTAAGTGGGTGTTGTGAGATTTCACGTTCATAAATTCCTGCAAATGATTTTGGAAAATATTTGTATAAATAAGACAAAGAAAAGGTGTAATCCACAAGCTCAGACTTAAGCAGAAGATTTTTAATAAAAATCTTTGCATACGAGAGCATAGAGGCTAAAACAGGACGAACTATGGATTTGTCGTGATTTAACATAACTGAAAGATTCTCATCTTTAGGGATTTGGAAGTCTTTTCGATTAAAGGCAGATACATTTTGTTCGAGAATCTTCAAAGCCCCTGTGAAGTCTTTGATATAAATCTTTGAAAGATGTTCATCTCTGGACAGAGCAAGACTTTGGTGGTAGTTGTCCCATAAAACCATATTAACCACCTGCTCAGTTAAAGAGGCTAAGGTTTTGTTTCTGGACTCGGTGTCTAATAGGCCTTTTTCTTCAATAGTATTAAGAAGAATTTTAAGATTAACCTCATGATCTGAAATATTAACACCGGCAGAGTTATCAATACCATCAAGACTTATACGTCCACCTTCTCTAGCATACTCTATTCTTGCCTTTTGTGTAAATCCAAGGTTTCCGCCTTCACAGACACAAAAAGCCTTCAGTTCATTTCCATCAACACGAAGACTCTCATTTTGTTTGTCCCCAATATCTAAGTTACTCTCATCAGAGCTCTTTACATAAGTACCCACCCCACCATTAAAAAGCATATCAACCTTTAAGCAGAGAAGTTTTTTAGCTAACTCTTCCCCACTTAAAGTTTTTTTAGTTGTAGAAAGCATTTTTTTAATCTCATCTGAAAGTGTAATAGACTTTTCTGCACGCAAGAAGATACCTCCCCCTTTTGAGATAAGTGATCGATTGTATTCACTCCAAGAGCCATTTTTAGATAAAAAAAGTCTTTGTCTCTCTTCATATGAAGTAGAAGGAATAGGATCAGGATCGATGAAAATCTCTTTATGTGAAATTGCACCTAGAAGTTTAAAGGCAGTTGATTCTAAAAGCCCATTCCCAAAAACATCACCATTCATAGAACCTAAACCGATAATTGAAATAGATTCTTTGTAAAAATCAACACCTTTTTCAATAAAAAATCGTTTTGTAGATAAGATAGCACCCTTAGCCGTTATTCCTAAGTCTTTATGACCAAAACCATTTGAACCGCCTGAAGCAAAGGCATCTTTTAACCAAAAATTACGTTTGATTGAGATAGCATTTGCTACGTCACTCATACTTGCAGTTCCCTTATCAGCAGCAACTACAAAATAGGTGTCATCCTCATCATAAGCAATAATTTTTTTGTCTCTTACTACTTTTGAATCGACTATATTGTCAACCATATCTAAGAGATTATTGATAAACATTGTGTAGATATGTTGAAAATACTCTTTAGAAATTTCTGTTTTCTCTTTACGAATAACAAATCCACCCTTGGCACCGTCAGGCACAATAATAGAGTTTTTACCTTCTTGAGTAATCATTAAAGATTTAATCTCTGTTCGGTAATCATCATGGCGTTCACTCCATCGTAAACCCCCTCTGGAAATTTTACTCATTCGTAAATGTAAACCTGAGAACTCTTGGTGAAAAACAAAAACTTCAAATTTTGGTTGTATGCCTTTTAAGTGTTCTGAAAAGAGTTCAGTATGAATCTTAATGGCAATAGAGTCCAAATGTAAAAAGTAATTGGTACGAAGAAGAGATTGTAAAAGTGTGTAGGTCAGTTTCAAAATTTTATCTTCTAAGATATTAGGAACATCCTTAATTTTTTCATCTATTGCGATGCTTATAGCCTTGAGTTTTGACTCACGTTGTTTGATTGAAGGGTCAAATCTTGTAAGGAAATAACTAATAAATAGGTTTGCAATACTATTATGATGATTTAGTGTTTGAATAATAATATTTGCATTTAAAGAGAGCACCGCTTGGTCTAAGTACTCAATAAGTGTACGCATTAGTGTAATATGGCGAAGTGAAAAGTTTTGTGAATAGACCAGAGCATATAACTGACAACGGTCAAAATTTCGTCCTAAAAGTGACATAGAAACAATTTGTTCTATATTCTCTTTGGAATCTTTTAGTTTTGCTATTTCGGTAATATCAAGGTTGAACTTATTGATATAAATATTAGTATTGTCTTTCATAATAGAGTAGGTGACTTCATCAATAATTTCAAAACCAAAGTCATGCAACACTGGTGTCATTGAAGAGAGGTGAAGCATCTTTGTAGAATAAATTTTTACAGAGACCTTCTCTTTTGTAATAAAAATTTTAGAAACAATTTCTTCATCAATAATTTGTTCATATAAAGTGGTGGAAATATTTAGGTCATCTGCTTGTAAAAGTTGAGAACATACAGATTGTAAGGCAGCTGCGTCAGGCATAATAAACTCCAGTAAAATAGTAAATTTTTATCTAATCTATTGTAAGGCAGAACAACTTAGGTCAATGTTAAATTGCTTGCTTGTAGTGTGAATGTAGTGCAGTAAAAGGTACTTTGATTAAGAAGGAAGTCTGTTGGCTAAACGTAAAAATCTTTTTAAGGAGAGTAAGGCATGAGGATCTAATTTATATTCAATCAGTTTAAGATAATCTAAGATATCAACGGCATCAATCTGAGTATTTGAAGAGGCTGTTTTTAAGATATATTGAGGAACTTTATGAGCCTGACGTAAAAAGTTTTTGGCAAGTTTTTCATAAGGTCTTTTATTTCCGTGGTAACACAAACGAGCAAAGACAAAAGGAAGCCCATGTTGTTCAAACCATACCTTAGCCAGATCAATACCCTTGTCTTGAGAATTAAGGTAATGTTTAAGTGCCTTATCTCCAATAATAACCTCACCTTGTAGATCAAGTACTTTTGCCAGTACATTTGAAGTAGCAGACTCATGATCACATTTATCTTCACCCGGAAGCAGAAGAACAGATTTAACCTCTTTACGTGCGATAATACCAAGATTAAGACATTGGCATTGTGCTGAGGTTATACTAGAGATAAAAGCAGCATCAATTTGACGGGAGTGAAATTTTTTATTTATTTGTGCAGGAACGCCACGTTTATAATGTAAAATATGACGCATTTGAGAACTGCGGGCATAACGTTTCATAAATACATGAAAAGGCAGAAGGTTAAGATACTCTATTTTCCCAAAAATCATTTTAGAAGTATATCTTAACTTATCTCTTTATCCCTATCTTCTGTTTGCATAAAATGACAATCTGTTCCAGAATAAGGGCATGATTTATTAATATTCATATCAAAATACTCTTCTTTAATACCTGACTTTTTACGTTCAGCATGACGCAGAGCTGCTCGAAATGAGGTTAAGACCATATTTGCAGAGTCTTGATACTGTGTAGAGATATACTCAATCTGTTTACCTTCTGCTTTACTGAGGTCTATTTTTGGTTCAGGAAGATTGGAGTATGCCTCTTGAAGTTCATCTTCAAGTGTTTGTGCTGTCTGTTCGGCTCGGTGTATCTCATCACCCTTAACCATCTCTGTGAAAATAGAAGCTAAGGCATTCACATCTTGAGTGGAATTGGAAAAAAACTTAATATCCGAAATATACCTGTTTTCTAAATTTAGATACATAATTACGTAAGCGTTAGAAGAGTATTCTCTTCCCACTCCTATACCATCGGCATCATTAATTTTTCCGTAATTATTGGGTTGTATATAGTGTTTAGCAATTTCGGATTGTAATTGATTTTGTGTTGTCATGAAAGGCTTACCTTCTTAAAGGGTATAAAAGATACCCTGTATGTAGAAAGAAGTATAATAGAAGTTTCTGTCGAAGATGGTCAAATAAGTAAGAAATTATCTTTTAATTAGAGTAAAAATTCAATATTATTTGAGTGACTTTTTTTGCTTTATGAAGGGCTTTAGTGGCTCTGTCTAACAGTGTTGTTGCTGTATCATGTTCCTTACAAAGTGTTACCCCACAAGTCACCTCGACATCAAAATTAAAGTCATTAAAACTAAACTCAATATCATTTAATGCTGTTAGGAATTTTTTAATATATTGCATAGTTCCATGGGCATCTGTCTTATGCAAGGAGATAACAAACTTGTCTCCATGATAACGACCTACTGCGTCAGAACCACGGGTATTCTCTTTTAAAATTTTTGCAAGGCTTCGTAAAACACAATCACCTGCAATAAACCCAAACATCTCATTAATATTTTTAAGATGATTAATATCCATAATAATAGTAGTGGCAGCTTCTTTATCGCGTTGTACTCTTTTAATCTCATGTTTTAAAAGGGAGATAATATTTTGTTCATTAAGTAGACCGGTTAATCTGTCTGTAATATCAGAACAGCCTGTAGGATTAATAATAAGCCATGAATCAGACAATAAGAAAAAATAAAATTCAAAACTTTCATCTTTATCAACGGTATGGTAACAGAGGTGATGTTCAATACCACTAATATTAAGCTTATGGATAAACTTTTGGTCTATCATCCCATTTTGAGCAAGAAAGGCATTCAGTTCTGTTAGGGTGTAAATGTTTTCAAAAAGTGCTTCAAAAATTGGGTCAGATTGTGAAACACGGTTAAGGTTTTTATCAAAGATAACAGTTTTGACTTCGAATTGTTTTGACATGAAAGGCTACTTTTTTAGGTTTATTATAACAGAACTAAACTGTTTTTAATATTTTAAGCCTCTTTTTTGACCTAACTTGATGACCCTCAAAGAGACATAATGACTATTTAGCTATAATCGCACGATTATATTAGGGACATAACTGTCTTAATGGAGAACCCTATGGTAAGAGTGGAATTTTTAGGTCCAATTCAAAAAGATACAATTAATTTAGAGGCTACAACATTAAATGATGTGGCAGAGTTTTTAAGTAAAGATACAGAACTTAAGTCTTGGATTGAAAACTGCGCAGTTGCAGTTAACGACACCATGGTTATGGATCTGAATACAGCCCTTAAAGATGGAGACAAAGTCTCTTTACTTCCTCCTGTGTGTGGTGGCTGATGTTAGAATTGTTTGAAGGACCTGTCCCTGTTGAAAAGACCTTAGCACGGTGGTATAAAGAAGAAGATAAGAGTAATTATGGTGCTTTTATTCCTTTTATTGGGACGATTCGTGATGAAGATGGAATTGATGGGTTAAGCTTTGATATATATGAGCCTATTTTAAACTCTTGGTATGAGGCTTGGCAGAAAAAAGCAGCTGAAGTAGGAGCAATCTTAAAGATGGCACACTCTAAAGGGGATGTTCCTCTTCATAAGTCTTCTTATATTGCGGCGGTATTTTCTCCAAAACGTCGTGTGGCATTAGAGATGATTGATGAGTTTGTTGAAGACTTTAAAGCTTCGGCTCCTATCTGGAAGTATGACTTAAGAGATGGAAAAAGAATTTATGCTAAAGATCGTTCTACGGCGATTAAAGGTAGTGGATTATTGAGTAAAGTGAAGGATAAATAAATGATTTCATACGAACAATCAATGGTAGATTTAGATGCTGTTCATATTAAAACAACAGCAGTAGAAAGAGTCTTTTTGTCTTCAGCTATTGGACGCATTTTAGCAGAAGATATTATCGCTTTAGAGAACTCTCCTGTTTATCCAACCTCTTCGATGGATGGTTATGCAATTATGTCTGATGACCAGCAGATGGGGCAGATTCAAGTTCTTGGTGATAACCCTGCGGGTGCAGAAAATATTGCTGAGGTAACACCAGGATTTTGTATTAAAACCTTTACGGGTTCATTAATGCCTGAGGGTGCAGACACTCTTATTCCTATTGAAAATGTTACTTTTGAAAATGATAAAATTATTATTAATGAGTCTGTTCCTCAAGGTTTTTCTGTGCGTCCTGTTGGAGAAAACTTTAAAGCCAATGATATCTTGGTGAAAAAAGGAACAAAACTCGGTTATGCTGAGATTGGAGTTATGGCATCTTTGAATATTGTAATGCCTCCCGTATTTATGAAACCTCGTGTTGCAGTTTTATCTACAGGTTCTGAAATTTTAGATCTTGGTGAAGAGTCAAGCCATGCTTCTCAAATTCGTTCATCAAATAATTACACCTTAGCCGCACTGGCTGAACAAGCCGGTGGAATTGTAGTACAACAAGGTATAGTTAAGGATGATAGAGCTTCGATTACTGCAGCCTTTGTTAATGCCTTAGACTCAGCAGATATTGTTGTGACTACGGGTGGGGTGAGTGTAGGTGATTATGATTTTGTAAAAGATATTATTCCTGAACTGGGTGCAGAAGTGATTTATAAGGGTGTGAAAATTAAACCGGGGCAACATATTATGTTAGCAAAAAAAGGCAATAAATTTATTATTAGTCTGCCAGGTTTTGCTTTCTCTTCAACGGTTACTTTTATGCTTTATGTGATGCCAATTATAAGACGGATGATGACTTTAGATGCACAACTTCCAACAGTTGAAGCAACACTTACCCAAGCCTTTAATAAACGGGCTAAAAAAACAGAATTCTCGCCTTGTAATTTATACTTTAATAATGGACGTTATGAGGTGGATTTTAAGGGTAAAAAGATTGGCTCATCGGCTATTTTGACCAATATGTTGGGGGAATGTGCTCTTGTTGTTACAGGCGAAACCGCACACTCTTTAGAGATAGGCGATAAGGTAAAGGTTATAAACCTTTTAGCTTTATAAGAAGAGAGGCTCTGCCTCAGCAAAAGGGTAAATGGGTTGCTTTGCGAAGAGCAAAATCTTAAGAACTATTTCAGTTTGAAACTGACAAGCTCCATTAACCATTAACCATTAACCATTAACCATTAACCATTAACCATTAACCATTAACCATTAACCATTAACCATTAACGAAAGCTAAGATACAATCTTAGCTTTTATCTCTTCTTCTTCAATCTCATCTTTTTTGTATTTTACTACTACTAGATTTTCTGTTTCATTAACA
>JAJRQV010000015.1 GCA_024280035.1 Campylobacterales bacterium
AAGAGTATAAGTCTGTACTGTATGGACAAGATAAAAAACTTTCACATTTTGCATTTTTTAGAGCCAATACTGAATATGAGCAGATTTCTAAAACACTCTCTAATGTTTTTATTAACTCTAAGCTTGACTCGGGTTCGATTACAAAATCATTAGTCTCGAGTATTAGCGGTTTTGAAGCTATTGATTTAAATCAGATGCGCCGTAATATTTCAGATTTTAGAGTTCAGTATGATGATATTAGCTCTTTTGAAAAAAATGCTTCTGTTATTAATGAAGTAGTCGAACGTTTAGGTGTATATGAGGAGCAGACACAAGAACTCCATGATATCGCCTCATCCTTAGGTGCAAATACAAAAGATGCTGATAATGAACTGAATCTTTTAAAAGAAAAGACTTTAGCTTTTACAAATGAACTCTCAACCTTAGAAATTAATCATGAAAAAAGAAAACAATTAGAAAGTATACAACATGATAAGGACTTAAAGGAACAAGGTGGCTTAGAACGTGATATTAAAGAGGCTGAGTCAAAACAAAATGAGTATGAAAAGTTAAACATTAAACAGAAGCTAGAACTCTGGGAGAAAAAACCTCTACTTGAAGATGAACTTCTTGCCCTTGAATCACAACTTTCTAAGCTTTTGGATTCACAAGGTTCTTTAAGTGAACGTTTTGAAAAAATGCGTGAACATGAGTTAAAAAGTTTTCATGATAAAGAGCAAAAACTTCGTTCAGATATTACTACGATTGAGCAAAAGTTTAATCATGCTAATGCTGAGTTTTTACAAGAAAAAGAGCTTCAAATTAGTACATATAGACACGAAGCAGATCTTCAGATGGAAAAACTATCAGTCTTGGTTTTTAAGGCTAAAGAAGAGAGTCTTTCTGCCTTGTCTGATGAAAAGATTATTCATAATAGAAGTTTTGATAAAGAAAAAATTGAACAGGTTAAGAATGAACACTATAATGCCGTTCGTAGTTTTGAATCAGAACAGGTAAAACTTCAACTTTTACAGTCTGAGGTACAAAAGGTTGCTGAACAGATTTTTTCAGCAGAACAGTCTAAAAGTTATGCCATACAAAACTTGAGTATTAAACATGAACAACAGAGCGAATCGCTAAGGCTTCAGATACACGAGCTTACAAAAAGAAAAAACCTTAATTCGACTTCACTTTTAGGATATATGAAAGAGAATAATTTTGAAAACAGTGTGCTTCTTTCGGCATTATTAAAAGATGAAGTTCTTTATGCTGAAAATTTAAATCCTTCTTTAAGTCAGGGAGATGGGACATTTTTAGGTTTAACGCTAGACACGAGTATTTTAGATCTTGATGCTTATGAAGAGAGTGCGCTTTCTCTGTCTTTAAGTGCAAGCCAAGAACGTCTTAAACGAATAAATGCCGACGCCTTAGTTGAAAAAGAAGAACTCGAAGGTGAGACAAAAAATTCTATTAATGCCTTAAGACGTGAACAAGGACGTATTAATACCTTAATTGATGAATCTTTACGTAGACTTCCTACCTTAGAAAAAGAGAGTCTACTCTTAGCTGAGAAACTTCAAAGTCTTCAAAATCTTGCGGCTAAGAAAAAAGATGAAGAATTAAGTTTAGCAAGAATAACTAAGGATGAAAAAGAGAAGAGATATAAAGAACTTTTAGCCCAAGAACAGAGGCTAAAAACTGATCTTTCCCAAGAGTTGCAAAACTTACAAAATGATTTAAAGCGTAAACAAGAGTCTTTAATTGAAGATAAGACAGCCTTGGTTAATGCCAAAAATGAAGAACTTCTAAATATTAAAATATTGTGTGATAAAAGCTTTGAAAAAATAAAAGAAGAAGAAGACGAGACCTTAGTTAAAGGAGGGGTAGATTCTATACTGCTTAAAAAGTATCAAGATAATATAAAAGATAAAGAGAATGAACTTCAAAAAATTAAATCTTTTTCTGAACTGATTAATGAATATAAGATAGATCAAAAACGTATATTTTCTTCAGTAGGTCTAAAAACAAAAGCTCTTTCGAACTTATCTAAAAAAATACAAACAGAAGAAAAAGCTTTTCAACAGAGTGTAGAAAAGTATGAGTCTGATAAAGAAGAACTCTCTAAAAATAGAGATTTATTTTTAGGTAAACTTACAAAACTCCAAAAAGATTTGAAAGAGTATTTACACTTTAAAGAGACTCGTCTTTACCTTGAACTGATTGAATATATTGAAAATACCCAACGTGAACCAAGCCAAGAGAGTCTATCAGAGATGATAAATAGACTAAGAGATCTTGGTTTTGAACATGCCAGTTCTAAAGATAAATTGCGTAAAAAACTAAACCGTGCCTTTTCTTCTTTAAGTTTACATAATATTTTTAATCTTTATGCTCCAGCCTCAGACTCAGATAAGGCAATTTTAGCTTCAGCGCATGGGCTTAAAACCTTTGTTCTCGAAGATAAAATACAGACCTATAAAGAGCAGGTGGCTAAAGAGTTTACGATGACACTGCGGCATCTTAGCTCAGAAGTAGGTGAACTTTTAAAAGCTGAGGGTGATATCTCTAAAACTGTTTCACGTATTAATAAGACCCTACAAGACCTTCAAGGTATTAAGGTGATACGTGGGATAGAACTTCGTTATAAAGAGTCTGATAACCTTTTATTGAATGTTCTTAAAGCTATAGGTGTTCTTGTTGAAGAGAATCCTTATGGAAACGAGATAAATCTTTTCTCAGCAGAAACAAATGAACATTTTAATAAAAAAGCACTTAAGCACTTAGAAGAGTTAAGTCTGCATCTAAATGAAGAAAAGTCAGATACTTTAAGTTTAGATGAGAGTTTTGTACTTGAGTTTAGAGCTATTGAAAATGGAAATGATACGGGTTTTGTGGCTTCGCTTGATGGTATTGGTTCAAATGGTACAGATGTTATGGTTAAGGCAATGGTTAATATTGCTATGCTCTCTTTAGCCAGAAAACAGTCATCTAAACAAGATGCTTCTGTCTATTTTCACTGTATCTTAGATGAGGTTGGCATCCTCTCACCCGCGTATTTAAAAGAGTTAATTGCTTATGCTAATAATAAAAAAATACGTTTTGTAAATGGTGCTCCTGACGAAAAACTTGTTTCTACGTATAAACGCTTATATATGCTCTCAACCAATACTAAACATCAAACTATAGTTAGAAAACTGGTCTCTCAATCATGAAACTTACTCTTTCATTAGCCAAAAAGATATCCAAACTAGTGGAAGAAAAGAGTCTTAATAATAGTGAATTTAAAAATACTAAGGTCTTAAAAGAGCTTATAGATTATGGCATTATTCATTTACAAGTTAAGGGGCAAAAAACTAAAATATTACTTCTGTCTCTTTCTAAGCTTGAACTTTATCTATATCAGGTATATGGCATTGAAAGTTTAGACAATTTCATAAATGAAGCGCTTAATCCACTTAAATCACGAGCCGGTATATCTCAGGTGAGTTCAGATACAAAAAACTTCCATACAGAGGTTCAAGCAGGAATGTATTTGGCCTCATATGAAGCCATAAATATTGATATCAATGGGACAAATTATCTTTTAAATACGCCTTATATGAGTACATTTTTTCTTCATAAAAATGCAAAACTGAAACTGCATAAAGATATTTTAGTAGTAGGCGTAGAGAATTTTGAAAACCTTAGTTCAATTTCTAAGCAGGCTTATCTTTTTAAGGATTCAAGAAAAAAGGTTTTTATCTATAGAAATAAATATTTACGAGAGTTTCTTTCAAGTTGTTTTAATGATTATCTTCATTTTGGAGACTTTGACTTAGCGGGGGTAAATATTTATTTGAATGAGATTGTTCCAAGACTGCCGCATGAAAGGCATAACTTTTTTCTTCCTAATAATATTTCTGAGCTTTTAGACAAAGCTAATGCTCAAGACTACTTTTTACATTTAAAAAGGTTTCCAAACTTAAAGGCAAAAGCACCTTATTTAAAGGACTTTATTGCACTTTTACATCAAAAAAAACGTTCTTTACATCAAGAGTTTTTAATTAATAAGAGCTTTAATCTTTAAGCTGTTGAACAACAATAATATAAAGTTTTGAGCTGTTCTTTTTACCACTTAAGAGACGAACATCTATCTTAATGGTAAAACTTTTATATTTGGTTTTATGCTTCACTTTATAGGTCATCTCTTTGATAATTTTAATGTACTCTTGTATACTTTTAAAACCAATGTTTTTTTGAAAAAGTTTAATGTCATCAAAATAAAGATTTTCATCTTCTTTAAGTTTAAACATCTTCATAAAGCGTGGGTTCATAGTGGTAAACTTACCCTTAGCATTCATATATGCAATACCAAAAGGGAAATAATCAAAACCTACTTGAATACTATTTAGCCTCTTTTTGAGATGCGTATTCTCTTCAGTGAATTTACTAATATCACTTCCTACTGCAATCACATAGGTCTCTTCGTGCCAATGAACCTTTGTGACATTCCAGTTGATTCTATGTGTAATTTTATCTGTTCCTTTTAAGGAGGTAATAAAATGTTCTTGATGGTTTTCATGGGTATAAACATGTTTAAGATAGTGTTTCAGAGTCTCTCTATTTCCAGGAATGAAATTTTCAAAAAAAGTCTTTGCCTTCAATTTTTGACTTTTGCATGCCTACTAAATTACTAAAACACGCATTCGTCTCTACTATTTCACCCTTAGGATTAAGGACAACAATAAGACTATCATAGATACCGTGTAAGTTATGAAAAGGAAGGCAGTCAAAAAGGTTAGGCAGAGGAACTTCTATAAAAATTATAAAAATATTTTTTTCTGTCTCTTCAAAATTTATAGTATATAAGTTATCAAAAATCTCATAATGGTAAAGGGTATAGGTTGTTTTTCCTGAGGCATGAGATTGATACTGTGTAATAAGTTTTTTTATAGATGCAGAAAATTCTTCTTCATGAGATTCTTGTGCAAGGAGCTCTTGCATGGTCGTATTATTATACTGAATAGACCAGCTTACTCCCTCTTTTTTTAAAAGAAGCATAGGATCACTTGATGTTGTGATAAAGGTGGATAAATGTTCAGAATTTTGCATATAATAATTCTTATTTAAAGTTAAATATTACTGTATATTCGTGTACACCGCTTGAACATCATCATCTTCATCCAGTTTATCTAAGATGATACGAACATCTTCCATCTGTTCATCACTTAAAGAAATCGGTGTGTTGGGCATGTACTCTAAGGTAGCCTTTGTCATCTCTACCTTAAGTTCTTCAAGTTTGCTGTTCATATTTCCAAAATCAGCATAATCGGTATGCACGATACACTCTGCATCTTCTTCTTCTAACTCTTCAAGACCCGCATCAATAAGTTCCATCTCTAGCTCTTCAACATCTCCACCTTCAGGTAGTTTAAATTCAAAGATAGCCTTTCGTGTAAACATAAAGTCAAGCGCACCTTTATTTAACATCTCACCTGAATTTTTATTAACAGGATTTTTAACATTAGCAACAGTACGGGTATTGTTATCCGTAAGACATTCAATTATGAACATAGAACCATGAGGACCCTTACCTTCAAAGATAACATCCATCATATCTTTGGCATCTTTACCTGTGGCACGTTTAATTGCCGCAGTAATATTGTCTTTTGGCATATTTTCCGCTTTAGCATTTAAAATTGCTGTACGAAGTTTTGGATTCATCTCAGGTTCGCTACCTCCTTCTTTTGCTGCTTTTTCAATAGCTTTTGCCAGTTTTGGAAATACTCTTGACATATTCCCCCAGCGTTTTTCTTTGGCTGCTTTTCTATATTCGAAGGCTCTACCCATAAAATGTATCCTCAATTTAATTTATTACCTAATCTGGTAATGATTGAGGGTATTATAGCTATTGTAAAATATTAAGAAAATAAATTTAATCAATATATGGGATATATTTGATAAAATTGCGTATATTAATGACATAGGTAAAAAATGAGCACACTTTCTTTTGATGAAACACTGTATGTTCTTGCGCCATTAGCAGGATACACAGACCTTCCTTTTCGCAGCGTTGTAAAAAAATTCGGAGCTGATTTAACAGTTTCGGAGATGATTAGTTCAAATGCCTTAGTGCATAAATCAGAAAAAACATTTAAAATGCTTGAAAAAAATCCTATTGAGAATCCTTATTCTGTTCAGATTGCTGGTTCAGACATAAACATAATTAAAGATGCTGTTGAGTTTTTAAATACACAAGAAGGTATTGATGTAATTGACTTAAACTGTGGTTGCCCTGTTCCTAAAGTGGTGGGTGGAGGTTCGGGCTCATCCCTACTTAAAGACTTAGATTTAATGGGACGTCTAATTGAAACCATTAAAAAAACCTCTAACAAGGAGTACACCTCTGTAAAAATTCGTTTAGGTTTTTCAGAAAACAATCATGTTGAAATTGCAAAAATTGTTCAAGATGCTGGAGCAGACTTTATTGCGGTACATGGGCGTACACGAGCAGGGCGCTTTAAGTCTGAAGTAGATTATGATGCTATAGCTGAAGTCAAACAGTCTCTTAAAATCCCTGTAATTGCTAATGGTGACATTACAACGTATGAAAAAGCACAATGGGTGAAAGAACATACTCAAGCTGATGGGATTATGATTGGTCGTGGCGCAATTGGTCAGCCTTGGATTTTTCACCAACTAAAGACAGGGGAACAAAATGTTTCTCTTGAACTTAAAAAAGAGATTGTTCTTGAACATTATGACAAAATGGTTGAATTTTATGGGGCACATGGTGTTCCTATGTTTAGAAAACATATTCATACCTACTGTAAAGGTTTAAAAGGTGCTTCAGCCCTTAGAAATGGTGTTAATAGTATTTCTGATATTGTAGAGTTTAGAAAGGTATTAGAAGACTTTTATAATACTACAAGTGAGGCTTAAGCCTCTTCTTCTAGAAACCTTTTTAACATACTGAGGGCACCTTTAGATTTATTCTCATACCAATCTTTAGCAGAAATTCCTCCTGCGGCTTGATAATGGTACATGGCATGGTCTCTTTGCCCTTCTAAAATAGTCTGCATAATAGCCGTAAGATGTTCTTTACCCTCAATTTTTCCCATATGGGTATTAAAAATACGTCTTTGTTCAATCTCTGTAAACTCTTCTAGCTGAGAAAAAAAGTCAATAACACCGGCTAGAAACATATAATAAACCTGCATTTTTTTCTTATTGTCTTTATAAGGTGTGATGTCAATTTGTTTAAGTACAGCCTTATGGTATTCAGAAATATGGGCATAAGTGATATCATACATCTGAGACTTATATTTCACGCTTTCTTGAGGTGCTTTTTGGTCTTTTACTTTTTTAGAATCGGTGCTTTTTCGTAAAAAAACAAAGGCAAGACCAATAATTAAGAGGATAAAAGCGATAAGCATATAGATTAAAGAAGAAGATTCTTTTTCTTCTTTAATGGGTGCTTTTTTAACAATTGGTATGCTAAGAACAACAGGTTCAGGAACACTCACTTGCTCGACTACAATGGGTTCAGGAATGACAGGTTCTGGTTCAGGTTTAGGGGCTTCTTCTTTAACTTTAACCTTAGGACGTGGTTTTTTAACCGGTTTTTTATCATACCTTTGATTCATCTCTTTAAAATATAATGTTGCCTCTTTATTTCCATGTTTAGACGCACGACGAAGCCATTTATAGGCATTCATCTTTTTACGCTCAACCCCAAGCCCCTTCATGTACATCATTCCAATATTGTATTCAGCTCTTGCATCACCTTTATTAGCGATTTTTTGGTAAATACGAAAAGCCTCATCATAATGTTTTTTTATGGCTGCTTCATAAGCAAGGGAGTGGTACTCATAATTCATAAATGAGGTAGTGTCGTCTGCTTTAAGTAAAAACGAGTTAGCCTTGTCTGCGTTAAGAGGAGAGAGGCTTAATAAGAGAATGAAAAGAGATAAAATTATTTTGTTCATAAAACTTCTTTAAAATATATTGTTTTTTATTATACACAATTTTGTGTGTGATTACAATTTTTGTAAATTTGGGGGAACAAAATGATCTTTTTCATAATTATCAAACTTGTTTTGTTTGTGCATTTTGAGTGCAAAATCACGAACCCCCGAACGCTCTTTTTGAAACTCCATTAAAGGTACACCCATACCGCATGATGTCTCTACGGCATAAATATTAAATTTAAAAATTTGTCGAATACCATTCATGTCGGCACTAAAGTGTTGGCTAATTTTTTCAAAATTTTTACTCGCTTTAGAAACAACTTCACCCTTACAAAAACAGCGTAAAATTTTAGGTGCTTTTTCAAAGGCATTAAAAAGTAGTGTTATCTGCCCATCTTCGTTAATATCTCTGGCAGTACGGTTTCCACTACCTAAATAATCAATCATATATAAAGTACTTTTATCTTTTACATAAATGGATTCATAACCCCGTGGCGAGAGGTTTACCTCATGATGTGAACATGAAGCGATGTAAAAGAGTTTTTGTTCTTGAATGAAGCTTATGTCGGCTTTATTAAGACTTTTATATTGTTTTCCCACTTTTAAATCCTCTGGTCTGATATAATATCTGTAAATTATACACTAGGAATGTAAATGCTGCATAAAATTAGAAAATATACGACAACAAATACCTTAGTTATACTGGGCATTGTTTTGGGGTTACTTTTTGGATCCTTTTTACCTGAACTGGCTTTAAAACAAGAAGTGATAGGTCAAATGTTTATTAGTTTTTTAAAGATGTTAGTAGTCCCCTTAGTGTTTTCTAGTATTTATGTAGCGATTCTTGGTTTAGGAAACTTAAATGATTTAAAAACGATTGGTTTAAAAACAATAGGCCTTTATATGTTAACGACAGCGCTTGCCGTGCTCTTAGCTATTATAGCAATGAACCTTTTTCCTATAGGTGAGGTGGTCTCTGTAGATGGATTAGAGTATGAAAAGGCAAAAAACATAGCAGAGTTTTCTATTAAAGCAATGATTTTAAGTTTTATTCCTACGAATATCTTTAACTCATTAACCCAAGGTTCAATGATGCAAGTTATTGTTTTTTCTATTATGTTTGCTATCGCTTCTTTACACTTAAAAGAGCACAGACAAGAGCTGATGTTAGACTTTTTCACAGGAGTAACTAATACTATGTTAAAAATGGCAGAATGGATTATTTACTTACGCCTATAGGAGTATTTAGTCTTATCTCTTATGTTATTGCTGAGCAAGGAATTGATGTTATTTTAGGTTTATGGAAACATATGTTAATGGTGGTAGTTGTGATTCTTATTCATGGTATTGTAACCTTACCTATGCTCTTAGCCTTATTAGGACATACAAATCCTTATACTTACTTAAGTGCTATTAGAGAAGCACCCATTATGGCATTTTCTACGGCTTCTTCAGCAGCAACCCTACCAGTATCAATGCGTATTGCAGAAGATGAGGGTGGTGTTGATGAAAAAAATGCCGCCTTTGTTCTTCCTCTTGGTGCAACTGTTTCTATGGATGGTACAGCTGCGTATCTAAGTGTTGCTGTTTTATATATTGCACACTTAGCCGGTGTTCAGATGGGTTTAGGTGAACAGCTTCTGTTAGGTGTAACTATTGTTGCTCTTAGTGTGGGTGTTGCCGCACTTCCTTCTGCTTCTTTAGTAATGATGGTCGTTATTTTACATCAGGTGGGGCTTCCTGTTGAGTATATCGCTTTAGTAGTGGCAGTAGATAGAATCTTAGATATGTGCCGTACCTCTTTAAATGTTACTTCTGATCTTGTGGTTTTAAAAATTGTAGATCAGATGGTTAAACGTAAGGAAGTAATAAATCCCATGTCAGCTGATGTCAAACTCTCTTAAAAATCTTTATAATCAAGATTACATATCTCTTCTTTCTTCTACTCTTAATCAGGTAGAAAAAAGTTTTATTCCTGAAGCTTTTATACGTTTAGTTTTTGATGACTTATGGAGTCAGCGTGAACTTAAACAAAGAATGCATCATATTGCTTACTGTTTACATGAATCGCTTAATTTTTCTTATTCTCATGTTATCTTTATCTTAGAAAAGGTTTTTTTTAAGATGAACAGTGCGTATGCCTTAGAAAATATGATTTTTCAAGATTATGTACAGATTTATGGTTTAGACTCCTTTGCTATTTCCATGTCTGCCTTAGAAAAATTCACGCAAGGTTCAAGTTCAGAGTTTGCCATCCGTGCCTTTTTAATATCATATGAAGAACAGACCTTAGAAATTATGCGGGCATGGACACAAAGCCCAAATGAAGATGTTCGGCGTCTTGCCTCAGAAGGATGTAGACCAAGATTACCTTGGGCAGTTGCCTTGAAAAGGTTTAAATCAGACCCGACTAAGGTTTTAGAAATTCTTGAACTGCTTAAAAATGATAACTCAGCTTATGTAAAAAAGTCAGTAGCAAATTCTCTTAATGATATATCTAAAGACCACCCTCAAAGAGTTAAAGAGTTGGCAAGAAGATGGTTAAAAGAAGATGAAAAAAAATACTCTTTATTGAAGCATGGATGTAGAACCCTTTTAAAAGCAGGAGATAAAGAGACCTTAGGCTTGTTTGGTTTTAAATCTATACAAGAGCTGCATTTAAAAAACTTTTACTACACCTCGGTGGTAAAAAAAGGAGAAGAACTCTTTTTTAATTTTGAGCTCTTTAGTACAAAAAAGTGTTTAGGAAAATTACGTATTGAATTTGCCATCGAGTTTGTTCGTTTACGGTCTCGTTTTTCAAAAAAGGTTTTTAAAATTGCTGAGGGTGATTTTTTGAGTTCAACAAAGAAGGTTTGTAAAGTGTACTCATTTAAAAAGATTTCAACACGTCAGTATTATAAGGGAAAACATAAATTATTTATCATTGTTAATGGAGAGACCCTACATGAGGTAGGGTTTGAGTTAAATTAACTCGCGAATGCTGTTTGAGGCCTTTTGTTTATACGATTGTAGGGGTTCGACTTCTGCAGGATCGAGTTGTAAGTATGAATCTAGTTCTGTTCTATTATCATCTAAAATTTTATCAAATTCACTTTGCGTAGAGACAGGTTTACCATCAATGAACTTATCAAGAAGAACATTTGATGTTCCTAAAAGAACCAAATAACTCTGTCCTTCAAAATCCAGCATAGCCACACGATTTTTGGGATCAAGTGGTTTTTGAAAACGTACCGAAATCCCTTCTTTTTTAGGGGTGTTTTTAAATAACCATTTGCTCTTAGATTGAGAAGAAGAACCCATTTTTTTCTTTAACCAGAGCATCAGAATAATTCCAAAAATTAAAATAGCAATAACAATGAAATAGGCATTATTGAACTTATTATCTCCTCGTGTTGGAAGTGAAGATGCTGTGCTTGAATTTGTCTGTTGTGTTGCAGTTGATTGTACTGATTCTGCCTTAGAAAAACGTAAGCGCAGACCATAAGCATCACTGGTTTTAGATGCACTCATTTCTACCCCAGGTGCGGTTTGTAAAATTATTTCAGTATGTGAATTAATAGGGGTAATCGTCATTTTACGTAGATATGATGTTCTAAGTGTTTTGATTTTAGGGCTCTCTATAGAAGCACCTTGTAGCTTTAAAATAATATTTCCACTTTTCTTTATCTGAGAAAGCTTGCCTTCATAGGTGGTGTCAAAGGTAAGCATAATATCAACATGTTGGGTACGTTCATACACATTATATGAAAGGATCTTTGAGCCAAATAGAAAAAAAGGCAAGAGCAGCAAAAATAGTAATCTCATATGTTCTCTTTTGAAAGGTAGTAAATAACCGCAGTAGAGTCGAGTACTTCGTTAATACGAATAGCAAGGTTTTTTTCATAAACCATAACCTCACCTTTTCCAATAATACGGTTGTTAACATAGGCTTCAACACTCTCACCAGCAGGTTTGCTAAGATCAATTACAGAGCCTTTTTGAAGGGCTGAAATCTCTTTAATACTTAATGATGTTTGTCCAAGATCTGCGATAAAGTCAACTTCCATATCTAAAAGCCCCTCATAATTCATCCATGATAACTCTTCTAACTCTTCATCATTTAGTTCAAGTGAATCAAGGCTATTTTCTTTCATCTGCTCTTGAAGGCTTTGTTCTTCTTCGATGGTTTTATCCTTTTATAGCGATAACAAGACCCTCTTTTGCTGTTTGTAAGATTGAATATTCACTGCATTCACAGCAGTTAAAGTCTTCAATTCTTTCAAACTTAGGTGTTGTTATCATAAAATGTTCTTTTTCAGCCTCTTCAGCTAAAACTTTGGCGCTTCCTACAATCATATTTGTAGACTCAAGTGCCATATCAATCATGGTCTGTTCATCAGCATCATCTTCCATCAGGTAAACAGAAACAATCTCTTTAACAAGTTTTTCATTATACCCAAGATAGATACACTTCACTTCCCCGTCATCCATCTTCACGTCTATAGAAGCAACAACTGTTCTCATTTGAGACAGAGTGTCTGTTTTTTTAGTTGAAAGTTCAATCTGATTATGTAAAAAATTTTCGGCAGCTTCGATGATAATTGAAATCATAAGTGTTCCTAAAATAAATTTAGTTGTATGTTCGTTTATTATAGGTAAATCTAATTAAGTGAAGTTTAATAATCTATGCTAGGGCAGAGGAATTTTATTTTACTGCTGAATTAATACATTAATTTGTCATTTTAATGGCTATGTTAGTGCAATAAGAGTACAATTTCGGTCTTAATTTTTATATAGGATATATTATAGAAACTTTATTAATTTTAGAACTGCTTGTTATTGGGACTGGTGTAGGAATGCTTTCGGGTTTTTTTGGCATTGGTGGGGGAACGATTTTAGTGCCTATTTTGCTCTTTTTAGGGTATGACATTAAAGTAGCTATTGGAATTTCTGTTGTTCAGATGGTATTTAGCTCAATCTTTGGCTCATATTTAAACTTTAAAAAAGGCACACTAAAGTTTGATACCGTCCTTGCAATAGGGCTTGGTGGATTTTTAGGGGCACTTTTAAGCGGTAAGGTTGTTTCGTATCTCTCTTCTTCTAGTTTAGAATATATATTTTTAGGTTTTGTAGTCGTTGCCTTAGCTCGTATGGCTTATAAACCGGCTATTTATAAAGAAGCACGTTGTGTTTCACCTCTTGTTCTTTTTATAATTGGAATGTTTATTGGGGTCTTTTCTATCTCTATTGGTGTGGGTGGTTCTATTCTTTTAGTACCAATACTGGTAGGTTTTTTACATTTTGAACTTAAAAAAGCTATTTCAGCAGGGCTATTTTTTGTTATTTTCTCCTCAGTTTCAGGCTTAATTAGTCTCTCCATAACGGGGCATATTGAGTACCTTGATGGAATTGTTATTGGTTTAGCCTCTTTATTAGGTGTTTATATCGGTATTCAAATCAACCATAAAACTTCAAATATACTGCAAAAACGACTCTTGATTTTATTTTATGTTTTAGTTTTAATTTATCTTATTATAAGGGTCTTCTCGTGAGTAAAATTATTATTACAGGTGCGCGTGAAAATAACCTAAAAAATATTTCTTTAGAAATTCCAAAAAACAAGCTAATTGTATGTACAGGTCTAAGTGGTAGTGGGAAGTCAACATTGGCTTTTGACACCCTTTATGCAGAAGGTCAACGTCGTTATATAGAGTCTTTATCTTCGTATGCACGACAGTTCTTAGATAAGATTGGAAAACCTGAGGTTGATAAGATTGAGGGCTTAACACCGGCTATTGCAATTGATCAAAAAACAACTTCAAAAAACCCACGTTCAACAGTAGGCACGATTACAGAAATTTATGATTATCTTCGTCTTTTGTTTGCACGCGTAGGGGAACAGCATTGTCATATCTGTAAAAAACCTATTTCACAGATGAATGCAAGTGACATTATTGAACAAGTTTCTAAACTTCCATTAGGTTCAAAAGTTATTATATTAGCCCCGCTTATACGTGAAAAAAAGGGAACGTTTTCAGACCTTTTAGAATCACTTACAGCAAAAGGATATGTACGTGCAATGATTGATGGTGTGATGGTGCGTTTAGATGAAGAAATAGAACTATCAAAGACTAAAAAACATACGATAAAAGTAGTGATTGACCGTATTGTTATGAAAGAAGATAATAAAGAACGTATTGCCCAAGATGTTGAAAAAGCCTTAAAACAGTCTTATGGAGAGCTTGAAATTGAGGTTCTTAATTATGAAGAGGTGGGACTTCCTGAAAAGATGATTCATTACTCAGAACATTTAGCCTGTCATGACTGTAAGGTGAGTTTTGAACCTCTTGAACCGCTTTCATTCTCTTTTAATTCACCTAAGGGTGCATGTACAGAGTGTGATGGTTTGGGTATTCGTTATGCACTTGATCATGAAAAAATTATTGATGCAGATTTAAGCATTGAAAAGGGTGCGGTTAAGATTGTTTATGGTTTTAATAAAGGATATTATTTTACCTTTTTAAAAGGTTTTTGTGCTCATGAGAAAATCTCTGTTACCAAGGCTTTTTCAGAACTTGAAGAGTATCAGAAAAAAGCCATCTTACACGGCAGTATTGATGAAGTTCCTTTTGAATGTAAAGGTCATCCTATTAAACGTGTTTGGCCAGGAATTACAAAAATTGCTTATGATATGTTTAAAGATGAGAAAGAACTTCAAGACTATATGAGTGAAAAGACCTGTTCAAAATGTGATGGAAACCGTCTGCGTCAAGAGTCTTTAGCGGTTGATGTAGCGGGTAAAAAAATCTTTGATCTGATTTTAATGCCTATTGAAGATTCGTATGCTTTTTTTAAAGAGCGTAAAAACTTTTCACACTTTACTAAACAAAATAGCATGATTTCAGAGCCTATTTTAAATGAGATTCAAGAGCGTCTTTTCTTTCTTTACGATGTTGGTCTAGGGTATATTTCACTTTCACGAGATGCCCGTTCTATTTCAGGTGGAGAAGCCCAAAGAATTCGTATTGCATCTCAAATTGGCTCAGGTTTAACAGGAGTTATGTATGTTCTTGATGAGCCTAGTATTGGGCTACATGAAAGAGACACCTTAAAACTTATTCGTACCCTTCGTTCTTTACAAGAAAAGGGAAATACCGTTATTGTTGTTGAACATGACAAAGAGACCATTGAAAATGCAGACTATATTGTAGATATTGGTCCTGGAGCTGGAAAATATGGTGGTGAAGTAGTTTTTGCTGGAACATTAAAGCAGATGACCAAGGCAAAAACACTTACGGCTGATTATCTTTATGGACGTAAGATGATTGAGTATTTTTACCGTCGCCCTCAAGAAGATTGGATTGAAATTAAAAATGTAACCCTTAATAATATAGTTGATGTTTCGGTGAAAATTCCTCTGCATAACCTTGTTTGTGTTTCAGGCGTAAGTGGTTCAGGTAAGTCTTCACTGATTTTACAAACCCTTCTGCCTGTGGCAAGAGAGCTTTTAAATCATGCCCGTAAGGTTAAAAAGATTAAGGGTGTTGAGATCGATGGTTTAGAACAACTTGATAAGGTTATTTTTTTAGATCAGAGTCCTATTGGACGTACACCGCGTTCTAATCCTGCAACCTATACCGGTATGATGGATGAACTTAGAATTCTTTTTTCTAAGACAAAAGAGGCTCAAATTCGTGGATACAGTGCTTCTCGTTTCTCTTTTAATGTAAAAGGTGGGCGTTGTGAGAAGTGTCAGGGTGAGGGTGATATTAAGATTGAGATGCACTTCTTACCGGATATTATGGTTAAGTGTGATTCTTGTCATGGACAGCGTTATAATCCTCAGTCTTTAGAGATTGAGTATAAGGGTAAAACGATTTCTGATGTGCTTAATATGAGTGTTTCTGAAGCCTTAGAATTCTTTACAGCCATTCCTAAAATTAAGGCAAAACTGCAAACTTTAAATGATGTTGGTTTGGGTTATATTAGTCTGGGGCAAAATGCAGTAACCCTTTCAGGTGGAGAAGCTCAACGTATTAAACTCTCTAAGGAGTTAAGTCGTAAAGATACTGGAAAAACACTGTATATCTTAGATGAACCTACGACAGGGCTGCATTTTGAAGATGTAAATCGCCTAACGAAGGTATTGCATCATTTTGTTGATTTGGGCAACTCTGTTCTTGTGATTGAACACAATTTAGACATGATTAAGAATGCTGATTATGTGATTGATATGGGACCTGAAGGTGGGGCTAAAGGAGGGCGTATTGTAGGTGTGGGAACACCTGAAGAGATTGCTGATAATCATGAAAAAATGGGATCATATACAGGTAAATTCTTGAAAAAAGAGTTGGCTTTACATAAAAAATAAAGAAGTAGTGGTACAATAAGTAAAATAAATCAATTTCAAGGTCAATATTTATGAAATCATCTCTTGTCGATAGTATTAAATCGCTTCCTGCACTTCCTAAAACAATTGTAGAAATGCAGCAAGTTTGTGCAGACCCAGAAGCAGCTATTAATGATCTAGTAAAGGTTGTTGATAAAGATCCTATGATTGTTGCTAACTTACTTAAAGCGGCAAATTCACCTCTATACTGTTTTGGTAAAGAGATTAAAAGTGTTGCTCAGGCTGTATCTCTATTTGGTATGAGTATGACACGTTCAATTGCTATTGGTAACTCAGTGAGAAAACTTCTTAATGTTGATATGGAGCCATATGGTGTAAGTTCTGAAAGGTTTGCAGATATCTCTAATCAACAAGCTATTTTAATGCATAATTGGTACTCAAAAATTGATAGAAAAAAGATGGAAGACCTTTTTTTAGCCTGTTTTATTCAGGAAACAGGTAAGATTATTATCGCTTCTGATATTATTAAAGAAGATTTACTTTATAACTTCAAGTCAGAAATTGAAACAACAAATAATATTCCTCAGGTTGAATTCTCGTATGTTGAAGAGACGACAGCTACCGTTACTGCGGCTATTTTTGAGCATTGGAAGTTTGACCCTACCTTTGTAGAGATGATTCATTTTTCAGATACCTATAAAAAAGCACCTGAAGAGATTAAAGAATATGCAACAGCTCTTAATATTGTAAAAACTATTGTTCCTGTAAATGCACCCTTTTCAGACCAGTCTATTACCTTTGGTTTAAGAAAAGCAGCTGATGCAGGCTATGACCATGAGATGTTAGAAGATGTGGTAGATGCTGTTATGGATCAACTAGGTATCGTAGCCGAGTATTAAACAGATGAAGTATATATTTTCCATTTTACTTAGTTTTTCTTTTTTGACTTCTGCCTTTGCTTATGATGAGGCACTGGCAGCTAAAATGGATAAAATATTTTCAAAGGTGACGCAAAAAAATATCATTAAATCAAAATTAATGATAGACAATAAAGAGCTTTTTAAGATCTTGCGTGAAAAAAAGAAGTTCGTTTTTTTAGATATTAGAACTGAGGCTGAAATGGCAATTTTAGGTCTTAAAACGGACAACACCTTAGAAATCCCACTGGAACATCTTTTTGAAAAAAAGAACTTAGACCGACTTCCTAAAGATGAATTGATTGTGCTTATTTGTCACTCAGGTTCACGTGAGAAAAGGCGATTATGAGTCTTAAAATATTAGGTTTTAAAAACATTCGTCTGATGAAGGGGGGAATAGTAGCTTTAGCCCAAGGGAACACGGCTAAAAATGCTCCCTTAAAATAACTTCTAATCTACCTTGATTTGTAGAGAAGGTCTCTTTAAGAGTAAATATAATCTATTCCTGTCTTTTTACAATAAGACGAGACCATATCTCTTTCCATATCTGCATTGGTTGCATACTCATAACCAAAGCACTTTTTCCATAAGCTATGGTCTTCCATACATAAATAGAAATAAACCTTATTATGCCAAGCCTTGAAACTCTCATATGCATGTTTAAACATCTCTTCTTTAATCTCTAATGGATATGAGGCTTTTCCTGCTGCATTGTCAAAGGGCATTTGTAAAATTTTAGAGTTAAAGTTTCTTTGTCTAAGTTTATTAATAACAGGTTTTATAAAGGTAAGCGTTCCCATAGAAATGAGTGAGACTTCTTTAGCTTTAAAGGTGTTAATAAGTTCATCATACACCTCTTTATATTCTTGTAAATAGTTATCATACTGAACAATAGGATGAAAATGAAAACCTACAATAACGCCCTTATCTGCTAAGGCTCTGGCTGAACGGATACGTTTTTCTAAAGAAGCTGCTAAATGTTCTTCATTTTCTATAATGGTGCTGGTATTAAGTGACCAGGTGCAGATGATGTTTTTTGGAACATCATTTTCAAGAAAGTATTTAATATTATCTGATTTGGTTTTAAACTCTAAAATAACATTTTTATTTTGCCTTGCAAAGTTAAAAAGAGCGTCTAAAACACCCTCTTTATTTCCCCACATTAAAGAGTCTGAAGATTGTCCTGTACCGATATGATAAGTTCGATTAGGGTCAAGTTTTAGGCTTTTGAGTTTATCTTTAAAGCCCGAATCAAAGGTGATTTTTTCTTCTTTATAAAAAGATTGAATCGTACAGTAAGAGCAGTCAAAACCACAGCTCTCAACGGCATCTAAGGTCATAAGATTACAACACCGTGTTTCTTCACTTGCTACTGGGCACATGCCTAAACCAAAACCCTCTTTTTCTTTGGTGGTAAAAGAGAATTTCTGCTCCGACCTTAAGATAGAAGGATTAAAATCCTTATAAGACTTTGGTCTGTTTTTAACCTCATTATATATCTTTGTAATGCGCTGTAAAATTACTTTAGCATGCGTATGGTCTTGCCAAACTTCAATGATGTTTTTTTCACCCCACATCTCAAAATCATTCGCCATTTCAATAATAAGACGAAGTTGTTGATAAGAAAATTTATGGGCATAGGCTTTTGTTTCAATAAAAGCTTGTTGCTCAGGTTTGAGTTTAGCGAAATAGGTGGATTTAATAGAGGTTTCAAATTTATCTTTATATGTATTCATAAATGCAATTATAACCAACTTGTTATATGTCAAGATTATTGAATCACAAAAGAGAGTAAAATACTCCTAATTAGATTACATGCAAAATAAATGAATAGGAATGTCCATATGAATTTTCAAGAATTACAACTCCCCGAAGGTGCAGTAAAAGTGGGTTCAACACCTAATATGACAGAAGAGACAGTGGTTAAAGGTATCTTAAAAAATCATTTAGGTCCTAAGGGTAAGTTTGGGCTTGTTGTTGTGGAAGAGGGCGCACTGCAATATGTTTGGGAAGATGACCAAGATAATGTTTTAGATGCCGACAAAGACCATCCTATTGTGATTGAACCTGAGCGTTTTCATCATGTGAAAATCACTGGTTCTGTTGTGTTTAGAGTGGAGTTTTATAAGGTAGTTAAAAATGAGGCAGAAGCCAAAGAAGGGGATAGACCCGGAGAGGTGTTTTGTGAGTGTATGGGATAATTTGTATTAAAATCTCAGCATGATTAACGAGTGAAGGTCTTGAAAATAAACTTTTTAATACCTCTTCAGAACATAATAATAGGTATAATCTCTTTTATATATTTTATTGGAGATATTTTAAATGTTTAAAGTCAGTCTAGAAAAAGAGTGTTCATGTTTTAAAGCTTCCAATTTTAAAGCAACTCAAAGTTTTGAAACAGAAGCTGAAGCTTTAGAAGTGGCTTATAAAATGGCAAAAGAGATGACACAAGGCTTTTGTAAAGAACACGGGTTTTCTGTGATAAAACAGGACAATACCTTTTTAATCATTTTAATGTCTTAATAAAGTTTGCCTTTTAAGTCTATATGAGTCAGATAGAGCCTGAGGTCAAACTCGAGTTGATGATAGCTACTTTCCATATGTTCACACATCTTATAAAATGCCTTATTATGCTCTTTTTCTTTAAAATGAGTTAACTCATGCACTACAATCATACGTAAAAACTCCTCAGGCATGTTTTTGAATATAGGGGCTACGCGAATCTCATTTTTTGCCTTCAATTTTGTGCCTTGAACACGAGAAACAAAACGGTGAGTACCTAAGGCGTTAAGGGTCTGTACCTTTCCATCATACAAAGCCTTAGATAAGGGTGCCGACTTCTTCATATGTTCATCTTTATAGGCACTAATGTAAGTAAAAAGTGCCTTATCTGTTTTAATATTATGGGTGTGGGGATACTTTTTTAATAGGTGCTCAGCCAGTTTGTCTTTTTGAATTAAGGTGTGAACCTGTGCTTGTATATCTGAAGAGTAGTGGTGTAGGTATTTGAGTGTTTTCATTAATGTATAATTTTACTTAGATAATTATTTTTGATGTATTGCATCTCACCACTGTCTTTCATCTTTTGTAAGATGGGTGTGATAAGGGGAATGAGATGGGCATTTTTTTTATGTACAAAATGATAAAGTACCTCACTCTCTAAGACATCACCTACTTGAGTGATTTCCATATGAAAGGCTTGTTTACAGATATAAAGACCTTGATGACGAGGTCCTACTACTATCTCCGTCTTGTCTTCATGTAAAAGTTCAAAGGCGATATAACAGTCATCTACCAATCTTCTTTTCATATCCCTTGTACTTTTTTCAATATACTCAATGCCTTCAACAATAATAAAGTCATGCCCCTGTAAATCTTTCCATTCATGGATTTTTAAGTTCTTGTTTTTGCTAAAAGCGACGGCTTGAGAGGGAACAATCTCTACAGGCACTTTAATAAGATTAGGAAAATCTTCTGTTATTCCGCTGTAACGGGCAAATTCACCATCTGTTTTACCTTGATTGGCTTGATGGATAGATTGCTTAAAAAGCATAAACCTTGGTTTTACCTTTATACCCAATTGGGCATAGGCTTTAATAATAATCTTTGAGGCAATTTTTTGATTAATATTATCTTGAGCACCACTAAAGGTGTAGGTCTGAGCCTGTACAAGAAGAGGAATTAAAAGAAGAAGTTTAAAGACTGTTTTCATGCGTTAATTATATCACTTTAATGATTTTTTCTGAATAAGTGGAGTGAACTAGAGGATTAATTTAATTTTTTATAAGCTTGACCAATATCATCTAAGTGGGGCACAATTCTTTGTATAATCGCGTATAAATCTTTTCAAAAAAGTGGTGTTATGAATAAAGAAAAACTTAACAGACGTGAACGCTATAAGGCAGAACTCTCGCCTTATGAGTATCTTAAAGAACTTGATACCGTTGATTTTGACTCTATTGGAGAAGGAGATAGGTTTTATCTTCAAGATTGTGGAATTTATACTTCTGAAATTGATGAAGACCTTTTTGCCTTACGTCTTCGTTTTAATGCGGGAAGAATAAGCCCTCAGCAACTCCGTCTTATTGCAAAAATTGTAAAAGAAAACGATTTAGAAATTGTTTTAACTGCACGTGCACAGATGCAACTGCATGGTTTTGAATCAGATAATATTTATGCGGTATGGAAAGAGTTAAATGAAAATGGTATTTCTACCTGGCAAACCTTTGGTGATAATGTTAGAAATATTGTAGCAGATGTGTATGATGGTGTGGGTAAATATGCTGAAATAGAAGTCTATCCTTATATCCAACAGATGCAAGAGTATATCTTAAATAAACCGCGTTTTGTAGGGCTTTTACCTCGACGTATCTCTATAGGAATTAGTGGAAACTCTGCAAATGTAAGTTCATTTTTTGCTAATGATATGTATATGGCATTAGCTGAAAAAGATGGGATTAAAGGTTTTAATGTTTATATAGGTGGAAAAAATACAGAAATTGCTCAAGATGCAGATATATTTTTAAAACCTGAAGAGATAGTTAAGTTTTTTATTGCTTTTGTAGAGAGTTTTCATCAGCATGGTTATCGTGGTTCTCGTGCAAAAACACGTGTGTTTCATTGGATTGAACATAATGGAATGGAAGCTATTAAGAGCTGTATTAAAGAAGAATATAAGGCTGACTTTGTCAGTGCAGGTAAACTCATTTTACAAAAGGTTCATTTTAATCAGACAGAAAGTTTAGCTGATGGAAGTTATGCTTACTGTTATCATACTGACTTTGCTCGTATTAGTGCGGATGAGTTTAATGAGATTGCGGAAATCGCCTTAGAAAATAAGGCTGAGATTCGTTTGGGCATTGACCATCATATTTATTTAATAGGTCTAAACAGGGCGGAACTCTCTTTTCAGGCGCAACGTGAAACCTCTACAGTATCTTCATGTGTAGGAAGTGAATATTGTCCTTTCTCTTACTGGAGCATTAAAGATGAGACGGCTTACCTTCCTTTAGATAAAATTAATGAACATAATATTCATGTCGGTTTTTCGGGTTGTCTTAAGGGATGTGGTAAACATCAACATGCAGATATTGGAATTGTAGGGCTTAAAACGAGTCTGTATGGAAGTTCTGAAAAAGCAGCACGTATTTTTATTGGGGGTGAGCACTCTTATGGAAAAGCAGTTGCTAAACAGCTCTTCTTTTTAATCCCCTTAGATGAGTTAGATAAGTTTTTACGTCTGATTATTACAGAGTATGAAGAGAGTGAGTTTAATGATTTTGAATCTTTCTCAAAAGCAGTACTTAATGAGTACAGTGCAGACTTTTTAGCCTTATGGTTCTTAGCCAAATATGATAAAACGATAAAAACAAACATTCCCGTAAAGGCTTGTCTTAAAGATAGACAAAAACAGTTTGTTTATGAGAAAAATTTATTAATTAAACATTTTGATGATAGAGAGTTTTCTAAAAATATAGATGAGAAACTTTCTACAGGTGTGAGCATGATTACAAAACGACTGTTTAAAGATAAGCAGACTGAAGATAAGTCAGCATCACATTTTGCTTTCTCTTCATCTAAGTCTGCAACCATTCCTGGAGCAGTACGTTAATTTTTACTGAGTGACACCTCGTAAAAAGGCATTGTTCATATATTTAATTTCTCCACTGTCTTGCATTTTTTGTAAAATAGGGGTGATAATAGGGATAAGGTGAGCATTTTTTTATGAACAAAATGGTACAAGTCCTGTTTTTCTAAAACCTCACTAATGGGTTTAATATTTTTAAACTCTTTTTTCAAAATCATACGAATAGCTGTTTTTTTAGGAATAACAATGATGTCTGTTGAACCATCTTCTAATTTACTAAAGGCTTGTTGAATTGAAGTAGCATAACTTTTATGCATCATTTTTGTAGCATTTTCAATAAATTTAGCCCCTTTAATAATAGTGAAATTCTTCCCCCTTAAGTCATACCAATGATGAATAAAAATAGTATTTGTCTTACTAAATGCCATAGCTTCAACGCGGGTAATAGATACAGGTACACGTTTAAGATTAGGATAAAGTTTTGTAATGTTTTTAATACGTGCGAGTTCACCATCTGTAACTCCTGCATTAGAGCCTTGTAAAGACTCTTCAAAAGAGCTAAAAAGGGGTTTTACCTTAATATTGGCACGGGCATAGGCTTTGATTAAAATTTTTGAGGCTGTCATTTGAACAACATTATTTTTTCCGCCTGAGAAAACATAAGTGTGCGCAGACAAAGGAAGTAAAAATAAGAAAATAGATAAGAACATGATTTTCATACAATGAGTATAACTAGATTTGAACAAAGTTTACAAGGATACAAGAATAAATCTACTTTTTTAACAAAACTTTAGGGCATGAGAAACTATACTAAGAAAAATTTTTTAAGGATGTCTCCTTTGTCTAAAACAATTACAATTATTGATACTTTTGGTTTTCTTTTTCGTAGTTTCTATGCCCTTCCTCCTCTTAGCAATAAAGAGGGTTTTCCTACCGGTTTGTTAACAGGTTTTACAAACTTTATTTCAAGTATTGAAAAAGACCATAATACAGACTATATTGTTTTTGCTCTTGATTTGAAGGGACCTACTTTTAGAAATGAGATTGATCCGGAGTATAAGGCAAACCGACAGCCTCCTCCTGAAGAGTTAATTCAACAGTTACCTATTGCTATTTCTTGGGTAGAACAGATGGGTTTTGCGAGTGTTTCTAAACAAGGGTATGAGGCAGATGACATGATTGCTTCTGTAGCAAAAATGGCAAAAGAACAGGGAATGAATGTACGTATTGTTTCGCATGATAAAGATCTGTATCAGATGATTGATGATGGTAAAATTATTGTTGTTGATGCCATTAAGCGTAAAAGTATTGATGAGGCTGCCTGTATTGAAAAATATGGAATTAGACCTAACCAGTTTACTGATTACCAATCTCTACTTGGAGACTCTGCCGATAATGTTCCTGGTGTGAAGGGTGTAGGTAAGGTGACGGCTCAAAAACTTCTTAGTCAATATGAGACACTTCAGGGTATTTATGACAATATTGATGAGGTTAAACCTGCAGGACTGCAGAACAAACTTCGTACCTTTGAAGCCGATGCTTGGCGATCTCAAAAGTTAGTAACCTTAGTAGATGATATTTTTGATGAATTAGACTTTAGTAACTTTAAACTCCCTCAAGAAAATCCTTTTTTAAGTATTGTTGAGGACTTACATAAGTATGAGTTAAATGGCATACTGCGTCAGCTTAAGGCTAAGGGTATGATAAAAGATATTCAAGCAAAGACCCAAAAAACTGTACAGGCTCCACAAGAAAACTTTGATTACCAGCTTCTTGATACAGAGGAAAAACTTTTAAAAGTCATTAAGAGTATTCCAAAAGAGAGTATTGTAGCCTTAGATACGGAGACTACAGGATTAGACTCTTTTAATGATACCTTAGTCGGTTTCTCTTTTGCTTTTGAAGAAACAAGTGCGTATTATGTTCCTTTAACACACTTTTATTTAGGTGTAGGAGAACAGGTAAGTAAAGAGGTGGGTGTACGCGCCTTAAGAGAACTGCTTGATTTTAAAATAGTTGGGCATAACCTGAAGTTTGATTTAAAATTTATCTGCCCTTATTTAGGGATTAAATCTTATAATGTTTTTGCAGATACTATGATTTTAGCGTGGTTAGTGAATTCTGAAAAACCTGTTGGTTTAGACAAACTTTCAGAACTCTATTTTAATCACACCATGATTAGTTTTAAAGACACAGTAAAAAAGGGAGAGACCTTCTCTTCAGTTGCCTTAGAAGAGGCGGTAAATTATGCAGCAGAAGATGCCCTTATTACTCTTAACCTTTATTATAGACTTCTGAAACAGCTTGATAACCAAGGCGCGAGTTATCTTATCCAAGAGGCTAAAGACGTTGAATTTCCTTTTATAACAACCCTTATTGACATGGAAAATGAAGGAATAGAAGTTGATACCAATTTCTTAGAGAATTTTAAGTCTGAAACAGAGGTTCTTTTGGATGAGCTACGGCAGAAAATTTACACCTTAGCTGGTGGTGAATTTAATATTAACTCAACTAAACAACTGGGCGTTATTTTATTTGAAACCTTAGACCTTCCTGTAGGGAAAAAGACAAAAACAGGTTATTCAACGGATGAAAAGGTGCTTAACTCTTTATTTGACAAACATGAGATTATTCCTGCACTTTTAAATTATAGGGAAGTTTTTAAGCTCTATTCTACCTATATTACACCTCTTCTTGAATTGGGCTTAGCCAATGAAGACAGACATATTCATACCTCATTTTTACAAACAGGAACAGCAACAGGACGCCTAAGTTCTAAAAACCCTAATCTTCAAAATATTCCGGTACGTTCGCCTATGGGAGCAAAGATTCGTCAAGCCTTTGTGGCTTCAAAAGGGAAAAAACTGATTGGCATAGATTATTCTCAAATTGAGTTACGACTTCTGGCACACTTCTCTTTAGATGCAACCCTTTTAGATGCTTTTGCGCATGAGAAAGATATTCATCGTCACACAGCAGTTGCTATTTTTGGTGAAGAAGAAGCAGATGCTAAACGAGCCATTGCTAAAACGGTTAATTTTGGGCTTTTATATGGAATGGGACCTAAAAAACTTTCTGTAGATATCGGGGTGAGTACAAAAGAGGCAAAAGAGATTATTGAAGCTTATTTTGAGAACTTTCCAACCGTAAAAACCTTTTTACGTTCTATTGCAGACTCTGCACGAGAGATAGGATATGTTGAAACGCTTCTGAAACGTCGTCGTTATTTTAATTTTGAGTCAGCTCCACCTATGATGAAAGCTGCGTATGAACGTGAATCTGTTAATACCGTTTTTCAAGGTTCAGCAGCTGATTTAATTAAACTTTCAATGAATAAGATTGCAGCTCTAATTAAAAAAGAACATCTGAATGCAAAAATCTTACTGCAAATACATGATGAACTTATTTTTGAAGTTAATGAGACTGAGGCTGAAATTTTAGCAGAAAAATTTAAAGAGATTATGGAAGGTATTTTTGAACTCAAAGTACCGCTTCGATCTTCGGTAAATATTGGTTATTCGTGGGCTGAATTAAAATAGTAAGCTTAAAATAAATCCTTTAAACATATGATAGATGCTTGAATTTTTTATGTACTATTAAAGAAAATAGTAGTGTGTATGAAAGTAATACTACATTAGGGTAGGCATTGTTAGTGGATTAAACTTACTTTATATTAACCTTTTAACGCTAGAATACAAAATAATAAAATCAAGGTCATATATATGAAAAATCTTTTTAACTTTATCTCGTCCATGAAACTTACAGCAACTCTTTTAACTGTTTTTGCTATTTCTATTGCAATCGCAACCTTTATTGAAAGTGATTTTAGTACACAAACTGCTCAAGCAGAAGTATACAGTGCTTTATGGTTTCAAGTTTTATTAGGAATTTTAGGTATTAACCTTTTATCTTCAATGATTAAACACTCTATGTTTAAGATTAAAAAATGGAATATTGTTCTTTTTCATACCTCATTTTTAGTAATTTTATTGGGTGCCTCAGTAACACATTTTTTTGGTTATGAAGGAAACATGCGTATTCGTGAGGGTGAAACTGAAAATCGTATCACTTCACGTGAGACCTATATTCATGCAAAATTTGAAAAAGCAGGGGTAAAAAGTACCTGTAAAAAACGGGTTCTACTTTCAGAAATTTCTGAAAATCATTTTGATGAAAACATTCTTGTTAATGGGGAAACTGTAGAGGTTAAACTTCTTGAATATATTCCTAATGCAGTGACTGAATTTATAGAAGATAAAGAAAAAGGTGTGACTACTCTTCAGATGATGATGACGGTAGGAGATGGAACAAAACAGTTTAAACTAAAAGAGGGTGAATCTATTGAAGCTGATGATTTCTTTCTTAATTTTGGTTCTGATCTTAAACAAAGTACTAAGCCTGTTGTAAATATCTCTTATGTAGATGGTCATTTACGTATGTCACATAATATGAACTTTAAAACCTTAGATATGGGTACACGTAGTTCAGGTGAAACAAATGCAAGTGAATCAAGTGATCTCAATACACGTATGCTTTATCAATCACCAGGAACCAATTTTGTTGTACGTAAAATTTATCCATATGCTTATGAGAAATTAATCTCTAAAAAGGTTAAGGGTTCTCGTAATCGTATACAAGACGCTATTCGTATGCAAGTAAGTTATAATGGGGAAACGAAAGAGACTACCTTGATGGGAATGTCAGGTGCCATTGGTATGGGAAAAGTTCTTCACTTTAAAGGAATGGATATTGAGCTTGCTTATGGAGCAGTTATAAAAACCATTCCTTTCTCTTTAGAATTAGTTGATTTTGAACTTGAACGATATCCAGGTTCGATTAGCCCTGCCTCATATGCTTCTGAAGTTATTTTACATGATAAAGAAGAGGGAATTGATATGCCTTATCGTATCTATATGAATCATATCTTAGAACATAGAAATTTTCGTTTTTTCCAGTCTTCATATGATAAAGATGAAAAAGGAACCTTATTATCTGTAAATAATGACCCTGGAACACTCCCTACTTATATTGGTTATATGATGCTTGGTTTTGGTCTATTTGCTGGTTTTTTTACTCCTAATGGACGTTTTAGAAAACTTATGAATAAAGGGCGTAAACTTGCACAAACCCGTGAATCTCTCTCTGCCCTTGTTCTAGGTGTAGCCCTTTTGGTTGGAGCACAAACAGCTAAGGCTGAAGAGATTAATCCTGTTATTAAGCAGATTACCGCCTTTGATAAAGATCATGCAACAAAGTTTGCACGTCTTATTTCTCAAGACAGTACAGGTAGAATGAAACCATTAGATACCTTAAATGTAGAAATTATTAATAAGGTTCATGGGGGTACTATTGCGGGAATGACTTATGATCAGATGATTCTTGGAATGATGGTTCGTCCTGAGGCATGGAGAGAGATCAGTCTTATTAAAACAAAAAATAAAGAGATTAATAAACTCTTAGGAATTGATGAAAAAAGTAAATATGCATCATTTTCTCAATTTTTAGAAGTTCCAGAAGAGCTGAGTGGTTATAAAATTGGAAAGATGGTAGAAGAAGCAGCACAAAAAGCACCATCAGAACGTAATCAGTTAGATAAAGATCTTCTTAAAGTTGATGAACGTTTTAATATTGTCTATATGGTATTTTCAGGTTCAGTATTTAAAATTTTTCCTAAACCTGCAGACGAAGGAAATAAATGGTTTGCAACGATTGAAGCCCTTCAAACATTTAAAGAAGCCAATGCTGTTAAAGTACGTGAGGTAGCTGTTGAGTACTTTACAAGTGTGGATAAGGCTCTGCAAACAGGAGATTGGACACGTGCAAATGCTGCTATTGATAAAATTGCTGAATATCAGAAGTTTTATGGTGCAGATGTTTACCCAAGTGAAGCTAAAATTAATGCTGAGATTTTTTATAATAAATATAATATTTTTGAAAAGTTAATGCCTTATTATCTACTAATGGGACTTATTTTACTTATTTTGAGTTTTGTAAATATTGTAAAACCAAAGTTTAAACTAGGTTTTTTCTCAAAAACAGCAACAGTTCTTTTAATTATCTTTTTTATTCTTCATACAGTAGGTTTAATTACTCGTTGGTATGTTTCTGGGCATGCACCGTGGTCAGATGGCTATGAGTCAATGATTTATATCGCTTGGGCAACGGTTCTTGCTGGGTTTATTTTCTCTAGGAACTCACCTATTACCTTAGCGGCAACGGGAATTTTATCAGGGCTTATTCTTTTTGTTGCTCACCTAAACTGGATGGATCCTCAAGTAACGAATCTTGCACCTGTACTTAAATCATACTGGTTATCTATTCATGTTTCTATGATTACTGCCTCATATGGTTTCTTAGCATTGGGAGCACTTTTAGGTTTTATTTCTTTAATCCTTTTTGCACTTAGAAATAAAAATAATGAAAAACATATTAATCTTTCTATTTTAGAATTAAATACTATTAACGAGATGAGCCTTATTGTTGGTCTTGCTCTGCTTACCTTTGGTAACTTCTTAGGTGGTGTTTGGGCAAATGAATCATGGGGACGTTACTGGGGTTGGGATCCAAAAGAGACATGGGCATTAGTAAGTATTTTGTTTTATGCGGTAGTGATTCACTTACGATTTATTAAAGCAATTTACACACCATTCTTATTTGCTGTAATTTCATTAATGAGTTTTTCTTCAATTATTATGACCTATTTTGGAGTCAATTATTATCTTGCAGGTATGCACTCTTATGCTAAAGGTGATCCGGTTCCTATCCCTGATTTTGTACCTGTAAGTTATGCCATTATTTTTGTATTAATATTAATTGCAGCAAGAAATCGAAAAATTGACAAGATAACTCAATAGTGGAACAGAATTTGTTTATCCTTTCTTAATAGACTTAAGGATAAACATATGAATCAATCAGCAGATGAAATCTATGAAAACATCTCTAAACTTGTTTTCAAAGGTACTGATGGGCTCTTTTCTAATGCCATATTAGAAGTTGAACTCCACAGTCTTGCTATGAAACTCTCTGGTGGTTATTACAGTACTCACTCCAATAAAACCCTTCCTTTTAGCTTTTTAAAAGAACACAAAAAAGAGTTATTAAAAGAGCTTCGAAAGCTCCAAAATCTTATGCCTAATGAACCCTGGAATATGCTCACATATACATTAGATGCCAGTGGTGGGCATTATGCTGACTTCCAATGGAGTGAATCTTTAGCACTTGATATAGAAGAGGTTTGTGCCGTTCTTTAAAAATTACATTTCTTAAATAATCTAACTATAGATGTTTTTTTATGTTTAAAATAATTGTATGGTGCTATGATAATTATTAACTACTAGCTATAAAGGAGTTTCTTATGATAGCACCAACACTTGTTAATGAGATGATTTTACTTAATCCAAAAAAATACATTGTTTCTAAAACAAATAAACAAGGATTTATTGAATATGGGAATGATTATTTTGTTGAAGTTTCGGGGTATACTGAGGCAGAATTAATAGGTCAACCCCACAGTATTATTCGTCATCCAGATATGCCAAAACTTATTTTTAAAATGATGTGGGAAAGAGTGCTTAAAGGAGAGAGTATTTTTGCTGTGGTTAAAAACCTTGCGAAAGATGGGCGGTATTATTGGGTAATTACAGAGTTTGAAACACAATTTGATTCGGTTACGAATGAGATTGTCTCTATTACAGCATTTAGAAAGGCAGCAACAGAAGATATCTTAGCAGAAATCGGACTTTTATATAAAAAACTTCATGATATTGAACTTATCAGTGGTGTTGAAGGTTCAGAAAAATATTTTAAAGGTTTTTTAGAAGAAAAGGGTGTGACTTATGATGAGTATATTGATAAGATAATTGGTAATAGAGGTGTATTTAAACTCTTTTTTAAGGCAATGAAAAAGATGTTTTCATGATTTTAAAGTAAACTAACATATTAACATGCTAGTATAAGCCACTTATACTAGGAGATCTTATGAAACAAGTTATTTTAGCAAGTTTATTACTCGTACTCAACTTAAGTGCATTTTCACTTTTTGGAAATAGTGAACAAGAACTCAAAAAAGTTGATTATATGAATGAATTAAAAAACCTTATTGTTGCCACACAAAAAACACGGGGTTTAACAAACAATTATATGAATGGAAATGTTGTGGCTATGCTTCTTGTTCATTCTGAACGAAAAGAGATGAAAAAATCTCTACATGCATTAAAAAAGTTTTCAGATCTTGATAATTCTACGCTTATTTTAGAGCCCAAGCTGCTTAAACTTAATAAAATAGCATTTAAGCAAGACTCGCATAAAAGTTTTTCACAATATACGGCATTAATAGCAAAAATGCTAGTCATTGGGGATGCCTTTGTTCTTAATAAGATGAAAAACAATAGCGACTTAGCTAAAAATGCTTCGCGTATGATGATGAATAATATTCTTCCTTTTACTGAAAATATAGGTAAAATCAGGGGACTGGGCTCAGGAATAGTAGCACGTACTTATTCTACCAAAGCAGAAGATAAACAACTTCAAGGTTTTGTGAACGCAGTAGAGCACTTAAATGAAAAAGAGGCTCCAAATATGAAGGTGCTTGCCTTTAAATACCCTCAGTTTTATTCTAAGAATATTCCTGATAAGATTGAATATGTTTCTAAAGATACACGAAAATTTATAGCACTTACACAGCAAAAAGTTATTGCGCAAAAAGATATTAAACTCAATACGAATATGTATTTTAATCAAGGAACAGATCTTATCTCTAAGGCATTAGAACTTTTTGATGCGAATGCAAATGCGATGAAAAAAGAGATACAAAATTAATACTTTTCTTAAAGATAGTGGGGTTAAATATCCTATTATTGGTGGACCTATGTATCCCTGTTCAAACCCAGAATTAGTAGCTTCTATTAGTGAATCGGGGGGTCTTGGAATTATTCAGCCAATCTCTTTAACTTATGTGTATGGATATGATTTTCGTGAAGGTATTCAATATATAAAAAGTCTCACTTCAAAACCTATTGGCATGAATATCTTAATTGAAAACAGTTCTTCTGCTTACCTTAATAAGATGCAAGAATGGACAGATATCGCCTTAGAAGAGGGGATAATGTTTTTTATTAGCTCTTTAGGAAAACCTGATTGGGTTGTGAAAAAAGTTCATGCTAAGGGCGGAAAAGTTTATCATGATGTAACGGAATTAAAATGGGCAAAAATTGCTAAGGATGCAAATGTAGATGGTCTTATTTGTGTAAACTCATCTGCAGGGGGACATGCGGGTGACTTAGAAGCCAGACAACTATTTTTAGATTTAAAAGACTTCTCTTTACCTCTTGTATGTGCAGGTGGGGTAGGGAGTAAAGAGAGTTTTGATAAGATGCTTAAACTTGGTTTTGATGCGGTACAGATGGGAACACGTTTTATTGCAAGTGACGAGTGCAAGGTTCCTTTATCGTATAAAAAAGCTATTGTAAACGCAAACAAAGGTGATATTGTTTACTCCTTGAATTTAACAGGTGTAAAAGTAAGTTTAATTAATACACCCTATGTTCAAAAACTTGGGCTTGTACCTAATACTTTTATTTTATGGATGCTTTCTAAAGCCTCACTCAAGCATCTTGTTAGATTTTTTTATATGTTGCGTTCATTAATACGTCTAAAAGCCACAGTAAAAGAAGATAAAGATAAGTTTTTTCAAGCAGGAAAAGTGTTGAAGGTATTAAAAGTATAAAGCCTGTAAGGCTTATTATTAAAGAGTTTTGTGCTTAAGCTAAGTTCTCTTTGTCATGCATTACCTTAATAACTAGAGGTAAAACATTATGACTCTTTGTTTTATCAATAAAGTCATCTGCTCCTAAGGTTTGTGCCTCACGTTTATTATTTTCACCTGTCATTGATGAGTTAATAATAATAGGAATATTTCTTGTTTCAGGATTTTCTTTAAGTAGTTTTGTCACCGTAAAACCTGACATTTCAGGCATTTCTATGTCAGTAATAATAGCAGGAATAACACTCTTATCAGGGAGTGCTAAAATATAATCCATAAGAAGTTTACCATTATTAAAAATACGATGATTAACATTAGCATTAGATAAAATTGCATGTAAATGTTTTTGTGCAACCCTGGAGTCTTCTGCAATTAAAATCTCACCATTAAGTAGTTTCTGTGGCATATTAAGGTCTTTAATGTTTTCTGGAGACTCATGTACATCCACCATTGCTGAAGGGATAACCTCAGAAAGAAGTTGCTCAAAGTCTAAAACCATACAGATACTTCCATCTTCAAGACGAGTATCATTCACTACCTTTGCTTGATCATTTGCATTATAAGAGTCAGGTGCATGCATATCTGACCAGTTCTTTTTAATGACGCGATGTGCTTCCATAATACGAAGCCCAATAATAACACCATTAAAATCACAAATAAGTAGACGTGAACGTGATATATCTTCTTTTGGTATAGCATGCCCTATCCACAAAGGAAGGTTTAAAATAGGAATCTGAACACCACGAAGTACAATAGTACCTTCTAGAAGATGGTGTGTTGAAGGGATTTGTGTCAAGAAATGATTTTTAGCCTCAACAACTTCACGCGTTTTAAAAACATTAATGGCATAATAAGCACTTTGCGCAGCATCCGTTACCTTAAAAACAAGAAGTTGTACCTCATTGTTTTTAGCAAGTTGTGTAGCACCATCAACCTGGTCTATTAGTGACATATTTTCCCCCTCTATCTATATCAAATAATTATATCATAGAAATAAGAAAGTTTATGATTTTAATTTATAGTTTTGTGAAACAAGTAATTAAGGTATAATTCGAGCATGAAAAACATGATATTACTTATTATTTTAGCACTGGCTTTGTCTGCTAATGAATATTATTCAAAAGCTGAACCCTACCGTCTTTACACACTACAGTCAAATGTCTCAGGCTTAGTAATCAAAGCAGATGAAAACCTTGAAGGTAAAAAGCTTTCAGATGTTAGTTTTATTATTATTGATGATGAATTAGACCAAAAAGAGTTGCTTTATTTAAAAGAAAAAAAAGTAAGTTATGAGAAATCTTTAGAGCTTAATATTGAAATGAATGATAATTATTTAATGATGATTGAAAAAAAGAACGTGAATTATGAGCGAATTAAAGATCTTCCTATTAAATCAAGTGTAGAAAAAGATAAGGAGTTTTTTGATCTTTCAAATACTCAAAATCAACAACTCTCAACACTTGAAAAGATTGAAACAATTCGTACAACCTTGAGTGATACAATATTTAGAATTGCCCAACTCCAACGAAGCATAAAAGATAAATATATTAAGGCTAAAAACTTAGTTTTATACACCTTAGATGTAAGAAAAGGGCAGGTAGTAGCACCAGGTATGAACTTAGCCGTTGTTGCTGATGTGAGTAAGGCTAAACTTACTATTTTTCTTAATAATGATGAGATTGATGAGATTTATAAAAAAACTATCTTTTTAAATGGTGAAAAAACAGAATATAAGATTGATAAGATCTGGCCTTTAAGTGACAGTGAACATATTTCTGCTTATAAAACAGAGATTTTAATCAAATCTCCAAAGCAGTTTTCAAAACTGTATAAGATAGAGTTTAAATAGACAATAAAGGATACAATTAAAATGTTACAAGACTTAGAAAAACAGTATATTTTACCTACTTATGGGCGTAACTATACAAATTTTAAAAGTGGAAAAAATGCAACTTTAATAGACAGTGATGTACAAACATTTATTGATTTTACCTCAGGTATTGGTGTGGTTAGCGTCGGTCATGCTAATGAAAAAGTAGCACAAGCCATTTGTGAACAGGTCAATAATATAACACATATTTCAAACTTGTATGTTATTGAACCTCAGGTAAAATGTGCTGAAAGTATTGTAAAGCAAAGTACATTTAAAATGCAATGTTTTTTTGCAAATTCTGGTGCTGAAGCTAATGAGGGTGCTATTAAAATTGCACGTAAATATGGTGAAATTAATGGTGAAATAAAACGTTATAAGGTGATTACCTTAGATCAATCCTTTCATGGACGTACCATTACTGCATTAAAGGCAACGGGTCAAGAAGCGATGCATAACTATTTTGGTCCTTTTCCTGATGGTTTCTCTTATGCAAATACTATTGATGATATTGAAGGTATGCTGGATGAACATACAGTAGCCGTTATGATAGAATTAGTACAAGGGGAGGGTGGTGTACAACCTCTTGATAAACAAAAGGTTCAAGCCCTTGCCAAATTGCTTAAAAGTAAAGATGTCTTACTTATGGTAGATGAAGTTCAAACAGGTGTTTATCGTACAGGTGAGTTTTTAGCTTCGAATGTTTATGAAATTGAACCTGATGTAATTACCTTGGCTAAAGGTCTTGGTGGAGGAGTTCCTATTGGTGTCGTTATGACCTCAATAGAAAATGCCTTAGTCGCAGGTGAACATGGTGCTACCTTTGGTGGAAACTACCTCTCCACAGCAGCTTCTAATGCCGTACTGAATATTTTACAAGAGAGTAAAAATAGTGGTGACTTAGATAGAACCTTTATTAAGTTTGAGACTAAACTTGAAGTGCTTTTTAAAAAGTTTCCTAATCTTTTTACCTCTTCAGTAGGTTTTGGAATGATGCGTGGATTACGGGTAAAAGATGCGGATACCTTAGCTAATATTATTAAGTCAGCTCATGAGCAGAAGGTTTTAGTACTTAAAGCAGGGCGAAATACTCTGCGTTTTTTACCACCATTAACCATTAGTGATGAAGAGATAAACGAAGGGTTTAAACGACTTGATGCAGCGCTTAGTTCTTTGTAGTTTAGCCCTTACAACACTCTTATCAGCACAAGGTCTTGATGCCTACATTTCAGGACTAAAACATAAAGAGTTCTCTTATGATGAAGATAAGGCTCTTGTCGAGAAAAATAAGCTTAGAGACTCGTGGATACAACCCCTTCAACTGCGATATAGCATCTCTAAGTCTAACCCTTATAATGAACAAGGTTCACAAACACAAAAAACACAAAATGCAGCGATTGTGATGGACCAACCTATTTTTAAAAGTGGGGGAATTTATTATGGAATTAAATTTGCACAGGCTTCTTATAAGTATAATCAATACAGTATTGAAGTGTCACGTAGAAAACTGATAAAAGAGGCTGTTGAACTTCTTATGCAGATTAAACAAAGTGATTTAAACATTCAAAAACAAGAACTTCAAATTGATAATTCTCGCATAAATCTAGAGCAGAAAAAAGAGCAGTATCTTAATGGTCAGCTTGATTCTGGTTTTTTAAATAATGCTATTATTGAGAAAAATGTGGTAACACAGGTTCTGTTTGATCTTCAAACGAATAAAGAACGTCTTATCTCTAAATTTGAAGCTATTAGTGATATGGATTATACCGAAGCAAATATCCCTCAGCTAAAGTTGATTTCTTCAGATAAATTCTTACAAAACAATATTGATATTAAACAGATTCAAAGCCAAAGTAAACGTGAGCAATATAATAAAAATGTAACGGTAGCTAAATATTTACCAACACTAAGTTTTACTGCCTCCTATAATTGGGATAAACTAGAAAACCCCTCTTTTGCAGGTACAAATGTGCCTAGTCCTCCTGAAACAAAATATTATAATTATGGGTTAAAAGCAAGTATGCCTTTAGATTGGAACACCTTTAGAGATATAGAGTCAAGCCGAGTAGAGTATCTTAAGTCTTTAGTTTTAGTAGATGATAAAAAGAGGGAATTAAGAGCCTTATATGAACAGGTCACACAAAACCTTAAAAATTTTAAGAAAAAGATAGAACTTTCTGATGAGAATAAAGTATTATATTCAACACTTCTTTCATAAACACAAATACTTTTTGATGCGGGGTATAAAACCTTATATGATGTGCAAAACTTAAAAAACTCGGTAGATATTCAAGAATTAGATAAGCAGATTTTTGAAATAGATAAGCAGTTAGAACTCTTAAATTTATATGAAAAGTTAATTAATAATGAAGTTTAGTACATATATGACTGAGTGGCTCTATGGTGAGTATGGATATTATTCAAATTATAAAGAAATTGGTAAAAAGGGTGACTTTTATACTTCGGTATCAGCATCAAAGTTTTTTGGTGGAACTATTGCCAAACATATTATTAAACTAATAGATGAAGGTTTTTTAGAAAAAAACACAACAATTTGTGAAATAGGTGCGCATAAGGGTTATTTACTCGCAGATATTGTTCAGTTTATTTACACATTAAAACCAGAACTTTTAGAAACACTTTCTTTTACTATTGTTGAACGGTTTGATTTTTTACAAATTGAGCAGACACAATATTTTCAAGAGTCTTTTGGGGGTGTTGTGAAACTTTCTCATGTGAACTCTTTAAAAGAGTTAAACCTTTATTCTGCTTTTTTTATTGCTAATGAGATTTTTGATGCCTTTAGTTGTGAACTTATTTATCAGGATAAAATCGGAACTTATGAAGAGGGTAAAATAGTTTTTAACGAAGAAAACAGTTGGGTCAAAGAGAAAGCAAAAAAATATCATAAAGACAAGGGAGAGATTACTCTTGGATATGAAGAATTTGCCTTAGAGATGGCAGGTGCGGCAAAAACTTTTGAGTTTATGACTTATGATTATGGTGAGATGCAAGCCCGTCCTGATTTTTCAATACGCGTCTATAAATAGCATCAAGTTTTTCCTTTGTTTGATGATGAGATTAAACTTGACGAGGTATTTGCATCAAGTGATATTACTTATGATGTCTGTTTTGAACATCTTAAAGATGCTTATGAAGAAGCAGGTATACAAATGATTGCTTATAAGACACAGGCTGTGGCAATGATAGATATGGGCTTATTAGAGCTATTAGAGATGCTTAAAACACAAGCAGGTGATAAGGCGTATGAATATGAGTTAGAACGTGCAAAACAGCTTATTATGCCCTCATTTTTAGGGGAAAGATTTAAGATGATTGTATTTAGACAAGAACATAAATAGGAAAAGAAGATGAAAATTATAGTTAATGGTGAAAATAAAGAGTATGCAGACAAGACAACCTTGCAAGAGGTCTTAAATAATTTAGGTCTGAGTGATAAGGTTATGGCAGCAGCTGTAAATATGAATATTGTTAAACAAGAGTCTTGGAAGGCTCATGTTTTATCTGATGGCGATAAGCTTGAGTTATTAGATTTTGTCGGAGGCGGTTGATTTTTTATAGAATTTAATTTTGTATGGCAACGACAGCTACAGCATAATCTCCATCATGGGTGATTGAAACAGACATACTTTTGATTTTGTAGTTATCAAGAAGCTCTTGCGATAAGCTTATCTGAGGGGCACCTCGAGCTGTTTTTGAAAGTTTAATGTCATGAAAACTACACTCTTTTCCAATTCCTGTACCTAAGGCTTTTGAACAGGCTTCTTTAGCTGCCCAAAAACCTGCAGCAGTTTTAGAATTTTTAATAAGTTGCATCTCATCTGGGGATAAAAATCGTTGAAGAAACTTGTCACCGAAACGCTCAATAGAGCATTTCATACGTTCAAGTTTGATCAGGTCTATTCCTATCATTTATTGAACTACAAACTCCGTAAAGTAAACATTACGAATATTTCCATCTCTAAGACGTAAATTTAATTGATTAACAATCTGTTCTTTGAGTTTATCCTTACCCTTAGCAGTAGAAATCTCTTCTAATGTTTTAGAAGAGAGCAGACGGATAACAACATCACGTATAACTGCTGTTTTACTCTCAAGTTCAGCCGCTAACTCTTCTACATCAAGTTCTAAGTTCATCTGAACTTTTAAGTAACGACGACCATTATCACTGAGGAGGTTTACGGTAAAGGTGTCCAAAGGAAACATCGGTCCAACTTCCATTGCATCCATAAGTTTTGC